>DATKAX010000397.1:0-4613 GCA_035514595.1 Burkholderiales bacterium
CGAGAGGTGGCGCACCACGCCCAGGTCATGGCTGATGAACAGGTAGGTCAGGCCAAGGCTTTCCCGCAAATCCATGAACAGGTTCAGCACCTGCGCCTGGATGGACACGTCCAGCGCCGCCACCGCTTCGTCGCAGACCAGGAACTCGGGTTTCACCGCAAGTGCGCGGGCGATCCCGATGCGCGCCCGCTGGCCGCCGGAGAACTGGTGCGGGTAGCGGCGACGATACGAGGGGTCGAGGCCTACACGGCGCAGGAGCTGCGCGACGTAGTCCGGGATGTCCGCGGCCGCTACCAGGCCATGCACCCGTGGCGCCTCGCCCACGATTTCCTCCACCCGCATGCGTGGGTTGAGCGAGGAGAACGGGTCCTGGAAAATCATCTGCACCGCGCGCACCGGCTTACCCTCCACTGCCTCGCCCTTGTAGTACACAGCGCCGTCGGTGGGCGCGTGCAGGCCGCAGGCGAGGCGCCCGAGCGTGGATTTGCCGCAGCCGGATTCGCCCACCAGCCCGACCACCTCGCCTTCGGCGACACAGAATGAAACCCGGTCCACCGCGTGCACGACATGGCCGGCCACGCCGGCGCCCAGGCGCAGGGCGAACCGCTCGATGGCGTCCAGGCGCTTCTCGAAGCGCTTGGAGACGTCACGGAACTCGAGCAGCGTCCGGCTCATAGTGGATGGTGGCAGCGCACCTGGCGCGAACCGCGAAGGGTGATCCCGGGAATCTCGCCGCAAGCCGTATCCGCATGGCCGCAGCGGTCGCGGAAGGCACATCCCGTCGGCAGGTGCGCGAGCGACGGCGTCATGCCGGGGATCTGCCGCAGCCGCCCGCCGGACACGTTCGCCGCGGGCACGGAATCCAGCAGCCCTCGAGTGTACGGATGCAGCGGCGCGTCCAGCACCTCGGTCGTGCTGCCCTGCTCGACGATGCGCCCGGCGTACATCACGGCGATGCGGTCGGCGAGTCCGGCGACCACCGCGAGGTCGTGCGTGATCCACACCAACGCGGCGCCCGATTCGCGCACCAGGCGCTGCATCTCGTACAGGATCTGCCCCTGCACGGTCACGTCCAGCGCCGTGGTGGGTTCGTCGGCGATGATCAGGTCCGGCCGGTGCAGCAGCGCGATGGCGATCGCCACCCGCTGGCGCATGCCGCCGGAGAACTGGTGCGGGTACTGCGCCAGGCGCGCCTCCGGCGAGGCGATGCCGACCAGTCCCAGCGCCTCGATGGCGCGCCGCCGCGCCTCGTCGCGCGACACCGCGTCGTGCGCGAGCACGCTCTCCAGCATCTGGGTCTGGATGGACAGCACCGGGTTGAGCGTCATCATCGGGTCCTGGAAAATCATGGCGATGCGCTTGCCGCGCAGCCGGCGAAGCTCGCCCTCGGTCATGCCCACCAGTTCCATGCCGTCGAACTTCACGCTGCCGCCGGCAATGCGCCCGGGCGCATCCACCAGCCCCATGATGGAGAAGCCGGTCACGGATTTCCCGGACCCGGACTCTCCCACCAGGCCAAGGATCTCCCCGCGCGCCAGGCTGAAGCCGACACCGTCCACGGCGCGCAGCCGCCCCTCGCGCCCGGCGAACTCCGTGACCAGGCCTTCCACCTGGAGCAGCGCCGTCATCGCAGGCTCACTTCGCCAGGCGCGGATTGAGCACGTCGCGCAACTGGTCGCCCACCAGGTTGATGGCGAGGATGGTGACCAGCAGCGCCACGCCGGGATAGAAGCTGATCCAGTACTTTCCCGACATCAGGTACTCGTAGCCGTTGGCGATCAGCAGGCCGAGGGAGGGCTCGGTGGGGGGCAGGCCCAGGCCCAGGAACGAGAGCGTCGCCTCTAGCGCGATGGCATGGGCAACCTGCACGGTGCCGACCACGATGAGCGGCGGCAGCGCGTTTGGCAGCAGGTGCCGCAGCACGATGCGGGTGCCGGACAGGCCAAGGCCGCGCGCCGCCTCCATGTACTCCTTGCTGCGCTCCACCAGCGCCGCCGAGCGCGCGGTGCGGGCGTAGTAAGCCCACTGCACGCACACCAGCGCGATGATGATCTTGTCCACGCCCTTGCCCAGCACCGCGAGAAGGATCAGCGCCACCAGGATCGTCGGGAAGCCGAGCTGGATGTCCACCACGCGCATCACGAACTGCTCGATGCGCCCGCCGGCGTAGGCCGCGAACACGCCGGTCAGCGCGCCCAGGGTGAGCGCGATGATGCCGCTGACCACGCCGACGTAGAGCGACACCCGCAGCCCGTACAGGATCGCCGAGAGCATGTCACGGCCCTGGCCGTCGGTGCCCAGGAGGTAGGTCGCGCCGCCGATGCCCTTCTCGCCCGGCGCCAGGCGCGAGTCCATCAGGTCCAGCTTGGCGAGGTCGTAGGGGTTCTGCGGCGCGATCAGCGGCGCGAACAGCGCCACCAGCACCACCGCCGCCAGCAAGACGAAGCCGAGCGTGGCGATCCTGGACTCGAAGAATTCCTCCACAAAACGCTGCAGCGGCGTTTGCGGCGCGGGCAGCGCGGAAGGCAGGACTGCGCTCATGGCGGCTGCCTCATCCCTTGTGCTCGGTGAGGCGCACCCGCGGGTCGAGCGCCGAGTACAGCAGGTCCACCGCGAGATTGATGAGGATGAACAGGAACACCGTCACCAGCAGGTAGGCCACCACGATCGGCCGGTCGAGCTGGAAAATGGAATCGATCACCAGCTTGCCCATGCCGGGCCAGGCGAAGATGGTCTCGGTGACCACGGCGAAGGCGATCACCGAGCCCAGCTCCAGGCCGATCACGGTGACCAGCGGGATCAGGATGTTCTTCATCAGGTGAACGCCGATGACGCGGCTGCGCCGCAACCCCTTGGCGCGCGCGAAGCGGATGTAGTCGAGCAGCGACTGCTCGCGCACCTGCGCCCGGGTCAGGCGGATGATGAGTGAGAGCTTGAACAGGGCCAGGTTGAGCGAGGGCAGCAGCGCGTAGCGCAGGCCTTCCCAGGTCAGGATCGAGACCTGCACGCCGAGGAACTCGGTGGTCGGGCCACGGCCGGTGGACGGCAGCCAGCCCAGCTGCACCGCGAACACCATGATGAGCAGCAGTCCGACCCAGAAGGTGGGCAGCGAGAAACCGAGGATGGAGCCCGCCATGATGGTCTTGGCGCCAAAGCTGTGCGGGCGCAGGCCAGCGTAGAGCCCGAGCGGGATTCCCAACCCGACCGAGATCACCATGGCGAGGAACGCGAGTTCCAGCGTCGCCGGCATGCGCTCCAGGATGACCTCCAGCGCCGGACGACCGAAGACGAAGGACTTTCCGAGATCGCCGCTGAACGCGCCCTTGAGGAAGATCCCGTACTGCTCCAGCGCCGGCCGGTCCAGGCCGAGCGCGGCCGCGGTGCGGGCGCGCTCCTCCTGGTCGGCCTGCGGGTTGACCAGGATCTCCACCGGGTCGCCGACCAGGTACAGCCCGCCGAACACCAGTCCCGAAGTGACGAACAGGACCAGCAGCGCCTGCGTCAGGCGGCGCAGGACGTAGACCGTCACGGCTTACTTCTTGGCGACGGTCACTTCGTGCGCGAGGGTGTACTGGTCCACCCGCGCCTTGTAGGCGAGGCCCTTCTTCAAGCCCCAGGTGCTGACCTCGTAGTGCAGCGGGATGACGCCGGTCAGCTCGCCGATCGCCTTGTCGGTGGCCGCGGCGAGCATCAGGCCGCGCTTGGTGTCGTCGATGGTCTCGAGCGCGGTGTGGATCATCGCGTCGACGCCGGCGTCCGAGAAGCGCCCGCGGTTGGCCGCGCCGTAGCCCAGCTTCGGGTCGAACGACGCCACCAGCGAGCGCAGCGGCGAGCTGTTCTCCCCGGTCCCGGCGCCCCAGCCGGCGAGCAGGAACGAGAACTCCAGCTTCGAGCCGCGGGAGAAGAACACTGCCGAGGGCATGGCGTCCACCTTGGTCGGGATACCGCCGCGGGTCAGGAACTGCGCCACCGCCTGCGAGATCTTCTCGTCGTTGATGTAGCGGTTGTTGGGCGTGTGCAGCGTCAGCCCGAAGCCGTTTGGATAGCCGGCTGCCGCCAGCAGCTTCTTCGCGCCCTCCGGGTCGTACTTTTCGGCTGCAAGGCGCTTGCTGGTGCCATGGAAGGTCTCGGGTAGGAACTGGCCGGCGGGCCTGGCCTCGCCCTCCATGATGCGCGAGACGATGGTGTTGCGGTCGATCATCATGGACAGCGCCTTGCGCACGCGCGGGTCGCGCAGGGGGTTGGCCTCCATCGCCTTGCCGGCGGTATCGGTCACGAACGGCGAGTTGCGCTCGCGCCCGGAGTCCATGTGCAGGTAGATGACGCGGTTGGACACGGTGGAGGCCAGCGACACGCGGGCGTCCTTCTTCAGCATGGCGATGTCCGCGGTGGGCACCGCCTCGATCATCTGCACGTCACCCGCCAGCAGCGCGGCCACCCGGGCGGCGGAGTTGGTGATCATGCGAAAGCGGACCTTGGCGAAGGCCGGCTTGGGGCCGTAGTACTTGTCGTTTGCCACCAGCACCACGCGGTCACCGGATACATACTCGCCGAACTTGTAGGGCCCGGTTCCGTTCACTGCCTTGCCGGAGTTGTAGTCCGGCGTTGCCATG
>DATKAX010000398.1:0-10468 GCA_035514595.1 Burkholderiales bacterium
GCCCTCGCTCGGGCGCTGGGTCGACGTGAAGAGAATCACCGTCGTGCCGGCGGCCGATCCGCGCACCCATACCACGCGCGTGCGGCTCGACCTGCCGGGAGACGTGCGCGGGATCTATCCGGGCGTGTATGCGCGCGCGCACTTCGCGGTCGGCGCCGCGCCCAAGCTCCTCGTGCCGCGTGCCGCGGTGATCCGCAGGAGCGAGCTTACCGCCGTCTACGTGCTCGGCGATGACGGCCGCCCGCTGCTGCGCCAGGTGCGCCTGGGCGTCGCCGGCGACGAGCGCGCGGTCGAGGTGCTCGCCGGCCTCAAGCCGGGCGAGCGCGTCGCGCTCGATCCGGTGAAGGCCGGCATGTCGGCGCCCGCGGGCTGAAGCAGGCATGGGAATTTCCGGGCGCATCGCGCGCTTCTTCCAGGACTCGCAGCTCACGCCGCTTCTCGCGCTGGTCGCGTTCCTGCTCGGCCTGTTCGCGGTCGCGGTGACCCCGCGCGAGGAGGAGCCGCAGATCAACGTCACCATGGCGAACGTGCTGATCCCGTTTCCCGGCGCCTCCGCAAGAGACGTCGAGGCGCTGGTGGCGACCCCCGCCGAGCAGGTGCTGGCGCAGATGAGCGGGGTCGAGCACGTGTATTCGGTGTCGCGCCCGGGAATGGCGGTGCTCACGGTGCAGTTCGAGGTCGGCGTGCCGCGCACCGAGGCGCTGGTGCGCCTGTACAACACCATCGATTCCAACCGCGACTGGGTCTCGCCCACGGTCGGCATTGGCGAGCCGGTGGTGAAGCCCAAGGGAATCGACGACGTCCCGGTGGTGGCGCTCACGCTCTGGAGCGACGATCCCGCGGCCGGCGCTTACGAGCTCGAGCGCGTCGCGCACGCCGCCGAGGTCGAGCTGAAGCGCGTGCCCGGCACGCGCGAGGTGCAGACGCTCGGCGGCCCGGGGCGCGCGGTGCGCGTGCTGCTCGACGCCGACCGGATGAACGCCCACGGCGTCACGCCGCTCGAGGTGCGCAACGCGCTGCAGCTCGCCAACGTCTCGCTCCCGGCGGGCAGCGTGGTGCGCGACAACCGCGAGATCGTGGTCGAGACCGGCAACTTCCTCGAGTCCGCCGCCGACATCGGCGGCCTGGTGATCGGCGTGCTCGAGAACCGGCCGGTGTATGTGAGCGACGTCGCCGCGGTGCTCGACGGGCCGCCGCAGCCGGGACGCTACGTCTGGACCGGCAACGCCCGGGGCGAGCACCCGGCGGTGACGCTGCAGGTGACCAAGAAGCCGGGCGAGAACGCGGTGCGGGTCGCCGAGCGCGTGCTCGAGCGCGCCGCGGAGCTGCGCGGCACCATCATTCCGCACGACGTGCAGGTAGCCGTGACGCGCAACTACGGCGCCACGGCGAACGACAAGGCGCAGCAGCTCATCCAGAAGCTCATCTTCGCCACGCTCGCGGTGGTGGCGCTGGTGTTCGCCGCGCTCGGCTGGCGCGAGGCGCTGATCGTCGGCGCGGCGGTGCTGCTCACGCTCGCCACCACGCTGTTCGCCTCCTGGGCCTGGGGCTTCACCCTGAACCGGGTGTCGCTGTTCGCGCTCATCTTCTCGATCGGCATCCTGGTCGACGACGCGATCGTGGTGGTGGAGAACATCCATCGCCGCATGGGCCTGGAGCGCCGGGCGCTCGGCGAGATCATCCCGGTCGCGGTCGACGAAGTCGGCGGGCCGACCATCCTCGCCACCTTCACCGTGATCGCGGCGCTGCTGCCGATGGCCTTCGTGAGCGGCCTGATGGGCCCGTACATGAGCCCGATCCCGATCAACGCCAGCATGGGAATGCTGATCTCGCTCGCCATCGCCTTCACCGTGACGCCCTGGCTCGCGTTGAAGTTTTTCAAGCGGGTTGATCATCGGGAAAAACCCGAACGGTTGAAAAGCTTTTTCGGAAAAATACTGAACCCCTTCGTAGCGCGGGCGCGCAACCGCTGGTTCCTCGCGCTCGCGATGCTCTCGCTCATCGTCGCCTCGGCCGCGCTGCCGCTGGCGGGCTGGGTGGTCCTCAAGATGCTGCCCTTCGACAACAAGTCGGAGTTCCAGGTGGTGGTCGACATGCCCGCGGGCACGCCGCTCGAAGTCACCGCCGGCGCGCTGCACGACATGGGCGCCTATCTCGCCACCGTGCCGGAGGTGACCGACTACCAGGCGTACGCCGGGCTCTCGGCGCCGATCAACTTCAACGGGCTGGTGCGCCAGTACTACCTGCGCGCCGGCGCCGAGATGGGCGACCTGCAGGTGAACCTGGCGCCGAAGGAAAGCCGCGACCGCAAGAGTCACGACATCGCGCAGGCGGTGAGGCCGCGGCTGGAGGAGATCGGCCGCGCCTGGGGCGCCAAAGTGAAGGTGGTCGAGGTGCCGCCCGGGCCGCCGGTGCTCTCGCCGATCGTGGCCGAGGTGTACGGGCCGGACGAGGCCGGGCGCATCCGCGTCGCGAAGGAGGTGCGCGCGGCGCTCGAGGCCACCCCGGGCGTCGTCGGCGTCGACGACTCGGTCGAGGACGCGGCGCCGCGCCTGCAGCTCAAGATCGACCAGGCGAAGGCCTCGGTGCTCGGCGTGGCGCGCCGCGACGTGGTGGAGACCATGCGCCTCGCGCTCGCCGGCGCCGACGTCACGCCGTTGCACGACGGCCAGTCGAAGTACGAGGTGCCGGTGCGCGTCGCGCTGCCGGCGGAGCGCCAGGGCGATCTCTCGGAGATGCTCAAGCTCGCGATCCGCACTCCGCAGGGCACGCTGGTGCCGCTCTCGGAAGTGGTGACCCCGGTCGTCTCGGAGCGCGACCGCGCGATCCACCACAAGGACCTGCTGCCGGTGGTCTACGTGGTCGGCGACCAGGCAGGCCGGGTCGACAGCCCGCTCTACGGCATGTTCGCCGCGAGGAGCCGCCTGCCCGAGATCGGCGAGTACTTCATCCGCCAGCCTTCCGACCCGTACCGCGAGTACGCGCTGAAGTGGGACGGGGAGTGGCAGGTGACCTACGAGACCTTCCGCGACATGGGCCTCGCCTACGCGGTCGGCCTGATCCTCATCTACCTGCTGGTGGTGGCGCAGTTCCGCTCGTATCTCGTGCCGCTGGTCATCATGGCGCCGATCCCGCTCACGCTGATCGGCGTGATGCCGGGGCATGCGGCGCTGGGCGCGAACTTCACCGCCACCTCGATGATCGGCATGATCGCGCTCGCCGGCATCATCGTGAGGAACTCGATCCTGCTGGTCGATTTCGTCAATCTCAAGCTCGCCGAGGGCATGCCGCCCGGCGAGGCGGTGATCGCCTCGGCGGCGGCGCGCGCCAAGCCGATCGCGCTCACCGCGGCCGCGGCGATGCTCGGCGCCGCCTTCATCCTCGACGACCCGATCTTCAACGGTCTCGCGATTTCGCTTATCTTCGGCATCCTGGTCTCCACCGTGCTCACCCTGGTGGTGATCCCGGTGCTCTACTACGTCGCCTTGAGGAGAACGCTCGCATGATTTCCCGGATGTCGATCGCCTTCATCGCCGGCCTGGCGCTCATCCATCAGGCGGCGGCGCAGGCGCCGCACACTCACCAGCACAGCTTCGGCGACGCCGAGAAGTGGGCGCAGGTGTTCGACGACCCGGAGCGCGACGCCTGGCAGAAGCCGCACCAGGTCATCAAGGCGCTCGCGCTCGCCCCCGACGCGCGCGTCGCCGACCTGGGTGCCGGCACCGGCTATTTCGCGGTGCGTCTCGCCAACATGATGCCGAAGGGAAGCGTGTACGCGGTCGACATCGAGCCCGACATGGTCAAGTACCTTTCCGGGCGGGCGAGTCGCGAGGGCCTGTCGAACATGGTTGCGGTGGAAGGCGCGCCGCACGACCCACGCCTTCCGGAGAAGGTCGACCTCGTCCTGCTGGTGGACGTCTACCACCACGTCGAGGAGCGCAGCCGCTATTTCCGGCGCCTCGCCGGCGACCTGCGGCCCGGCGGCCGAGTCGCGGTGATCGATTTCAAGCTCGATTCGCCCGAGGGGCCGCCGAGGCAGGCGCGCATCGCCCCGGAGCGCGTCAAGGCGGAGCTGGCGCAGGCCGGCTACCGGCTGCTCGAGGAGCACGCCTTCCTGCCTTATCAGTATTTCCTCGTGTTCGGCCGCTGATGAGCGCGGAGCTCGAGCGCTGGAACGGCCGCTTTTCCGCGCCGGGGTACATCTTCGGCACCGCGCCGAACGCCTTCCTCGCCTCGAAGGCGCATCTCCTGAAGGCCGGCCAGCGCGCGCTATGCGTCGCCGACGGCGAAGGCCGCAACAGCGTCTGGCTCGCCGAGCAGGGTCTCGAGGTGACCGCCTTCGACTTCTCGCCGCCCGGCGTGGACAAGGCGCGGCGCCTCGCCGCCGAGCGCGGCGTGCTCGTGCGCTACGAGGTGGCGAGCGTCTACGACTGGCGCTGGCCCGAGGCGGCCTTCGACGTGGTGGCGGCGATCTTCGTGCAGTTCGCCGATCCCGCGATGCGCAGCTTCCTGTTCGAGCGCATCGTGCGGGCCCTCGCGCCGGGCGGCCTGCTGCTCCTGCAGGGCTACACGCCGAAGCAGCTCGAGTACCGGACCGGCGGGCCGCCGCATGTGGAGAACCTCTACACGCCCGAACTGCTGCGCTCCGCCTTCGCCTCGCTCGCCATCGAGGAGCTGCGCGAATACGAGGCCGAGCTGGCCGAGGGCACGCAGCACGCCGGGCGCTCCGCCCTGATCAGCCTTGTGGCGCGAAAGCCCAGGTGAAATGTGTCAGATGTGTGACGGTCCGTTTTGCTATTCCGCCCGGAAGCGGGGATGCCGATTCATAGAATCCGCCCGAGACCAAGGGGGCGACATGGAAGGAAAACTGGAACGGCTTGATGCGCAGCTCGTCAACATCCAGGTCCAGCTCCGCAGGCTGGAGTACTTCGTGAAGGAGATCCCGGCGGGAGCGCACAGCGCCGCCGATCAGGCACTGATCGAAAGCATCCGGCGCCGCCGGGACGATCTGCTGGCGTGCTCGCGCAAGGTGGCGGAGCGCCTCGACACGATGTGCCGCGCCGATCCTTAGCGGCCCAGGGAGAACCAGCGGCTGCGCGGCTTGGCTGCCTGCGGCTTCGCCGGGCGCGGCGGCGCGCTCGCCGCGAATACCCCGGCGAGCTCCCAGACGCGCGTCGCAGGCTCCTGGCGCAGCACGAAGTGCCGGCCGTCCTCGACGCTCACCTCGAAGTAGCGGCGGCCGGCGTCGTTCCAGCGGTCGAGGATCTCCACCACCGGCAGGCGGCGAACCCCGAGATGGAACACGCAGGGATTTTCTTTCCCGCTGCTGTCGAAATTACAGCGTACGCAGATCTTCATCGGACTGGCTCCATTGTCCGCAGAAGACCATGCAAAACGATCGCCAGCCACCCTGGTCCGCTCGACCTACGCCGTTTGACCTACGTCAAGCGCGCGCCCCGGCGCAGGAATAAGCTTTCCGCATGACTGCCAAACAGGTACTGTTCGGCGAGCCGGCGCACGCGCGGCTCGTCAAGGGGCTCAACATCCTCGCCGACGCGGTGCGCATCACGCTCGGCCCCAAGGCGCGCACCGTGGTGCTCGAGCGCTCCTGGGGCCCGCCCACCGTGATCAACTCCGGGGTGATCGTGGCGAAGGAGATCGAGCTGGAAGACCGCTTCGAGAACATGGGCGCCCAGATGGCACGCGAGGTGGCCGCCAAGACCGCCGAGGTGGCCGGCGACGGCACCACCACCGCGACGCTGCTCGCCGCCGGGATCGTCAACGAGGGCATGAAGTCCGTCGCCGCGGGCATGAACCCGATGGACCTCAAGCGCGGCATCGACAAGGCGGTCGAGGCGCTCACCGAGGCGCTCGGCAAGCTCGCGCGGCCCTGCACCACGCCCACCGAGATCGCGCAGGTGGCGTCGATCTCGGCCAACAACGACGCCTCGATCGGCGAGATGGTGGCCGAGGCGATGCAGAAGGTCGGCCGCGAGGGCGTGATCACCGTCGAGGACGGCAAGGGGCTCGCCAACGAGCTCGAGGTGGTCGAGGGCACGCAGTTCGACCGCGGCTACCTGTCGCCGTACTTCATCAATAACCCGGAAAAGCAGAGCGTGGTGCTCGAGGACGTCTCGATCCTGCTGCACGACAAGAAGATCTCCACCATCCGCGAGCTGCTGCCGCTGCTCGAGCACGTCGCGAAGCTCGGCAAGCCGCTGCTGGTGGTCGCCGAGGAGGTCGAAGGCGAGGCGCTCGCGACGCTGGTGGTGAACAGCGTGCGCGGCGTTCTCAAGGCCTGCGCGGTCAAGGCGCCGGGCTTCGGCGACCGGCGAAAGAGCATGCTCGAGGACCTGGCGGTGCTCACCGGCGGCGCGGTGGTAGCCGAGGAGGCCGGGCTGACGCTCGAAAAGGCCGAGCCCTCGGTGCTCGGCCACGCCAAGCGCGTGCTGGTCGACAAGGACGACACCACCATCATCGGCGGCGCCGGCGATCCGAAGGCGATCGACGCGCGCGTCGCGACCATCAAGCGCGAGATCGAGGAGGCGACGAGCGACTACGACAAGGAGAAGCTGCAGGAGCGCGCGGCGAAGCTCGCCGGCGGCGTCGCGGTGATCCGCGTCGGCGCGGCGACCGAGACCGAGATGAAGGAGAGAAAGAGCCGCACCGACGACGCGCTGCACGCGACGCGCGCCGCGGTCGAGGAAGGCATCCTGCCGGGCGGCGGCGTCGCGCTGCTGCGCGCCAGGGACGAGCTCAAGGACCTGCACGGAGAAAATTCCGATCAGGACGCCGGCATCCGCATCGTGCTGCGCGCGGTCGAGGAGCCGCTGCGCCAGATCGTGCGCAACGCGGGCGCCGAGCCGGCGGTGGTGGTGCAGCGCGTGATCGAGGGCGAGGGCAACTTCGGCTTCAATGCCGCCACCGGCGAGTATGGCGACATGGTGCAGATGGGCGTGCTCGACCCGCGCAAGGTGACGCGCGCCGCGCTGCAGAACGCTGCCTCGATCGCCGGCCTGATCCTCACCACCGACTGCATGATCGCCCAGCTTCCGGCGAAGCCGGCCACCTCCGCCAGCGAAGGCATGGAGCCATGACCAAGACCAGACAGCCGCTTCCCCAGGTCGGCGCGCCCGACCCCGAGCTCAACACCTCCCCGATCATCGACGACTCGGAGTACGACGAGACCGCCGCCTCGCCCGACCTCGAGCCCGAGGCGCCGGTGTGCTACTTCAACGGCGAGGCGTTTCCGCTCGGCACCTACGTCCAGAGCGGCAGCGACGTGCTGCAATGCACCGAGCGCGGGGTATGGCTGTACAAGGGAGAGAAGCGCCCCGGCTAGCGCGGCTCGAGGCGCGCCGCGAGCCACCGGGATTCCTCGTCGCTCGCGCGGTTGAGGCGAAAGCGCGCGATGCGCATCGCGGTCCACTCGAGCTTCAGCAGCCTGCCGCCGGAAGCTTCGAGCGTCGGGAAATACATCAGCGTGAGCTCGGGGCGGAACGACTCGTGCCCGCCGATGCCCTCGTAGTCGTTCAGGAAGTCGCCGCAGCCGTAGAGGATCAGGCGATCGCGGTAGACCTCGAGCCCGCGCGGGTGGTGCGAGGAGTGCCCGTGCAGCAGATCGGCGGCGCCGGCGTCGACCAGCCGCCGCGCGAAGGCGCGCTCCCCGCGCGAGATCGCGTAGCCCCAGTTGCCGCCCCAGTGCACCGAGACGATGGCGATGTCGCCGGCTCGCTTCGCCGCGAGGATGCGCCCGGCGAGCGCATCCGCGCTGCGCGACGAAAGGTCGGGCAGCCACGCGACCCCGGGCCGGCCCGGCGCGGCGGCCCAGTCCTGCGGGACCCCAGAGCTGTCCATGCCGAAGGCGAACACCAGCAGCCTCGCGCCGCCCGGCAGCTCGAGGATCGCCGGCGCCTCGGCCTCGAGCCGGTCGCGCCCCGCGCCCGCGGTGCGGATCCCGGCGCCGCGCAGCGTGTCGAGCGTTTCCTCGAGTCCCTTGCGCCCCCAGTCGAGCACGTGGTTGTTGGCGAGCACGCAGCAATCGATGCGCGCGGCGCCCAGGCACGCGGCGTTGGCCGGGCTCATGCGGTAGTTGATGCCTTTCGGCGCGCGCTCGGCGCTCGTGGTCACCGCGGTCTCGAGATTCACGATGCGCGCGTGCGGCCGGGCCTGCTCCAGCTCCTGCAGCGCATCTCCCCAGATGTAGGCCGGATCGGCGCTGCGCGGGAGCGGCCCGCTCGCGCGCTCGGCGAGCGCCACGTAGTCGAGCGCGCTCTTCACCCAGGGCTCGTCGAGCTCCGGGTCGCAGGGCGCGGGCAGGATCTGGTCGATGCCGCGACCGGTCATCACGTCGCCGCAAAGGAAGAGCTTCACCACCCTGGCAGTAGACACGGGTTGCGAACCGGCGGCTTGATTTCGATCAGGCCGAAGGGCTATTGTCGCCCGGATGAGCGCCTACAAGAAGATCCTGGTGGCGGTGGACGGCAGCCCCGCCGCGCAGCGCGGGCTGCGCGAGGCGATCCGCCTCGCCAGGTCGCAGCGCGCGCGGCTTTTCATCGTGCACGTGGTGAACGAGTTCATGGCCTACAACTACCTGGAGAGCATGGCGATCGGCACCGACGTCAGGGCCGTGCTGCGCGAGGCGGGGCGCAAGATTCTCGAGCGCGCGCAGGCCGAGGCGCGCAAGCAGGGCGTGAAGGCCGCCACCGTGATGCGCGAGATCGTCGGCGGCGCCGCCGCCGGCCCGATCGTGCGCGAGGCAAGGAAGCTGGGCGCCGACCTCATCGTGCTGGGCACGCACGGCCGGCGCGGCGTGCGCCGCCTGGTGCTCGGCAGCGACGCCGAGCAGGTGGTGAGGACGGCGACGGTGCCGGTGCTGCTGGTCCGCGGCAAGAGCCCGCGGCGCTAGGCGCGCTCGAGAAAGCGCTCGATCTCCGCGTCGAGGCTCGCGCCGCGGTTGAGCACGCGGTCGAGCGCTTCGGTTCGACTCCACGACCTGCGGGTCGCGCCCCCACAGCACGACGCCGTGCCCGGAACGGCGCAGCACGCAGGCCATCGCGGTGCCGAAGGCGCCTGCGCCGATGATCGCGACCCGCATGGGCGCCATGGTGCGGTCCGCGCCGCATCCGCCGATTGACGTAAGTCAATCCCGGCGGTCATGCTTGCTCCAAGCTTGAGGTTGTCAACTACCGGAGGAACGATGTCGAGCTACAAGACGATCGTGGTGCACCTCGATTCCGGCGCGCGCCGCGGCGAGCGGCTCGCCCTGGGGCTGGAGCTCGCCGAGCGCTTCGACGCCCATCTCGTCGGCCTGTTCGCTCTCGAGGCGATGTACATCCCCTCGTTCGCGCTCGCCGAGGCGGGCGCGCTCGCCGCCGAGATCGAAGAGCGGCGCCGCAAGGACACCGAGCGCGAAGCCGAGGCCGAGTTCCGCAAGGCCGCGGCGCGCCGCGGCGGCAAGGCCGAATGGCGCGCCTCGAGCCGCGACGCGCTGAACGCGATTCGGCTCTCCGCCCGCTACGCCGACCTGGTGATCGCGGGACAGCCCGAGCGCGACAACGCCGCGCCGGGCATGTCGAGCGGGTTCGCCGCCGACCTGCTGCTCTCGGCCGGGCGGCCGGTGCTGCTGGTGCCTTTCGCCGGGCACTTCCCGAGCGCCGGCAAGAAGGTGCTGGTAGCGTGGAACGCGAGCCGCGAGGCGGCGCGCGCCGTGACCGACGCGCTGCCGCTGCTCGAGGGCGCGAGCTCGGTCGAGGTGGTCGCGTTCGATCCCGGGCGCGGCGGCGAGCACGGCGAGCTGCCCGGCGCCGACATCGGGCTTTACCTCTCGCGCCACGGCGTCAAGGTGACCGCGGCGCGCCAGCTCGGCACCGGCCTGGACGTCGGCTCGCAGATTCTTTCGCGCGCCGCCGACATGGACGCCGACCTCATCGTGATGGGTGCCTACGGGCACTCGCGCACGCGCGAGCTGGTGCTCGGCGGCGCCACGCGCACCCTGCTCGAATCGATGACCGTGCCGGTGCTGATGTCGCACTGACGCGCCATGGCGCGCCGTGTGCTGCTGGTGCTCGGGTTCGCGGCGCTCGCCGGTTGCGCGGACCTCCTGCCGCGCTCGCGCGCGGTGAGCCTGGAGACTTGGGGGAGCTACGAGGAGGCGAAGGCGGCGATCGACCGCATCAAGCCGTTCGAGACGCGCCGCAGCGAGCTCGCCGCGCAGGGCCTCGAGCCCTACGTCAACCCGGCGATCGAGATCCTCAACTACTCGGACATCCTGCAGCGCTTCGCGGTCGGCGGCAAGCTCGATGAGCTCGAGCTCGGCATCCGCGAATGCCTCGCCGCGGGCAAGGCCTGCACCGGCTACCAGATCCTGGTGCAGCGCAGGTACCGCAACCGCATCGGCGGCTTCTGGGCCGACAGCTTCAACTTCCGCCGCGAGGTCGACATCACCGGCTGGAGCTTCCGCGCGCTC
>DATKAX010000399.1:0-2719 GCA_035514595.1 Burkholderiales bacterium
GCGCGCGGCGAGCGCCGCGCCGGCGTGACCCCCGCCGAAGGGCCCTTCTACCTCGCGCACGGCGACGAGGTGAAGATCTTCGAGCAGGCGCACGCCGAGCGCCTGCCGGTAATGCTCAAGGGCCCGACCGGCTGCGGCAAGACGCGCTTCGTCGAATACATGGCCTGGCGCCTCGGGCAGCCGCTGGTGACGGTGGCCTGCCACGACGACCTCTCGGCAGCCGATCTCGTCGGGCGCTACCTGATCCGCCACGACGGCACCAGCTGGCAGGACGGCCCGCTCACGCGCGCGGTGCGCCAGGGCGCCATCTGCTACCTCGACGAGATCGTCGAGGCGCGCTCCGACACGGTGGTGGTGCTGCACCCGCTCACCGATTACCGCCGCATCCTGCCGATCGACAAGACCGGCGAGACGCTCGAGGCGGCACCCGGCTTCCAGCTCGTGGTGTCCTACAACCCGGGCTACCAGAGGATGCTCAAGGACCTGAAGCCGAGCACGCGCCAGCGCTTCGTCGCGCTCGAGTTCACCTTTCCGCCGCCCGAGCGCGAGGCGCTGATCGTCGCCGGCGAAAGCGGCGTCGACGAGCCGAACGCGCGCGCGCTGGTGGCGCTCGCCGCGCGCCTGCGCACGCTGCAGGACCGCGGCCTCGCCGAGCTGCCGAGCACGCGGCTTCTCGTCGCCGCCGCACGCCTCATCCGCCGCGGCGTGACGCCGCGCGAGGCGTGCTACGCCGCGGTCGTCGGCCCGCTCTCCGACGACCCGGTGCTCGCCGCCGCGATGCGCGACCTGGTCGACGCCGCTTTCGTCTAGATGGCCGAAGCCGAAGACGTCATCGTCGATGCCGCGCGGCACGCGACGAGCTTCCTGCAGGAGCAGTGGCGCAAGCGCGCGCCGGCAAAGCCCGCGCCCGCCGCGCTCGCCGAGCACGCGCAGCGCCTCGAGCTGCTCGTCGCCGCGGCCTTCGAGCGCCCGCTGAAGATCCGCCCGGCGCAGCCGCCGGCTCCAAGGACCCTGTTGAGAAAGCTCTTCGATAAAAGTCCAGTTCAGAAAATCGCGCTTCCTGCGACCGACGGCGAGTCGATCTGGCTTCCCGAGACGCTCGACACCACCGACGCCGGGGAAGCGCTCGCGCGCTACCGCGTGATGGCCCTGCGCCAGGGCATGCGCGCGCTGCGCGGAGCCGCCGCGCCCTGCGTATTCCGTGAGCCGCCGCTGGTGCAGGACTTCTACCTGCTGCTCGAGGCGGCAGCCGCGGACGACGCCCTGGGGCGCCTTTTCCCCGGCACGCGCAAGACGCTCCCTCCTCCGGATCCCGGGATTGCTTCGTTCGTGGAACCGATCGCCGGCACGCCGCAGGAATCGCTGGCACGTGCCCGGGATCTCGCCGCTCGCTTTTCCCGAGAGAAGAAAAGACTCGGAAAGAGTTTGTGGACCGGAGAGCTGCGCGAGCCGGTGCGGGAGTCGCGAAGAAGCGTTGCATTCGAAGACCAAAGCGGCGAAAACCCGACGCGAAGCGCGAAGCTGAAGCGCACGCCAAAGGTGCGCGAGGCGCGCCCCGGCGAGGACGAGGCGAAGCCGGGCGCCTTCATGGTGCAGACCGAGCAGCCGCACGAGCACGCGGAAGACCCGCTCGGCATGTCGCGCCCGGTGGATCGCGACGACGCCACCTCCGCGCAGGATCTCGCCGAGTCGCTCGCCGACCTGCCCGAGGCGCGCCTGGTGACCCGGCCGGGTTCTCCGAAGGAAGTGCTTCTTTCTGCCGAACCTCCAAAGTCCAAGGTAAAGAGCGAAACGAAAGAGCTTTCAACACCTGCGCTGGCGTATCCAGAGTGGGACTACCGCATCGGCGGCTATCGCACGCCGGGGGCGATCGTGCGCACGCCGGCGCCGGCGCTCGGCGACGCCGCCTGGGCGGCGGCGACCCTCGAGCGCCACGCGGGGCTCCTCGGCACCATCCGGCGGCGCTTCGAGCTGCTCAAGGCGCGCCGCGTGCGCCTGCGAAGGCAGCTCGACGGCGAGGAGATCGACCTCGACGCCTGCCTGGAGAGCATGGCGGACTTTCGCGCCGGCCTGCCGCGCAGCGAGCGCCTGTACCAGACGCTGCGCCCGGCGCGCCGCGAGATGGCGCTCGCGCTGCTCATCGACGTCAGCGGCTCGACCGATTCCTGGGTGAGCGGCACGCAGCGCGTGATCGACGTCGAGCGCGAGGCGCTGCTCCTGGTGTGCATCGCGCTCGAGGCAATGGGCGAGCCCTACACGGTGCAGGCGTTCTCGGGCGAAGGGCCGGGCGCGGTCACGGTGCGCTCGATCAAGGGCTTCGACGAGCGCCACGGCAAGCAGGTGTCGCGGCGCATCGCCGCGCTCGAGCCCGAGCGCTATACGCGCGTCGGCGCCGCGCTGCGCCATGCCACCGCGCTGCTGATGCGCCGCCCGGCGCGCCACCGCCTGCTGCTGCTGCTCTCCGACGGCAAGCCGAACGACATCGACCTCTACGACGGGCGCTACGGCGTCGAGGACATGCGCCAGGCGGTGCTCGAGGCGAAGCTGCAGGGCGTGTTCCCCTTCTGCCTCACCGTCGACCGTGCCGCCGCCAGCTACCTCGGCGGCGTCTTCGGCGCGGGCGAGTACGCGCTGCTCCACAAGCCCGAGCTCCTGCCCACGGTGCTCCTCGACTGGATCCGCCGCCTCGCTTCCTGAAAATCGGGGACGTCTACCGATT
>DATKAX010000400.1:0-2602 GCA_035514595.1 Burkholderiales bacterium
ATCGCGTTCGAGGGCTTCACCTATCCCGAGCACTTCCTGGTCGCCGGGACGCGCTACGACTTCAAGGCGCGCATGCACGATCTGTGCTCGGTGAACTACACCGCTGACCCGGTGCAGTGGTACCTGCTGCTCGAGATCCCGGACATGTGGCGCTTCATCACGCCGGTCGACCCTGCGGTGGAGCCGAGCGAGGCAATGCAGGAAGAGCGCATCCAGGCGAGCCTGCAGGGCCTCCTGCCCCGCCCCGAGCCCTACGAGATCCTGGTGAAGGGAATCTACCGGGTGCACCAGCGCGTCGCCGCCGCCTACCGCAAGGGGCCGGTGTTCCTCGCCGGCGATGCCGCGCACCTCAACAACCCGCTCGGCGGCATGGGCCTGAACGGCGGGCTGCACGACGTGCTGAGCCTGGTGCCGCGCCTGGCGGATGTGTGGCATGGGGAAAAGGCTGATGCCGAGCTCGACGGCTACGAGCCGCAGCGCCGCCCCGAGGCGATCCACGCCATCAACGCGATCACCGAGCGCAACAAGAAGCTGATGGAAGAGCGCGACCCCGCGGTGCGCAAGCGCAACCTCGAGCGCATGGCCGCGGTCGCTGCGGACCCGCGGCTCGCCTACGAGCACCTGCTCGAGACCTCGATGATCGCTTCGCTGCGGCGCTGCGGGATGCTGCGCTAGCTTCCCAGCGCGTCGATCCCGGCCTTCGCGATCTGCTCGTCCTCGTGCGATTGCACGCCCGAGACGCCAACGCCGCCGACGCAGGCGCCCTCGACCACGATCGGCAGGCCGCCTTGCACCGGGGTCACCTGCGGCATGCGCAGCATCTCCGGGCGGGCGCGCACGCGCTCCTGCCAGTTGGCGGTGGAGCGGCGCGTCTCGGCGGCGGTGCGCCCCTTCTCGAGCGCGATGCGCGCGTTGGCCGGCGTCGCGCCGTCCATGCGAACCAGGTGCAGCAGGTGGCCGCCATCGTCCAGGATCGCGATGCAGACATTCCAGCCGTTCTTCTTCGCCTCGGCCTCCGCGGCGGCGGAGATCCGGCGGCAGTCCTCCAGGGTGAGCATCGAGCGTGTTTTCATGCGTGCAAGGCCTTTCGGATCTGTTCGAGGGCGCCGGGGTCCTCGATGGTGGTGAGATCGCCCGGATCGCGCCCTTCGGCGAGGGCCTGGATCGAGCGGCGCAGCGTCTTTCCGGAGCGTGTCTTCGGCAGCAGGGTCACGAAATGCACCGCCTTCGGCCGCGCGATCGCGCCGAGCTGCCGGTCGACGGTCTCCATGACTTCCTGGGGCGTGGTCTTCTTCGACGGGTCCTTCAGCACCGCGAAGGCGAGCGGCATCTGGCCCTTCAGCGGATCCACCACGCCCACCACGGCGCACTCGGCGACGTTGGGATGCGCGCTCACCGCCTCCTCGATCTCGCGCGTGCCGAGGCGGTGGCCGGCGACGTTGATCACGTCGTCGGTGCGGCCGAGGATGAAGTAGTAGCCGTCCTTGTCGCGGATCCCCCAGTCGAAGGTGGAATAGGCGAGCTGGCCCTTGAACCCCTTGAAATAGGTGTTCACGAAGCGCTCGTCGTCGCCCCACACCGTCGACATGCAGCCCGGCGGCAGCGGCGGCCGGATGGTGACCACGCCCTTCTCGCCGTCGGGCACCGGCTCGCCGGTCGCCTCGTGCAGCAGGCGCACGTCGTAGCCGTACACCGGGAAGCTCGGCGAGCCCATCTTGAGCGGCGTTTTCTCCACGCCCGGATGCGCCGAGAGCAGCGGCCAGCCGGTCTCGGTCTGCCAGTAGTGGTCGATCACCGGCCTGCCGAGCGCCTCGGTGATCCAGACGTGGGTCGGCTCGTCGAGCGGTTCGCCGGCGAGGAACAGGTGCTTGAGCGAGGAGACATCGTATTTCTTGAGGTACGCCGGGTCCTGCTTCTTCAGCACGCGGACCGCGGTCGGCGCGGAGAACATCACCGCAACCTTGTGGTCCTGCACGATCTTCCACCAGATGCCGGCGTCAGGACGGATCGGCACGCCTTCGTACAGGATGGTGGTCATGCCGGCGATGAGCGGCGCGTAGATGATGTAGGAGTGCCCCACCACCCATCCGATGTCGGAGGTGGTGAACATGGTCTCGCCCGCCTCGCCGCAGAAGATGTGCTTCATCGACGAGGCGAGCGCCACGGCATGGCCGCCCACATCGCGCTGCACGCCCTTCGGCATCCCGGTGGTGCCCGAGGTGTACAGGATGTACGAGGGCTGGTTCGACTCGAGCCAGGCGCACGGCACGTCGGGGCTGGGAAAGTCTTTCGACAGTGAAGCCCAGTCGACATCCCGATCCGGAACCACCGGCATCTTCGGATCGAGGCCCCGCGAGAAAAGCAGCACCTTCTTGGGCGGGTGCTGGGCGAGCTTGAGCGCCTCGTCGACCAGCGCCTTGTACAGCACCACCTTGCCCATGCGGCTGCCGCCGTCGGCGGTCACCATGAGCGCGGGCTTCGCGTCATCGATGCGCGCCGCGAGGCTCGCCGCGGCAAAGCCGCCGAACACCACCGAATGGATCGCGCCGAGGCGCGCGCAGGCGAGGATCGCGAATACCGCCTCCGGGATCATCGGCATGTA
>DATKAX010000401.1:0-2968 GCA_035514595.1 Burkholderiales bacterium
AGGCGAAAGTAGAGGACGTACGCCACTGCGCTGCAGAGCAGGCCGAGCGCGATCACGTTGGCGACGATGTGCGGCTCGGGCGGCGCGCCCGGCGGCGCCGCGACGAAAAACGGCAGCACGAGCAGGCCGGCGGCGAGCTGCGTGCCGACTGCCATGCCGCGCGCCGGCACGTGGGACGCCCAGCGCCTGAGGTAGACGCCGCTCAGGCCGTAGAGGAAGGCCCCGCCGAGTCCCGCCGCGATGGCGAGCGCGCCGCTCGCGCTGTCGGGGCGGGAGAGCAGCACCACTCCGGCGACCCCGAGCGCGAGGCCCGCCGCGCGCCGCACCGAGAGCCGCTCGCCCAGGAGCAGCGCCGCCATCAGCGCACCCCACATCGGCGAAGTCGCGTTGAGCACCGAGAGCATCCCGGCCGAGAGCTCGAGCGCGGCGTAGGAATACAGCAGGAACGGCAGCCCGGAGTTGAGCATGCCGATGAGCGCGTACTGTCCGGCGAAGCGCCGGTACTGCGGGTCGAAGCCGGTGAGCGCGAAGTACAGCGCGAGCGCGCCGCCGCCGATCAGCATGCGCAGGTCGGCGGTGGCGACCGGCCCGAGCGCCGGCGCCACCACGCGCGTGAAAAGGAACGACGCCCCCCAGATCGCGGCGAGCGCCACCAGCCGGCCGGCGTCGCCGGCCTTCATTTATGCTTCTTCGGCTTCTCCAGCTCCAGCAGCCTTTGCTTGCGCGCGAGGCCCCAGGCGTAGCCGCCGAGGCCGCCGTCCGAGCGCAGCACGCGGTGGCAGGGCACGGCGAGCGCCACCGGGTTCGCGCCGCAGGCGCTGCCCACCGCGCGCACCGCATCGGGCGCGCCCACGGCGCGCGCGATGTCGCGGTAGGTGCGTGTCTCGCCGCGCGGGATGCGCCGCAGCGCCTCCCACACGCGGCGCTGGAACACGGTGCCGCGGATGTCGAGCGGCACGCGCGCGAGGCTCGCCTCCCCGGCGATGAACGCGAGCACCTTCTCCTTCAGCTCCTGCAGGGATTCCTCCGCGAGCTCGGCCTCGCTGAACTCCTCGGCGAGCGCCTTGCGCAGCGCCGCGGCGCCCTCGCCGAGCTTCACCGAGCACAGGCCCTTGCCGGTCGTCGCGAGCAGCACCGTCCCGATGCCGCTGGCGAAAGTGCAGTAGCCGATGCGCTGCCCCTTGCCGCGCGCGCGGTACTCGCTCGCCTTCATGCCCAGGCGCGGGCTCTCGTAGAAGCGCGACACCGAGCCGTAGCCGGCGTCGAACAGCGCGTCGGCGACGCGGCTGCCGTTTCGCAGCGAGGACTTCACCGACTCGACACGCAGCGCGTCCTGGTAGCGGCGCGGCGATACGCCGAACGCCTGCTTGAAGCGCCGCTGCAGGTGGAACGGGCTCGCGCCGACCGCGCGCGCGAGCTCGCCCAGCGTCACGCGCTCGCCGCGCTTCGCGTCGAGGTAGGTTTTCGCCTTTCCGGCCAGGTTGTGCATGCCGCCACTTTAAAAGGAAACCCGGCGCCGTCCTATCCGGTTTTTGCGCTCTCGACGTACTTGCGCGAGGTGCGCGGGTCGAGGCCGGTGCGCCGGGCGACCTCGGCGTAGCTTCCCAGGCGGCGATGAAGCAGGGCGCAGTAGCGCGCGAGCAGCTCCTCGGCGCTCAGGCTGCCCGCGCGCAGCTTGCCGACCAGCGCCTCCTCCTCGCCGGGCGCGGCGCTGGCGAGCTCGGCGCCGTAGCGCCCGGTGAGCAGGATGCGGCGCACCGCCTGCTCGAGCTCGCGCACGTTTCCCGGCCACGGATAGCCGCGCGGCAGGCCGCGCTCCAGCGCCTCGAGCACCGAGGCGACCAGCTCGGCGGCCGCCTCGCCGGCGGTGCGCGCGACCAGCAGGCGCACCAGCTCCTCGAGCTCGGAGGCCGACTCGGCGATGCGCTGGCGCAGCGTCGGCATCTCGATCACGTCCGAGCACAGCCGATAGAAGAAGTCCTCGCGGAAGCGCCCCTCGCGGCGCGACGCGTCGAGCGAGCGGTTGGTCGCCGCGATCACGCGGCCCGAGAAGCGCTTTCGCTCGCGGCCGCCGAGCTCGGTGAAGCTGCGCTCCTGCAGCACCTGCAGCAGCTTGATCTGCACCGGAATCGAGACCTCGCCGATCTCGTCGAGGAACAGCGCGCCGTGCGCGCTGCAGCGGCCGAACACGCCCACGTGGTGCTCGATCGCGCCGGTGAAGGCGCCCTTGCGGTGGCCGAAAAGCTCCGACTCGATGGTGGTCTCGGGGAACTGAGACAGGTTGATGGCGATGAAGCTCTCGGCGAAGTTCGCCGCGAAGCGCCGCTCGTGCGCCGCCCAGGGGATGAACTCGGAGCGCCCGATCGCGGCCGCCGCCTGCCCCTTGCCGGTGCCGGTTTCGCCGAGCAGCAGCGTCGAGAAGTCCTCCATCCGGCTCCACAGCGCCGCCTCGTAGGCGCGCATGTCGTGGGTGAAGACGTTGTTCCACAGCGCCCGGCGCAGCCCGCGCATCGACTCGCAGGCGCCGGCGAGCGAGTGGTCGATGAAGTAGAACGCGCGGCGCAGCTGGAAGAAGAAGGCGAGCAGGCGCCCGGCGCGCGCCGCCTCGATGCCGCCGCGCGCGAGCTCCCCGATCGCCTCCTCGCCGAAGGGCACCGCGAGCGGCGCGCCGCCCTGGCGCGCCTGGCGCTCGATCAGCGCGTCGAGCTGCGGCACGGCGCGGTGGTAGCACACGTAGAGGAACGCCGGCTCGAGGAGCTGGCGCTCCTCGGCGCTCAGCCGCCGCGCCGCATCCCCCTCGAGCCAGGGCGCGATGCGCGGCGCCGCCACCCGCGCGAGCGCCTCGCGATCCTTGTTGAGGTCCCCGACCGGCGCCCCCGGCGCGAGCCGCGCGATCAGCGCCGAGCGCTCGTCGCTGAACGGATTGCCGAACACCACCTCCGCGAGCGCGGCGAAGAACTCGCGGTCG
>DATKAX010000402.1:0-10084 GCA_035514595.1 Burkholderiales bacterium
CTGCAGCTGGTCGCCGAGAACGGGCTTGCCGGCGTCGCCGAGGGCACGATCAAGAACACCTGGTCGGGCGTGTCGCCGCGCTCGCTCGCGGCGGCGATGCAGGACCTCGTGGTTCCGCTGCTCAAGGGGCTCGACCTGCGCGACGAGGACGCGGTTGCTTCGGCGCTCGCGCGCCTGCCGGAGAACCGGCTGGCGAAGGGGCTCGTCGCGAGCGCCTGCTGGACGCTGCGCGCCGCGGCCGTCGGGCGCCCGCTGTGGCAGCTCTTGGAGGGGACGCGCGAAGTGCAAGTGTGCTGGACGCTCACGCGCCGCAAGCCCGCCGACATGGCGGCCGAGGCGCAGGACTATTGCGCGCGCTACGGCTTTCGCACCCTGAAGGTCAAGGGCGGGCAGGGGCTCGAGACCGACCTCGCGGCGCTCGCCGCCATCCGCGCCGCGGTGGGGCCCGAGGTGCAGCTTTACGTCGATGCGAACAGCCACTACCCGCGCGGCGAGGCGCTCGACTACGTGCAGCGAATCGCGTCGGCCGGGGCGACGGTCGCCGAAGATCCGAGCCCGCTCGCGCCGGACGCCGACTTCGAGGCGCTGCAGCGCTCGTGCGCAATCCCGATCCTCCTGGACTCGAGCTGCAGCACGCTGCGCGACGCGGAGCTCTACCTCGCGCGCGGCGCGCGCGCGGTGTCGCTCAAGCCCGGCCGCGTCGGGCTCTCGGAGACGCGCGCCATCCACAAGCGCATCGCCCAGCGCAAGCTGCAGTCCGCGGTCGGCATCTACGCCGAGAGCGCGCTCGGCACGCTCGTCAGCCTGCAGCAGCCCGCGTCGATGCCGGCCGAGCAGACCTTCTTCCTGATGCTGCGCGCGCAGGTCTCGAAGCTCGTCCCCGAGATCCGCGACGGCCGCATCGCCCTGCCGGAAGAGCCGAACTTCGAGCGCCTGGTCGACTGGGAAGCCGTCAGGCGCTACAAAGCCTGAAATCGGGGACGTCTACCGATTACCAGCCCGCCGCGTCAACCGGGGCGCCGCGCCAGCGTTGTGCGACCTATGCCGCGGCACGCTCGTCTCGTCGTCCCCGGTGTCGCCCTTCACGTCGTCCATCGCGGGCACGACAGGAAGCCCTGCTTTCGCCGCGACGGCGACTACCTCGTCTACTTGGCGCTGCTTCGCCAAGCTTGCGCCAGGTTCGGCTGCGCGCTGCATGCGTACTGCCTGATGACGAACCACGTGCACTTGCTCGTGACGCCGAGCGCGGCCAAGGCCTGCGGGGCGATGATGCACGGCGTGGCGCAGCGCTACGCGTACTACTTCAACGCCGACGCTCGCACCGGTGCCTTGTGGGAAGGGCGCTATCGATCGTGCATCGTGGAGTCCGGGCGCTATGTCCTGGCGTGCTACCGCTATATCGAGCTCAACCCGGTGCGCGCCGCCATGGTCAGTCATCCCGGGACGTATCCCTGGTCCAGCTTTGCCGGCAACGCGGGGACGAGAGAGGACGCGCTGCTCACGCCGCATGCCGAATTCGCCGCGCTCAGCCGCTCCGCCTACCTCGAGATGATCGCCGCCGGCATCGACGCGCCCTTCCTCGCGGCCATCCGCGAGTCGGTCAACGGCGGCTATCCCCTGGCCACCGAGGAGTTTAAGACCGCCCTCGAAAAGTCGGCAGGCAGACGAGTTGCTCCAGCGCGAGCCGGGCGCCCGCCCAAGACGAACGCGGCCGGGAAATCGGTAGACGTCCCCGATTTTCTCAGTGCAGGTGGGGCTTCTTGAGGAAGTCGCTGCGGTCGACCGAGATCATCCGCACCTCGGCGCTCTTGCCCTCGCGGCCGACCTTGAGCGCGACCGGCGCCCCCACCGGCCCGCTGCGCCATGCGCGGCGCCAGAGATCGGCGAGGCTCGAGGGCTTCGCGCCCGCGATCTCCACCACCACGTCGCCGATTTTCAGGCCGGCGCGCTCGGCGGGGCCGCCGGGCGCGAGGCCGGCGACCACGAGCTGCGGCCCCGATTCGGTGGCGTACATGCCGAGCCACGGGCGCGGCGCGCGGCCGGGACGGCCCAGCCGCAGCATGTCCTCCAGGATCGGCTCGAGCAGATCGATCGGCACGATCATGTTGCCCTGGAGCGTGCCGGCGTCGACCTTCTCCTGCACCAGCAGCGAGCCGATGCCGGCAAGCCGGCCGTCCGAGCCGATCAGCGCAGCGCCGCCCCACTGCGGGTGCGCGGGCGCGGTGAACAGCGCCTCGTCGAGCACGTACTCCCAGTAGCCGGCGAACTCGCGCTTCGCGAATACCGTCGCCTTGAGCGCATGCCCGCGGCCGCCGCATCCGGCGACCACCACGTTCTCGCCCACGCGCAGCGAGCCCGCGCTGCCGCGCTCGAGCGCGCGCACGCCGAGCGGGCCGAGCGGCTGGACCAGGCCGAAGCCGCTCGCCTGGTCGTACGCGACCGGGAAGCCGCCCGCGACCTGTCCCTTGTTGGTGGTGAGCCAGATCGTGGAAGCCTCGGTGATCAGGTAGCCGATGGTCAGCACCAGGCCGTCGTCGCGGATCACCACGCCGTTCCCGGCGCGCTCGGTGCCGAGCAGCGGCGCGGTGAAGGCGTCATCCGGAATCTCGGCGCGCAGCTGCACTACCGAGTCGAGCGCCGCATCGAGATTGAAGCGCCAGTCCTCCGGCCGCGGCCGCATCTCGGCCGGAAACGCCCATTCGGTCTTTCTCTGCGCCATGCCGCGATTCTACCGGCTATAAACTCGGGACATGATCCAGGTGCAACTCGAGGGCGCAGTGGCGCGCATCTTCCTCGACCGCCCGCAGAAGGCCAATGCGCTGCATACGCCGCTGCTGGAGGACTTGCTGGGCAGCGTGGAGGAGCTCGCGCGGAACGATACCCTGCGCGTGGTGGTGCTCGGCGGCCGCGGCGCGAGCTTCTGCGGCGGCGCCGACGTGCAGGAGCTCGCGGCGCTCGACGCCGCCAGCGCCGGGCGCTTCGTGGAGCGCATTCACGCCGTGTGCCAGGCGATCCGGCGGCTGCCGCTGCCGGTCGTGGCGCGCCTGCACGGCGCGGTGATCGGCGCGGGGCTCGAGATCGCGGCGGCCTGCGATCTGCGCCTTGCCGCCGCCGGCACGAAGTTCGCCATGCCCGAGGTGCGCCTGGGGATCCCGTCGGTGGTCGAGGCGGCGCTGCTGCCGCGCCTGATGGGCGCCGGCCGCGCCGCCTGGCTGGTGCTCACCGGCGAGGCGATCGACGCGCGCCGCGCGTACGAATGGGGGCTCGTCGAGCAGGTCTGCGACGACCTCGACCGCGGCATCGAGGCGGTGCTCGCGAGCCTGCTCGCCGCCGATCGGGAGGCGCTGCGCGTGCAGAAGGAGCTGCTGCAGCTCTGGGAGGAAGCGCCGCTCGCCGCGTCGGTCGCCACCAGCATCGAGCGCTTCGCCGGCATGCCGAAGCACCTGAAGCCATGAAAAGCATGGCCGTAAGCAATACAATAGGTTGGGCTCGAAGCGCGAAGGGCAACTAGATACATGGCAAAGCAGGCGGTTTACGACGCATCGGCGATCCAGGCGCTCAAGGGGCTGGAGCCCGTGCGGCGCATGCCGGGCATGTACACGCACACGGTGCACCCGCTGCACATCGTGCAGGAGGCGATCGACAACGCGGTCGACGAGGCGCTCGGCGGCCACGGCAGGAAGATGACGGTGACGCTGTTCAAGGACGGCTCGGTGCAGGTCGAGGACGAGGGCCGCGGGATCCCGGTCGACATGCACCCGGTGGAGAAGAAGCCCGCGGTGGAGGTCGCCTTCGGCATGCTGCACGCCGGGGGCAAGTTCTCGCGCACGGGCGACGGCGTGTACCACATCTCGGGCGGCCTGCACGGCGTGGGCGTCGCGGTCTCCAACGCGCTCTCGAAGCGCTGCGAGGTTACGGTTTTCCGGAACGGCGAAAAGCACAGCATCGCTTTCGAGGGCGGAGAGCTCAAGAACAAGCTCAAGTCGGAAAAGAGCAAGGAAAAGCGCACCGGCACCGTGGTGCGGCTGTGGCCCGATCCCAAGTACTTCGACTCGCCGAGCATCCCGCTCGCCGAGCTCGAGCACCTGGTGCGCTCCAAGGCTTACCTCCTGCCCGGGCTCACCACCGTGCTCGAGGTCGAAGGCAAGGACAAAAAGACCTGGAAGTACGAGCGCGGCATGGCGCAGTACTTCGAGTTCATGCTGCAGGGGCGCGAGCTGGTCGCCCCGCTGTTCGCGGGCGAAAGGTTCTTCGACGAGAAATCCGTATCCGGAATTTCGGAAATAGAACCCGGCGAGGGCGCCTCATGGGCGATCGGCTGGGTCGCGGAGGGCGAGACCTTCGCCGACAGCCACGTCAACCTGATCCCGACGCGCTCGGGCGGCACCCACGAGGCGGGCTTCCGCTCGGGCATCTTCGATGCGGCGGCGGCCTTCATGGAAACCCGCGCGCTCGCGCCCAAGGGCGTGAAGGTGATCGCCGAGGACCTGTGGGGGCGCGCCTGCTTCACGCTCTCGGCGCGCATCGTGCGCACGCAGTTCCACGGCCAGACCAAGGAGAAGCTCACCACGCGCCACGCGGCGAGGCTGCTCGAGATGTGCGTGCGCGACGCCTTCGAGCTGTGGCTGAACGAGCATCCCGAGGAAGGCAGGAAGATCGTCGAGCTCGCGATCGAGCAGGCGCTGGCGCGGCTCTCGCGGGGCAAGAAGGTCGAGCGCAAGAAGTCGAGCGGCATCGCCACGCTCCCGGGGAAGCTGGTGGACTGCGCCTCGGGGGATGTCCTGAGAAACGAATTGTTTCTGGTGGAGGGCGATTCCGCCGGCGGCTCGGCGAAGGAGGCGCGCGACAAGGAAACCCAGGCGGTGCTGCCGCTGCGCGGCAAGGTGCTCAACACCATGTCGAAGGACAGCCGCACCGTGCTCGGCAACAAGGAGCTGCAGGCGATAGCCACCGCGATCGGGGTCGATCCTCATTCTTCGGAGGAAAACCCCGACTTGAGCGGGCTGCGGTACGGCAAGGTCATCCTGATGACCGACGCCGACGTCGACGGCGGGCACATCCAGGCGCTGCTGCTCACCTTCTTCTTCATGCACGCGCCGAAGCTCGTCGAGAGCGGCCACCTGTACGTCGCCCAGCCGCCGCTGTTCAAAGTCGAAGTTCCTTCCCAGGGAAAGAATAAGCCGGGCCGTCGCCTGTACTGCCTGGACGACGACGAGCTCGAAGAGGTCTTGAATCAACTGAGAAAAGAAAAAATCAAGAACGGCAGCTGGGAGATCTCGCGCTTCAAGGGGCTGGGCGAGATGAGCCCGGAGCAGCTCTGGGAGACGACGATGAGCCCCGACACGCGCCGCCTCGTCAAGATGGTCCTGGACGGCAAGCAGATCCGCAAAGTCAGGGAGACCTTCGAGCTGCTGATGGACTCGGGCGAGGCCGAGGGCCGGCGCAACTGGATGCGCGAGCACTGGAAGACGGTGGAGGCCGACATCTGACGAAGAAGACCAAGCAGAAGCCGTTCTGGGAGCGCGCGTACAAGGGCCACGCCTACTGGCTCGGCAAGGCGAAGCTCGGCAGGGTGAGCCTCGCCGACAAGGGCCGCTATGCCTGGGAGGCGGCCGGCAGGGCCGGGAGCGCCGAAGACCTGGACAAGGCGAAGCGCGCGGTCGAAGCCGCGGTCGCCACGGCCGACAAGCAGCTCGATCTGTTCCAGTGAGCTAGGAAACAAATGGAAGACACCAGGACACCCGATCTGTTCAGCCCCGACAACGGCGACGAAGCGGCGCCGATCGAGCAGCACGCCTCGCACGCCTACCTCGGCTACGCGGTCTCGACGGTCAAGGCGCGGGCGCTGCCGGAGATCGCCGACGGCCTGAAGCCGGTGCAGCGGCGCATCCTCTACGCGATGGGCGACACGCCCGGCGGCGCGCAGGCCTTTTCCAAGTGCGCGCGCTACGTCGGCGAGGTGCTCGGCAAGTACCACCCGCACGGCGACGCCTCGACCTACGAGGCGATGGTGCACCTCGCGCAGCCGTTCTCGATGCGCTACCCGCTGGTCGACGGCCAGGGCAACTTCGGCTCGCGCGACGGCGACGCCGCTGCCGCGTACCGCTACACAGAAGCAAAATTATCAAGATTTTCCGAGTTGCTTTTGAGCGAGATCGGCGAGGGCACCGTCGATTTCGCGAAGAACTACGACGGCAAGTTCGACGAGCCGCTGCTGCTGCCGGCGCGCCTGCCGTTCGGCCTGCTGAACGGCTCGTTCGGCATCCCGGTCGGCTTCTCCACGCGCATCCCGCCGCACAACCTGAAGGAGGTCGCGGAGGCCGCCGCGCACGTCATCCGGCATCCGCGCGCGAAGCTCGACGACGTGCTCGAGCGGCTGCCCGGCCCCGACTTCCCGGGCGGCGGGCAGATCATCTCGCCGCCTGAAGAAATCAGGCAGGCGTACGAAACCGGTCGTGGCTCCCTGCTTTTGAGATCGCTGTGGCAAGTCGAGGCTCTCGCGCGCGGCCAGTGGCGCGCGGTGGTGACCGAGCTGCCGCACGGCGTGTCGGTGCGCCAGGTGATGGAGGAGATCGAGGCCCTCGCCAACCCGCGGCCCGGCCAGGGCAGGAAGGAGGTGACCCAGGAGCAGAAGCGCCTGAAGCAGTTCATCCTCGACCAGGTCGAGGGCGTGCGCGACGAGAGCGACCGCAGGTCGCGGCTGCGCCTGGTGATCGAGCCGAGGAGCTCGCGCCAGAACGCAGCCGAGATGATGGCCGCGCTGATGGTGCACACCAGCCTCGAGAGCCGCTATGCCGTGAACCTCACCTGGCTCGGCCTGGACGGCCTGCCGGAGACCAAGGGCATCGTCGAGGTGCTGCGCGAGTGGGGCGAGTTCCGCGTCGCCACGGTGCGCCGGCGCACCGAGTTCCGCCTCGGGCGCTGCGAGGAGCGGCTGCACATCGTGCAGGGCCGCCTGGCGGCCTTCGCCAGGATCGACGACATCATCAAGCTGATCCGCGCAGCCGAGGACCAGGGCGAAGCAAAAATCGCATTGCAGAAGAAGTTAAAGCTCAGTGAAAGGCAGGCGGAAGACATCGTCAACCTGCGCCTGGGGCAGCTCACGAAGCTCGACGGGGTGAAGCTGAACGAGGAAAAGAAGACGCTCGAAGCCGAGCGCAAGGGCCTCAAGACGCTTCTCGGGGACGAGAAGGAGCTGAAGAAGCTGGTCGTGAAGGAGCTCGACGAGGACGCGAAGAAGTACGGCGATGCGCGCAGGACGCTGATCAAGCCGGCCGGGCGCGCGCAGGTCGAGCGCACGGTGCTCGAGGAGCCGCTCACCGTGATCCTGTCGAAAAAGGGCTGGATCCGCGCGCGCAGCGGCCACGGCCTCGACCTCTCGACCCTGACCTTCAAGGACGGCGATGGGCTGCTGCAGTCCCTCGAGTGCAAGACCACCGATCCGGTGATCCTGCTCGCCGCCTCGGGCAAGAGCTTCACGCTCGACGCCGCGGCGCTGCCTTCGGGGCGCGGCGACGGCGCGCCGGTCAACACGCTCGTCAATTCCTCTTCCGACGACATCGTCTGGATGGGCTCGGGCGATCTCGCGCAGCCGCTTCTCATGAACAGCAGCGCGGGCCTGGGCTTCGTGTGCAAGCTCGGCGACCTCGTCACCAAGACGCGCCAGGGCAAGGATTTCATGAAGGTGGAGGAAGGCGCCGCCGCGCAGCCCCCGATCGGGTTCTCGAGCGGGAAATTCGTGGCCGCGCTGTCCTCGGACGCGAGGCTGCTCGTGTTCCCGCTCGAGGAGGTGCCGGTGCGCCCGAACGGCGGCGTGGGGGTCCAGCTGCTCGCGCTTCCCGAGGGCGAAAGGCTCGCCGCGGTCGCGCTCGGCGACGGGAAATCGCTCGCCGTGTCCGGCATCAGGCGCAAGAAGCGCGCCGTCGAGACCCTCGATGCGAAGCAGCTCGCCGATCACATGGGGCGCCGCGCGCAGCGCGGGCGCGTCTGCGACGTCGGCTTCCGTCCCGACCGGCTGGGTGCTTGAGCCGCTGAGAGCGCTGCGCCCTGCCTGCGTCCCGATCGGGATCGTCGCGGCGGCTGCGCTCCTCGCGTGGCTGGCGCCGCCGCTGCCGGCGCAGCTCGAGGGGCTGCGCACCGCCGGGCCGTACGCGCTGCTGATCCCCGCGGTCGGGCTGGCGTGGTGGTTCAACCGCGGCCGCAGCTTCGTGCTCGCCGCCTCGCTGCTCGCGGCGTTCGCCGGCTTCAGCCTGGTGCCCACGCCCGCCGTGTACGCCGCCATCACGGTGCTGGTGCCGCTCAATGCGCTTGCGGCGATGGTGCTCGCCGAGCGCGGCGCGCGCCACGGCGCCGCGTGGCGCTGGCTCGCGGTGCTCGCGCTCGAGGCGCTGCTCGTCGCGTGGATCGGATCGGCGGGCCGCCACGCGTTCTCGGGCACCTCCTGGGAGGCGATCCTCGGGCACTGGCTGCTGCGCTCGCCGCCGGCGCCGCTCCTCGGGCGGCTCGCGTTCGCCGCCGCTTTCGCCGCGGCGCTGTGGCGCAGCTGGCCGGAGCACTCGCCGCTGCAGGCCGGCAACGCGGCGGGCCTCGCCGCCTTCCTGATCGCCGTGTGGTGGGGCGGCGAGGCGAGGGCGTTCCCGATGTTCATGGCCGCCGCCGGCGCGATCCTGATCGTCGCGCTGCTCGCGGAATCGCACCGCCTCGCGTTCCGCGATTCGCTCACCGGGCTTCCCGGCCGGCGCGCGCTCGAGGAGCGCCTGCGCTCGCTCGGCGAGCGCTACGCCATCGCCATGGTCGACGTGGACCGCTTCAAGCCGTTCAACGACAGGCACGGCCACGATATCGGCGACCAGGTGCTGAAGCTGGTAGCCGGGCGCCTGGCCCAGGTGGGCGGCGGCGGCACCGCCTACCGCTACGGCGGCGAGGAGTTCAGCGTGGTGTTTCCCGAGCGCAGCCGCGGCGAGGTCGAGGGCGAGCTCGAGGCGATGCGCGCCTCGATCGAGAATCACCGCATGGCGCTGCGCGGGCGGGACCGCCCCAGGAAGGCCGAGGACGGCGCGAAGCGCCGCGGGGCCGGCGCGTCCGATAAAGTGCTCTCGGTCACCGTTTCGATCGGCGTCGCCGGGCCAAGCGCGAAGCTCGCCACGCCGCAGCAGGTGCTCAAGGCCGCCGACCAGGCGCTCTACCGCGCGAAGCAGGGCGGCCGAAACCGCGTGAGCCGCTGAGAAAGAGCGAGGAACCGCCATGAAAAGCCTGATGCAGCGGGTTTTGGAGAGGATCGACGCGATCCACCGGCGCTACGGGCGCAACGTGTTCTGGCTGACGCTGGTCGCGGCGCTCGCCGCGCTGCTCGTAGTGCCGCTTTACCTGTTCGAGGAGCCGAGCCCGGTCGCGGTGCGCTCGCCCGTATTCCGGGGCGAGCTTCGCCCGGCGCCCAAGCCCGCCGAACCTCCGGTAGTGAAGCCGCCAGCAGAGCAACCCTTGGTGGAAAAGCCCGCTGCAGAAAAGCTCCCCGTGGAGAAGCCCCCCGTAAAAAAGCCGCCTGCGGAAAAGCCTGCAGCGGAGAAACCTCCCCCAATATCGGCAGACCTGTACCAGGTGCAGCTCGGTGCCTTCGCTTCCGAAGAACGGGCGCGCCGCCTGGTGCAGGACGTCGCGCGCGAAGGCTTTGCCGCCGTCGTCATGCAGGTCACGCTGGCCGGGGGCCGGGTGCTGCATCGCGTGCGCCTCCAGGGCGCGCTCCCCAAGGACCAGGCCGAAGCGCTGCAGGCGAACCTGAAGCAGAAAATGCCCGCGCTCGCCCCGATCCTGATGGCGGCGGAGCGCTAGCCGTTGGAAAATCGGGGTCAGAGCCCGATCTCCTTCATTTCCGGAAGCCATGGCCCTCACCATCCCCGAGCGCGAGATCGAGATCACCGCGGTGCGCGCGCAGGGCGCGGGCGGGCAGAACGTCAACAAGGTGTCGAACGCGGTGCACCTGCGCTTCGACATCCGCGCCTCGTCGCTGCCCGAGGACGTGAAGGAGCGCCTGATGCGCTGGAACGACCAGCGCATCGCGCGCACCGGCATCGTCGTCATCAAGGCG
>DATKAX010000403.1:0-3287 GCA_035514595.1 Burkholderiales bacterium
AAGGTGCCGTTCTTCTCCATTTCCGGCTCCGACTTCGTCGAGATGTTCGTCGGCGTGGGGGCGGCGCGCGTGCGCGACATGTTCGAGCAGGCGAAGAAGCACGCCCCCTGCATCGTGTTCATCGACGAGATCGACGCGGTCGGCCGCCAGCGCGGCGCGGGCCTCGGCGGCGGCAACGACGAGCGCGAGCAGACGCTGAACCAGCTGCTGGTCGAGATGGACGGCTTCGAGGCGGCCATGGGGGTGATCGTGATTGCCGCGACCAACCGCCCCGACGTGCTCGATCCGGCGTTGCTGCGGCCCGGGCGCTTCGACCGCCAGGTGGTCGTGCCGCTGCCCGACATCCGCGGCCGCGAGGAGATCCTCAAGGTGCACATGCGGAAGGTGCCCCTCGCGCCCGACGTCCGCCCCGACATCATCGCGCGCGGCACCCCGGGGTTCTCCGGCGCGGACCTCGCGAATCTCGTCAACGAGGCGGCCCTGTTCGCCGCGCGCGGCAACAAGCGCCTGGTCGACATGGACGACTTCGAGCGCGCCAAGGACAAGATCATCATGGGCGCCGAGCGACGCTCGATGGTGATGCCCGAGGAGGAGCGCCGCAACACCGCGTACCACGAGTCGGGCCATACCATCGTCGCCCGCCTCCTGCCCAAGACCGACCCGGTGCACAAGGTCACGGTGATCCCGCGCGGGCGCGCGCTCGGCGTCACCATGCAGCTGCCCGAGCAGGACCGCTACAGCCAGGACCGCGATCGGCTGCTCAACATGATCGCGGTGCTGTTCGGCGGTCGCATCGCCGAGGAGCTGTTCATGAACCAGATGACCACCGGCGCGGCGAACGACTTCGAGCGCGCCACCGAGCTCGCGCGCCGCATGGTCACCCAGTGGGGCATGTCCGACGAGCTCGGGCCGATGGTTTACGGCGAGAACGAGGGCGAGGTGTTCCTCGGTCGCTCGGTGACCACGCACAAGAGCGTGTCCGAGGCGACCATGCAGAAGGTCGACGCCGAGATCCGGCGCATCATCGACCAGCAGTACCGCCTTGCGCGCAAGCTGCTGGAGGACAACCGCGACAAGGTCGAGGCGATGGCGGCGGCGCTGCTCGAGTACGAGACGCTCGACGCCGACCAGATCGGCGACATCATGTCGGGCAAGCCGCCGCGGCCGCCCAAGCCTTCCGGCGGCTCGCAGGCGCCCTCCAGGCCCGCGAGCGATGGCGGCCCGCAGGGCGAGACGGCTCCGCATCCTGCCGCGTGATCCTGCGATGCGGGCGCTTCTCCCTCCCGCTCGATAGGCCTCTCATCATGGGCGTGGTGAACATCACGCCCGACTCCTTCTCCGACGGCGGCCGCTTTCTGGACGCGGGCGCGGCGCTCGCTCACGCGCGGCGCCTTGCCGACGAAGGCGCCGACCTCGTGGATCTCGGCGCCGAGTCGACGCGCCCCGGCTCGGCGCCGGTGTCGGAAGAAGAGGAATTGCGCCGGTTGCTGCCCGTGCTTCAGTCGCTCAAAAGCCTCGAAAAGCCGGTTTCGGTCGATACCCGTCGTCCCGCCGTCATGCAGGCGGTGCTGGAGGCGGGTGCCTCGATGATCAACGACATCGAGGCGCTCGCGGCGCCGGGGGCGACGGCGGCGCTCGCCAGGAGCGGCTGCGCCGTGTGCCTCATGCACAAGAAGGGCGACCCGGCGACGATGCAACACGACCCGCACTACGATGACGTGGTGGGCGAGGTCAGGGACTTTCTGAAGGAGCGCGCCGATGCCGCGCGTGCCGCCGGGGTCGCGGCCGACCGGATCGTCGTCGATCCGGGCTTCGGCTTCGGCAAGACGGCGGTGCACAACCTGGCGCTGCTGAAAGGCCTTTCCGGCTTCAGGGACCTGGCGGTTCCCCTGCTGGTCGGGCTATCGCGCAAGTCGACCCTGGGCCTGCTGACCGGCCGGCCCGTGGGCGAGCGCCTCGCCGCGAGCCTCGCCGCGGCGTTGCTCGCGCTGCAGGGCGGCGCGAGAATACTGCGAGTGCACGACGTTCGCGAGACCGTGGACGTGGTGCGTGTGTGGGAGGCGTACCAGAAGGCATGACGCGAAAATACTTCGGAACCGACGGGGTGAGGGGCACGGTGGGCGAAAGCCCGATGACCCCGGATTTCGTGCTGCGGCTCGGCTACGCCGCCGGCAAGGTCATGTCGGCACAGATAAAGGGGCAGGGCGGCCATCCTTCGGTGCTGATCGGCAAGGACACGCGCATCTCGGGCTACATGATCGAGGCCGCGCTCGAGGCCGGGTTCTCCGCCGCCGGGGTCGACGTGCTGCTGTGCGGGCCGCTGCCCACGCCGGGCGTCGCCTACCTCACCCGGGCGCTGCGGCTCTCCGCCGGCGTAGTGATCAGCGCCTCGCACAATCCCTATCCCGACAACGGCATCAAGTTCTTCTCGGGCGACGGCTTCAAGCTGCCAGACGACACCGAGGCGGCGATCGAGGCGCAGATGGTGCAGCCGATGGGCTGCAACCAGGCGGCGCAGCTCGGCCGCGCGCGGCGCGTCGACGATGCGGGCGGGCGCTACATCGAGTTCTGCAAGTCGACCTTCCCCGCCGAGCTCGACCTGAAGGGCATGAAGATCGTGGTCGACTGCGCCCACGGCGCCGCCTACAGCGTCGCGCCGCACGTGTTCCACGAGCTCGGCGCCGACGTCGCGCCGATCGGCATCGCGCCCGACGGGCTGAACATCAACGACGCCTCGGGCGCGACTTCCCCCCAGGCGCTGAAAAGCGAAGTCCTGAAGGAAGAAGCGCAGCTCGGCATCGCCCTGGACGGCGACGGCGACCGGGTCCTGATGGTCGACGGCGCCGGGCGCAGCTACGACGGCGACCAGCTGCTCTACGCGATCGCCCGGCATCGCGCCGGCAGGGAGAAGCTCGCCGGCGTGGCGGGCACGCTGATGACCAACTTCGCGTTCGAAAAGGCGATGCAGCGCCTCGAGATCCCGTTCGAGCGCGCCCGAGTCGGCGACCGCTACGTGCTCGAGCTGATGCGCAGCCGCGGCTGGCAGCTCGGCGGCGAGAATTCCGGCCATCTCATCTGCCTGGACAAGCACACCACCGGCGACGGCATCGTCTCCGCGCTGCAGGTGCTGCACGCGATGCGCGAGTCCGGGCGCACGCTTGAAGAGCTCACCGCCGATCTCGTGATGTACCCGCAGGTGCTGGTCAACGTCGCCGTCCCGCGCGGCTTCGACTGGCGCAGCCACGGCTCGATCGCCAAGGCGCAGGCTGCCGCCGAGCAATCGCTGA
>DATKAX010000404.1:0-2348 GCA_035514595.1 Burkholderiales bacterium
CGCGGGCGGCGCGCAGCGATTCCTCGGCACGCTCGCGCGCCTTCTCGACGCGCTCGCCGGTCTGGCCGGCGGTCGCCTTCAGCAGATCCTCCGCGTCGACCACGACTGCGCGCATGTCCTGCATCAATTTGTCCGTGCTGATCCTGTCCATGACCTCTCCTTGTGGGGAACCTTCGGAAAGATCCTAGATCGGGCGCTGGCGGTCGGATTGACATGGATCAATGAGCGTCATCGCTCCGCAACCGGCTGGGAGAGCTCCAGCACGAGGAGCTGCAACGAGCGGGCTTTCAGCGCGACGCGATCGCCCGGCGCGAAGCTGCGCCCGGCGACGAAGCCCGCCTCGTCGGCGGTGTCGATGACGGTGCGCCAGCGCCCGCCGTTGGGCGCGGGCAGCGCGAACGCGGCGTCCTCGTGGGCGGCGTTGAGCAGCAGGCAGAAGGTGTCGTCGGGCTCCTGCTCGCCGGTCTCGGTGAGGTGCAGCAGCCCCGCCTCGCCGGATAGCAGCAGCCCGAGCGCGCGGGCGTGGGCGTTCTTCCAGTCCGCCTCGGCCATCTCGGCGCCGTCGGGCCTCAGCCAGGTGACGTCCTTCACCTCGGTCCCCGGGATGAGCGTGCCCTGGAAGTGCCGCGAGCGGTGCAGCACGATGTGGCTGCGGCGCAGCGCAATCAGCTTCTGCGTGTACTCGAGCAGGCTCTGCGCCTCCTCGCCGAGCGTCCAGTCGATCCAGCTCACCTCGTTGTCCTGGCAGTAGGCGTTGTTGTTGCCGCCCTGGGTGCGCGCGATCTCGTCGCCCGCGACCAGCATCGGCACGCCCTGCGAGAGCAGCAGCGTGGCGAGGAAGTTGCGCATCTGGCGCCGGCGCAGCGCGAGGATCGCCGGGTCGTCGGTCGCGCCCTCGGCGCCGCAGTTCCAGCTGTAGTTCGAGTCCGAGCCGTCGCGGTTGTCCTCCTTGTTCGCCGCGTTGTGCTTGCGCTCGTAGCTCACCAGGTCGCGCAGCGTGTAGCCGTCGTGCGCGGTGACGAAGTTGACGCTCGCCCAGGTGCGCCGGCCGCGCCGCCGGTAGATGTCCGCAGAGCCCGAGAAGCGCGAGGCGAGCGCGGGAAGCTGGCCTTCGTCGCCCTTCCAGAAGCGGCGCACCGTGTCGCGGTACTGGTCGTTCCACTCCGCCCAGCCGGGCGGCAGGTTGCCGACCTGGTAGCCGCCGGGGCCGGTGTCCCAGGGCTCGGCGATCAGCTTCACCGAGTCGAGCACCGGGTCCTGCGCCACCGCGTCGAGGAAGCTCGCATGCTCGTGGAACGTCCCGTCGACGCGCGCCAGTGTGCTGGCGAGGTCGAAGCGGAAGCCGTCGACGCGCATCTCCTCGACCCAGTAGCGCAGCGAATCGGTCACCATGCGCAGCACGTACGGATGGCGCAGCTCGAGCGCGTTGCCGGTGCCGGTGAAGTCGTTGTAGCGGCGCAGGTCCTCGGTGAGGTAGTAGTAGGTCTTGTTGTCGATGCCGCGCAAGGACAGCGTCGGGCCCATCTCGCTGCCCTCGGCGGTGTGGTTGTAGACCACATCGAGGATCACCTCGATGCCGGCGTCGTGCATCAGCTGCACGAAGGTCTTCACCTCGCCGATGCCGCCGCGGCCGAGGTACTCGGGATACGGCGCGAAGAAGCCGATCGAGTTGTAGCCCCAGTAGTTGCGCAGGCCCCTCTCGACCAGGCGCCGGTCGTGCACGAACGCGTGCACCGGCAGCAGCTCGACCGCGCTCACGCCCAGGTCCTTCAGGTACTGCACCACCGGCGCGCTCGAGAGCGCGCCGAAGGTGCCGCGCGCCTCCTCGGCGACGTCGGCGCGGCGCATCGTGAAGCCGCGCACGTGCATCTCGTAGACGATGGCCTCGTGCCACGGCAGCGGCGGCGGCCGCTCGCGCCCCCAGGTGAAGGCCGGGTCGACCACCCGGCAGCGCGGCATGTAGGGCGCGCTGTCGCGCTCGTCGAACGAGAGGTCGGCCTTTTCGTCGCCGACGCGGTAGCCGAAGAGCGCGTCGTGCCATTCGAGCCGCCCGGCGAGCGCCTTGGCGTAGGGATCGATCAGCAGCTTGTGGTGGTTGAAGCGGTGCCCCGCCGCCGGCTCGTAGGGCCCGTACACCCGGTAGCCGTAGTGCTGCCCGGGGCGCACGTCCGGCAGGTAGCCGTGCCAGATCTCGTGCGTGTTCTCCGGCAGCACGACGCGCGCGACCTCGGCGCCGTCTGCATCGTCGAACAGGCACAGCTCGACCTTCTCGGCGTGCGCCGAGAACAGGGCGAAATTGGTGCCGGAGCCGTCCCAGGTCGCTCCCAAGGGATAGGGCTTGCCCGGCC
>DATKAX010000405.1:0-10975 GCA_035514595.1 Burkholderiales bacterium
GGAAGGCCTTCAACTTTGGGACGCCCGCAGGCTGGTGCGCAACTTGATGCAGATACCAGCCTTTCGATAAAACGATGACCCCGTGCAGATGGGCAGAACTGGGAATGAGCGCCTTTCGGACCGCCTCGACGAAGCCATCGAACGTCTCCCAGGTGCAGTCGTAAGCGAAGACGAAGGCGCGCGGCGGAAGGTTGTACGGCACTTCGATGGTAGCGACGATGCCGCCTCGGCACTCGCCCTCATCGGAAGGTGATGGCGCCACCAGGTCGTCCCTGATGCCAACTGCCTCAAGGGCGAGGGAATTGGCGGCAGAGACAAGAACCTCTTTTAGGGGGGACCAGCGCCAGAATCCCACGATCGGCCGGATGTATACCGGATTCGCGGGCGCCACCTCGTCGAGCTCTCCTCGTGTCGGATACAGGGTCCTTTCCTCCTCCGCGGCGGGTGGTAATGAATTCGTGACCGAGACGGATATCGATGGACCCGGGGCCGACTTGATCCTCAACGAATATCGGCGTGACGACGAGCCGATCACTCAGCTTGGGTTCGTTCATCGCCTCAAGCAGCGCGTGTTTACCGAGTACGCTCACTTCTGCACCGCCGCCATGTCGGCCTGATAGCGTTCCTTGCTTCTCCCACACTCCAACTGCGCCTTCTGCGTACCGCGGCTGTTGGGCTTCTTCTGAGGGATGACGTCGCGGATATATCGGTCGATGAGCTCGGCCGCGGTATATTTCTTGGCCTCGACCGTATTGAAGTGACGACCTTCCCGGATCGCAGCTTCTGTCTGCTGCGCCCAACGCCTGGCGTCGGTCAGTCGCTCAAACGCCGCCGACTGAGGAGGAAACCCTTTGATCCTTACGCGGGCGCGGTAACCCGCGTCCGCGCTCCTCGATGACTGCCATGCAAACGCCACTCCCTTGTAATGATGTTGAGAGTAGCGTTTAGGGATTCTGACGACAATTGCTTTGTGACGTACGTATTTGAAGGAGAAGACTTATTATTGAGAAACCGGAATCATTGAGAGTAAATGCGATAGCTCCAGCGATAACTACAGGGACCGAGAGAATTTCAATATCTGAACGCCAAACCGAGAAGATATCCCTGAAGCAGTAGCGGGTCGGAGGACGCTATCGAGTGCGGTGCAGTTCTCTCTTCTTCTTCGACTGAGTGTCCCAAAAGTGGCCCACGGAACGAAAAAAGCCCGCGGGTTGCGCGGGCTTGAACACGTAAGGCTTTGAAGTGTTTGGTAGGTCGTGGCGGATTCGAACCGCCGACCAACGGATTAAAAGTCCGCTGCTCTACCAGCTGAGCTAACGACCCGTGGGGAGGGCGGAATTTTATCAGCCCATCCGCGCGGCGCGCCAGTTTTGGCGGCGTATCAGCGCTTGGCGAAGGCGGCGAGGCGCTGCTTCGCGCTGGTGGCGGAGCTGCTGTTCGGATACCGGGCGATCAGCTCTTCCAGGGTCTTCTGCGCGCTCTTGCGGTCGCCCATGGTCTCCTGCGCGCTCGCGATGCTGAGCATCGCATCGGGTGCCTTCTGGCTGTCGGGCCACACCGAGAGCAGCCTTCTTTGCGCCTCGATCGCGCTCTTGTAGTCGCGCTGGCCGGAGTGCGCCATGCCGACCCAGTACTGCGCGTTCGAGGCGAGCGGGCTCGCCGGGTAGGTGATGAGGAAGCCCTGCATCGCGGCGACCGCCATGGAATAGTTGCCGAGCTTGAACTGCTCGAGCGCCGCCTGGTAGGCCTGGGTCTCGGCCTGGGTCGGCTCGCCCGGCGCAGCCGCTGGCGGCGGCTTCTGCGCCGCTGCGGCAGCGGCGGCCGCCTGCTGCTCCTGCGCCTGCTCGAGCTTGCGCAGCCGCGTGTCGATGTCGAGGTAGAGGTCCTTCTGGCGCCGCTCCGCGACCTCGGTCTGGTTCGCGAGCACCTCGATCTGGCCGCGCATGCGCGCGACCTCGCCACGCAGCTCGTCGATCTGCGAGGCGAGCTGGAGGATCGCGCCGCGGTCGGTGGCGCCGGCGGAGGCGGCCTCCACTTTCCCCAGCCGCTCGTCGAGCAGGCGCTGGTTCTCCTGCACCTGCTGTCGCAGCAGCTCGATGCGCCGGCGCGCCTCGGCGTCGTCGAAGAAGCCCTGCGCAAACGCCGGGGCGGCGAGTGCCCAGCCCAGTACTGCGATCAGCGAGAGGCGGCGCATGGGACGCTCAGTACTCACCGGAGTAGAGGATGTCGCTGCGCCGGTTCTTCGACCAGACCTCCTCGCTGGAGCCCTCGGTGAGCGGCTTCTCCTCGCCCAGGCTGACCGATTCGATCTGGTCGTCGCGCGCGCCCAGCAGCACCATCATCTTCTTCACGCCTTCCGAGCGACGCTGCCCGAGGCCGACGTTGTACTCGCGGCTGCCGCGCTCGTCGGTGTTGCCCTGGATCAGCATGCGCGCCTGCGGGTTCTCGCGCAGGTACTTGGCGTGCGCCTCGACGATGCCGCGGTACTCCTCCTTGACGTCGAAGCTGTCGAAGTCGTAGAAGATCGAGCGCTGCGACAGGATGTTGCCGGGATCCTTGAGCGCCTCCAGCGGATCCTTGCGGCTCTGCGTGAGGTCGACGCTTGCGATCGGCTTGCGCTCGATCGGGTCGCTGCGCGCGCCGGGCTTCCCGAGCCCCGGCGTCCCGCGGCCCTCGACCCCCCCCGGTGCCTGCCCGTCCGTCGCGGTAGTGGTGCAGGCTGCAAGCACGACAGCGCAGATTGCGGCGATCAGGCTGGTGGTCAGGGTTGCTCGCATCACATGCCTCCTTTTTTCATTCGATGAACGGTCCCCACGCCGGCTCGCGCACGTCGCCGGCGGTCGTGCTCAGGCGCTGCTTGATGCGGCCGTCTGAAGACACTGCGGATAGCACCCCGCGACCGCCGATCACCGTGGCAAGAAGAATCATGCGGCCGTTCGGCGCGAAGCTGGGGGACTCGTCGCGGTCGCTGTCGGTAATGATCTGCACCTGGCGGTTCGAGAGATCCAGCAGCGCCACCTGGAACCTGCCGGCGTTGCGCATCACGTATGCGAGCGTCTTGCCGTCGGGACTTATTCGCGGCGAAACATTATAGCTTCCCTCGAAGGTCACTCGCTGCGGCTCCCCGCCGCCCGCGACCGGCATGCGGTAGATCTGCGGGCTGCCTCCCCGGTCGGAGGTGAAGTACAGCATCCGGCCGTCGGGCGAGAAGCGCGGCTCGGTGTCGATCGCGCTCGAGTGGGTCAGCCGGCGCACCCCGCTGCCGTCCGGATTCATGAGGAAGACCTGTGAGCCGCCCTCGCGCGACAGGGATACCGCGAGCCTGGAGCCGTCGGGCGACCAGGCGGGCGCCGAGTTCGAGCCTCTGAAGTTCGCCGCCACGTGGCGCCGGCCGTCGAGAAGCGAATGCACGTACACCACCGGCTTCTTGTTCTCGAAGGACACGTAGGCGAGCCGCCGGCCGTCGGGCGACCAGGCCGGCGAGATGATCGGCTCGAACGAGGCCAGGGCGGTTTCCGCGCCGGCGCCGTCCGCATCCGCGATCTGCAGCTCGTAGCGGTTCCCGCGCTTCACCACGTAGGCGATGCGGGTCGAGAATACGCCGCGCTCCCCCGTCAGCTTCTCATAGACGAAGTCGGCGATGCGGTGCGCGGTGGCGCGCACCTGTTCGCGCGAGAGCGTATAGGCGATGCCGCCGAGCGGCGCCTGCTTGACCACGTCGAACAGGCGAAAGCGCACCTCGAACCGGCCGTCGGGGCGCGTGGCGACCGAGCCGAGCACCAGGGCGTCGGCGAGCCGCGAGCGCCACTCGGGGTAGTTGATGGTGGAGGACTCGGTCGGGTGCGGCACAAGCGGGGGCAGCTCGAGGCCGCGGAACCGGCCGCTGCGCTCCAAATCCGCCCGCACGATGGCACTCAGTCCGGGGTCGAGCGCCGCCTCGCCGGCGAACGGGACGACGGCGATCGGGATGCGCTGCTCCCCGGCCCCGGTAATCTCGATAGAAAGCTGCGCCCGGGCGAGCGGTGCGGCGAGCACGAATGTCAGCCCGAGAAGTGAAACCAAACGCGCAAGCATGCGCTGCGACCTCCTTTTCTTCGACGATGATTTTATCGCCACCCGAACCGGCGCGGTCTGTCGCCGAACGGCGACGCCCAGTGCTTAGTCCCGCGGGCGGAAGGTAAGTTTCAGTTCGCGCTCGAACAACTCCCGGGCGGCCGGCAGCGGCAGCGGAGAGGATTTCCAGATAGCGCGCTCCACCGCCGCGTCATAGGCCGCATTGCCGCTCGATCTGGCGAGTTTCGCCGACAGCACCTCGCCGGTGGGCAGCTGCACGACGTCGAAGACCGCCTCCGGATTGCCGACGAGATCGGCCGGCAGAATCCAGTTCGAGCGCACTCTGAACTGGATGCGGGCGATGTACTCGTTCAACGCCTTCGTGCGAGCATCCGCCTGCTGTCGTGCCGATTCTGCCCTCTGCCGCGCGAGCAGCTCCTGCAGCAGCCTCTCGCGCTGCTTCGTCTCAAGCGCCCTTTGCTCCATCGCGACCTGCTCGCGCAGGCGTTGCTCGAAATCGGGGTCCGGCTTCGGCTCGGCCTTGGGCTCGGGCTTGGGCTGCGGTTTCGGCTTGGGCTGCGGCTTGGGCTCCGGCTTCGGCTCCGGCTTCGGCTCGGGCTTCGGCTCGGGCTTCGGCTCCGGCTTCGGCTCGGGCTTCGGCTCGGGCTTCGGCTTGGGCTTTTCCTTGATGGCGATGTCTGGCTTCGGCGGCGGCGGTTCCGGCTTGACCGGAACCGGATCAGGCTTCGGTGGCGGCGGCTTGGGCGCCTCTGCGACCGGGGGCGGCGGGGGCGGTGGCGGCGCCTCCCAGAGCTCCACCGTCACCGCTTGCGGTGGACGGCTTTGCCAGTGCGTGCCCAGGAACATGGCGGCGACCAGCCCTAGATGCACCGCGGCGGCAAGAAAGAACGAGCGCATCATGGCCGGCTCGCGGCGCTCGCGAGAGCCCAGGACAAAAACGCTCACTGCGTCGTCTTCACCTGCAGGCCGACCTTCTGGACGCCCTGCCGGCGCAGCTCATCCACGACCTGAAGCACCGCTTCGTAGCGCGCGCTCTTGTCGCCGCCGATCAGGACCGACAGCTCATCGCCCTTCGCCCGGGCACTCTCGATGAAGCGAGCGAGCTCGCCGCGCGACACGGTGCGCTCTTGCACGACCGCCCCGGTGCGGTCGCGCTCGCGCACCAGGAGGCTGTTGTCGGCCTTGACGAAGACCTCCAGCGGCACGACGCGCGGCTGGCTTGCCTTGCCCACCGTCGGAAGGTCGATGACGCCGGGCGTAAACAGCGGCGCGGTCACCATGAAGATCACGAGCAGCACCAGCATGACGTCGACGTAGGGCACGACGTTGATCTCGTGCATCGGGCCGCGCTTGCGTAGGCCCGGCATGGCTACCTCACCGCCTGCCGATGCAGGATGTTCGAGAACTCCTCCATGAAGCTCTGGAAGCGGTTCGCGAGGCGGTCGATGTCGTGCGAATAGCGGTTGTAGGCGACGACCGCCGGAATGGCGGCGAACAGCCCGATCGCGGTGGCGACGAGGGCCTCGGCGATCCCGGGCGCCACCTGGGCGAGCGTCGCCTGCTGCACGTTGGCGAGGCTGCGGAACGCATGCATGATCCCCCACACCGTCCCGAACAGCCCGACGTAGGGGCTCACCGAACCGGTGGAGGCGAGAAACGAGAGGTGCCGCTCGAGAAAGTCCATCTCGCGCTGGAACGTGGCGCGCATCGCGCGGCGCGCCCCGTCCACCATGTCGCTCGGGTCGGTGCCGCGCTGGCCGCGCAGCTTGGCGAACTCGCGGAAGCCGGCCTCGAAGATGCGCTCCAGGCTGCCGATCGTGTGCCGGTTGTTGACCGCGCCCTGGTAGAGCGCGCCGAGATCGTTGCCGCCCCAGAAAGCACGCTCGAAATGCTCGGCCTGCCTGCCGGCGCGCCGGATCGAGAACCACTTCTGGAAGATGTACATCCACGACAGGAACGACACCACCAGCAGCAGCAGAATCACCACCTTCACGACCAAGCTGGCGTTCAGGATCAGCGTCCAGATGTCCAGATCCTGGCCGGTCACTTGAGGAGCGCCTGTTCGAGTTCTGCGGGCATGCGTGCGGGCTTCATCCGGTCGCTGTCGACCAGCGCGAGCGTCACGTCGGCTTCCACCAGAAGCTCGGCGCCGCGTTCCACGCGCTGACGGAACACGAGGCTTGCGCGGCCAATTTTAACCACTTCGGCGCTCACCGATAGCAGCTCGTTGAGCCGCGCGGGGAGGTGGTATCTGACCGATATCTCATGAACCATGAAAAGGACCCGCCGCCGCGACGCCATGCAGGCGAGGTCAAGACCCGCAGCGTTGAGCAGCTCGGTGCGAGCGCGCTCCATGAACGCCAGGTACTGAGCGTGAAAAACGACTCCCCCGGCGTCGGTATCCTGGTAGTAGACGCGCAGCGGGAGCTTGAAAGCCTGGGTCAAGCGTCCGAAAGCAGGTCGCGTGAGGCGGCCGGCGCCGCGATGCCGAAATGGCGGTATGCCGTCAGCGTCGCAACGCGCCCGCGCGGGGTGCGCTGCAGGAAGCCCTGCTGGATGAGGAAGGGCTCGAGCACGTCCTCGATGGTGTCGGCGTCCTCGCCGATCGCATGGGCGAGGTTGTCCAGCCCCACCGGGCCGCCCGAGAACTTCTCGATCACGGCGAGCAGCAGCTTGCGGTCCATGACGTCCAGGCCCAGGACGTCGACGTCGAGCATGCGCAGCGCCGCTTCGGCGACGCTTCTCGTCACCCCGCCGTCGGCCTTTACCTGAGCGTAGTCCCGGACGCGGCGCAGCAGGCGGTTCGCCACGCGCGGCGTGCCGCGCGAGCGCCGCGAGATCTCGCCCGCGCCCTCCTCCTCGAGGGGCACCTGCAGCAGGCGCGCCGAGCGATGCACGATCGCGGCGAGCTCGCCGGCGCTGTAGAACTCGAGCCGCGCCACGATCCCGAACCGGTCGCGCAGCGGGTTGGTCAGCATGCCGGCGCGCGTCGTGGCGCCGGCCAGGGTGAAGGGCGGCAGGTCGAGCTTGATCGAGCGCGCCGCGGGGCCCTCGCCGATCATGATATCGATCTGGAAATCCTCCAGCGCCGGGTACAGGATTTCCTCGACCACCGGCGAGAGGCGATGGATCTCGTCGATGAACAGCACGTCGCGCGGCTCGAGGTTGGTGAGGATGGCGGCAAGATCGCCCGGGCGCTCGAGCACCGGCCCCGAGGTCTGCCTCAGGTTGACGCCGAGCTCGCGCGCGATGATGTGCGCGAGCGTGGTCTTTCCCAGGCCCGGCGGGCCGAACAGCAGCACGTGGTCGAGCGCCTCGCCGCGCGCGCGCGCCGCCTGGATGAAGATTTCGAGCTGCCCCCGCACCTTTTCCTGCCCGACATACTCGGCGAGCGTACCGGGCCGCAGGGAGCGCTCGAACTGCTCTTCCTGGGGCGTTGCGGGCCGGGCGGAGATCAGCCGGTCGGTCTGGACGCTCACGCCGGCATTCTGCCAGATGACAGCGCGGCCCTCGGCCGCGCGATCTCAAAAGCTCACGACCACTCCGGCGCTCAGTGCGCCGACGTTGTCCTTAGCGGCGTGAAGTGATAGCCGCCGATCGCTGACACGTCCAGGGCCTTGACTTCACGCACGTCCGCCGGGGTGGTCGCCTCGCCGAGATTGGCGTAACCGACTTCCACCGAGAAAATCCGGTTGAGGTGGTAGCCGCCGAACACGCGCCACCCCAGATCCTTGTCGTCGCAGCCTGCGGTGATCCCCTGGCAGCTCTTCCGGAACTGCGATTCCCCGACCGAAGCGCCGAGGTAGTACCCCTAATCCTGCGCCGCCGCCTGCCCCGCAAATGCGGCGGCGGCGAGACCGAGAACCACCCATCCCGCTTTGCTCTTGTTCATTGCTTTCCCCTGATTGTGGAGGCCGGGTCAACACTACAACGGAGCTCGGGAGAGATTCACTGCGCCCTGAGGCATAGTGCACACGATTGCGGCAGCCTGTTGCGAAATAGCAACGGCAGTTGCATCTTCGGCTGCATGATCCGCTAGTAACCCGCTCGACTCTTCATGCACATTCATAGAATCCATACGGGTTCCCGAATCCGCGGGAATGCTGGGAAGCGAAAAAACCTGACCAACTCTAGGGAAAGCGCAGATGAAAAAACTCTTTGTGACCGTGCTGGCAGCGGTTCCCATGGCCGCGATGGCGGCGGGCGAAAACAACGTCGGTACCTGCGGCTGGGGCTCCAAGGTATTCGAAGGGCAGCGCGGAATCGCGCCGCAGGTGCTCGCGGCGACCACCAACAGCACGTTCGGCAACCAGACCTTCGGCGTCACGAGCGGCACGTCGGGCTGCACGCAGGACGGGGCGGTAAGCTCGAACTGGAAGACGGCGCTGTTCATCGACGGCAACAAGCAGCAGCTGGCGCGTGACATGGCGGTCGGAAGCGGAGAGACGCTCGACTCCCTTGCCCACCTGCTCGGCCTCGAGGCGCAGGACCGTGCGCTTTTCAACCGCGTCGCCAAGGACAACATGGCGCGCATCTTCCCGAGCAACGAAGTCGCCACGCAGCAGGTCGTCGTCTCGCTGCGCGAAGTCATGGCGGCGGACGCCCGGCTCGCGCGCTACACCGCGGCGCTCTGATCTAGCAGCACCGTAAGTCCCGAAAAACCCCGCGGCTCGCGCCGCGGGGTTTTTTTTGCCCTACCATCGGCGAAATGCGCGCGTCCTCGTATCTCGTTATCGCGGCGCTGCTCTGGCCGCACCACGAGGCGCTCGCCGCAGGTGATCACGAGTACCTCGAGAAGCTCGCCGCGAGATCGCGCGAGCTGCGGCTCGCCGAGCGGCCGGAGTGGCACAAGCTGCTGCATTACGTGCCCAATCTCGCTTCGCCAGGGGTGCACAGCCTGGTCGACAGCCCCGATTTTTTCACCGCGCCCGACGGCAAGGTCAATCCACAGTCGGAGCTCGAAGCCACGCTTGCGAGCTTCACCTCGGACAGCGAAGAAACCCCGGAGCGCCAGAATCCGCAATGCGCCTTCATCGCGCGCCGGACATGGCTCGACGAGCAGCTCGGCTTCGACCGGGGCAGGCTTCCGTTTCGCGAGTGCAGGCGCTTCGAGGAATGGCGCGCCGCGCTGAACGCGAAGGGACTCACCCTCGTGTTCGCCTCCGCCTATCTCAACAACCCGTCCTCGATGTACGGGCACACTCTGCTAAGGGTCGATGCCCGGGACCAGGACGAGCGCACCCGGCTGCTCGCCTACGCGGTCAATTTCGCGGCGAACACGGACGAGACCAACGGGCTGATATTCGCGGTCAAGGGCCTGCTCGGCGGCTATCCCGGCGCCTACTCGATCCTGCCCTACTACCTCAAGGTCCGCGAGTACAGCGACCTGGAGAACCGCGATCTCTGGGAATATGAGCTGAACTTCACACACGAAGAGGTAGAGCGCGTCCTCAGGCACGCCTGGGAGCTCCTTCCGGCCTATTTCGAGTACTACTTCTTCGACGAGAACTGCTCGTACCATCTCCTGCGTCTGCTGCAAGTCGCGCGACCGGAGCTGGATCTCGCCGCGGCGTTTCGCTGGTGGGCGCTGCCCTCGGACACGGTGCGCGCGGTCACCGGCCACCCGGGGCTGGCGGCGAAGGCCGTGTACCGGCCGGCGAACGCCACGCTCATCGGCCGGCGGCTGGAGCACATGTCAGAGAAGGAACGCAATCTCGCCAAGGAGCTGAGTCGCCGCCACCTGAGCACCACGGATGCGAAGCTGAGCGAGCTGCCTGCGGAGCGCGCCGCCGCAGTGCTCGAGACGAGCCACGAGTACGTGAACTACCGCCGCGCCATCGGCAAGGAGGACGTCCCCGACCCGGGTGCGCTTGCTCGCGAGCTGCTGGTCGCGCGCAGCCGGATCGATGCACCGGCGCAGACGCCTTCCATGGCCCATCACGGCGCGCGGCCCGACCAGGGACACGCCTCTTCGCGCACCACCCTGGGGGCCGGCCGCCACGCGGGGCGCGACTTCGCGGAGCTGCGGCTGCGGCCGACCTACCACGACATCCTCGATCCCGAGGATGGATACGTGCCGGGAGCCCAGATCGAGTTCTTCAGCTTCGCGCTGCGCCACTACGAGCGCGGAAGCACGCAGATCGAAAGCTTCACGCCCATCGACATCGTCTCGCTCACGCCGCGCGACGACTTCTTCCAGTCCTGGTCATGGAAGATCGCGGCCGGCTGGCGGCGCTCGTTCGTGCGCGAGGGCGGCAGACCGCTGGTTGCCGCGGTGGACGGCGGAGCAGGCGGCGCGTGGTCGGCCGCCGGGAAGCGCATGCTCCTTTATGCGCTGCTCGATGCCGGCACGCGCTTTCATTCGCGCCTCGAGCACGACTATTCGCTCGGCGCGGGCCCCCGGCTCGGGGCGCTCGTCGACGTGAGCCCGCGCTGGCGCATGCACGCCTACGCGCGCTCGCTGCGCTACTTCCTCGGCGAGCACGACACCCCGGCCTCCGTCGGCCTGGAGCAGCGCTTCAGCCTCGGGCGCGACCTCGCGCTGCGCCTGGATCTCGCGCGCAACCGGGAAGCCGGGAAAACCTTCAACGCCGCGACGCTCTCTATCCTCTTCTATCACTGACATGCGCACCTTACCGGCACTTTCGTGGCGCTCTGGCTCGCAGGCTGCACGCAGGCGTTCTTCCAGCCCCACAGTTACATCGTGAGCACGCCCGGACAATTCCGGGTCGACGTCGGGCCTGGCTAGCAGTTCGCGCATCGCAAGCGGCTCGCCGAGTTCCTCGACCGCCACGTCTCGGACCCGATCGCGAGCCTCTCGCCTTCGTCCTGACCCACAAAGAAAAAGGGCGGCCGAAGCCGCCCCCGTTCCTCCCTGCCAGATCTGTCGGTCAGAACTTGA
>DATKAX010000406.1:0-5880 GCA_035514595.1 Burkholderiales bacterium
GGGAAGGATCGGGCTCGAGGACCCGGTCGCGATCTATTACACCTCGGGCTCGAGCGGCAATCCGAAGGGCGTGACGCACGCGGCGCGCGCGCTTTACGCCTGGCGCTACTCGTCGCTCTACTGGCACGACCTCAAGCCCGAGGACCTGATGTGGTGCACCGCGGACACCGGCTGGAGCAAGGCCGGCACCGCGATCCTTTACGGCCCCTGGAGCTGCGGCGCGGCGGTGCTGTTCTACAGCGGGCGCTTCGACCCGCGCGAGCGCCTCGCGCTGCTCGCGCGGCACCGCGTCAGCGTGTTCTGCGCCGCGGCGACCGAGTTCAGGCGCCTGGTGAGCGAGGACGTGTCGGCGCACGACCTCTCGCGCCTGCGCCTCGCGGTCTCGGCCGGCGAGACCGTGAACCCGGAGATCGTGCGGCGCTGGCAGGCGCTGGCCGGCATCCCGCTGCTCGACGCATACGGCCAGACCGAGACTTTGATGACCGTCTGCAACTATCCCTTCATGCCGGTCAAGCCCGGATCGATGGGCAGGCCGCTTCCCGGACTGGAAATTTCAATTCTGGAAGGACAACTTGCTATCCGTCTTCCCAATCCGCAGATGATGCTCGGCTACTGGAACGAGCCGGAGCGCACGCGCGCCGCGATCGCGCGCGTCGGCAATGCCGAGTACTGGCTCACCGGCGACATGGTGCGCCAGGACGAGGACGGCTATCTCTTCTACGAGGGGCGCGCCGACGACATCATCGGCTCGGCCGGCTACCGCATCGGGCCGATGGAGGTCGAGAGCGCGCTGATCGAGCACCCGGCGGTGCAGGAGTCCGCAGCGGTCGGCAAGCCCGACCCCGAGCGCGGCGAGATCGTGAAGGCCTTCGTGGTGCTCAACCTCGGCTACGCCGGAACGCCCGAGCTCGCCGCCGAGCTCCAGGCGCACGTGAGGCGCACCACCGCCCCCTACAAGTACCCGCGCGAGATCGAGTTCGTCGCCGAGCTGCCGAAGAACGCCTCCGGCAAGCTCCTGCGCCGCGTGCTGCGCGCGCGCATAGGCTGACTCAGGCAAATTCCCGCGCCGCTTCGCGCAGGAAGCCGAAAACGTAAGGCACGTAGGAGCGCGCGCAGTCGAGGCGGTAGGCGGGCGCTTCGGTCGGGCGCCACAGGACGATTTCCGCCTTGCCGAGAAGCGTGCGGGTGGCGGCGCCGGCGCTGAAGGCCGAAGGATGCAGGTCGAGCGGGCAGCCGGCCGCGAGCAGCACGTGGGCCTTTGCGCCTTCGACGACGAAGGCGGCGTAGCGATGGCCGACGTCGACCAGCGAATGGTGCTTGCCTTCCAGCGCGGCTTCGATAGAGGCTTCAATATCCGAAGTGCTGGAGGCGCACAGCAGCCACTCGTCCGGCCCTAGCCGCGCGCACAGGCGCTCGTCGCGCGCGGCGCAGCGGTTGATCGGCAGCGCGATGCGAAAGCCGGCGATCTCGGCATGGCGCTCGGCGCTCGCAGCCGGCAGCCGCAGCGACCAGCGCGCGCATTCGGCAAGCGGCGTCAGGCTGGCGTCAGCCATGGAACACCGGGGCGGTGACCTTCACCGGCGCGAACCCGCCGGGGGTGGTGGCGTGCAGGGTCTGGCCGATGCGCCCGCGCCCGCCCGCGACCAGCGCGAGCGCGATCGAGCGGCCGCAGTTCGAGCTGAGGTAACTCGAGGTGACGTGGCCGAGCATCGTCATCGGCAGCGGCTGCGCGGGATCGGCGACGAGCTGCGCGCCTTCCTCGATGACGAGCGCCGGATCTTGCGTGAGCAGGCCGACAAGCTGCTTGCGGCCGGAAGCGACCAGGTCGGGACGCGCGAGCGAGCGTTTGCCGACGAAGTCGCGCTTCGCGCTTCCGATCATGCCGGCGAGGCCGAGGTCATCCGGCGTGACGGTGCCGTCGGTCTCCTGCCCGACGATCACGTAGCCGCGCTCGGCGCGCAGCACGTGCATGGTCTCGGTGCCGTAGGGCGCGAAGCCGAGCGCCGCGCCGCGCTCGCACAGCTCCTCCCACAGGGCGGCGCCGCGACCCCACGGCACGTTGATCTCGTAGCCCGGCTCGCCGGTGAACGAGACGCGGAACAGCCGGCACGGCGCGCCGGCGAAGCGCCCGGCGCGCACCGTCATGTGCGGCATGAAGGCCTCGGAGAGCTCGATATCCTCGACGAGCGGCGCGATCAGCTCGCGCGAGCGCGGCCCCTGCACCGCGAGCACCGCGTACTGCTCGGTGGTCGAGGTGAGGTAGACCTGGAGATGGCTCCACTCCGTCTGCAGGTAGTCCTCCATGAGCGACAGGACGCGCGCCGCGCCGCCGGTGGTGGTGGTGACGTGGAAGCGCTCCGGCGCGAGCCGCGCCACGATGCCGTCGTCGTAGACGTAGCCGTCCTCGCGCAGCATCAGGGCGTAGCGGCAGCGGCCCACCGCCAGCCGGTCGAAGCTGTTGACGTACATGCGGTTCAGGAACTCGAGCGCGTCGCGGCCGACGACCTCGATCTTGCCGAGCGTAGACGCATCGAGCAGGCCGCCCGCCTCCCGCACCTTGCGGCATTCGCGCCGCACCGCGGCGTGCAGGTCCTCACCGGCGCCGGGAAACGCGAGCGCGCGCTTCCACTGCCCGACGTCCTCGAACAACGCGCCGCGCGCCGCGGCCCAGCCATGCGACGGTGTCTCGCGAACCGGGTCGAAGAGCCGCCCGCGGTGCGCACCGACCAGGGCGCCGAAGCTAACCGGGGTGTACGGCATGCGGAAGGTCGTGGTGCCGACCTGCGACACCGGGCGGCCGAGGCGCTCGGCGACCAGGCCGAGCGCCGCCATGTTGGAGGTCTTGCCCTGATCGGTCGCCATGCCGGTGGTGGTGTAGCGCTTCACGTGCTCGATCGACTCGAAGCCCTCGCGCAGCGCGAGGCCGATGTCCTTCGCCGTCACGTCGTTCTGGAAGTCGACGAACACCCGCGCCCGGGCGCGCGCCGCAGGGAGCAGGCGCACCGGAGCGAAGCCGGCCGGCGATGGCGACGCCTGGAACCGGCGCGGCTCGGAAGACCCGGCACGCCAGCCGTCTTCCAGGCACTGCGAGAGCGTGTAGTTGCCGCGCGCCGCGCCTGCGCTTCGCAGCCCCGGCACCCCGTCGTGCGGCACGAAGGCGTCGAGCGCCGCATCGAACTCGAGCTTGCCGCGCGCCTGCGAATGCAGATGCACCGCAGGCGTCCAGCCGCCGTGCATCGCCACGGCGTCGCACTCGATGCGGCGCGGGGCGCCGATCGAGCCGTCGCGGCATGGGGCGACATGCAGCGCGCGAACGCGCTTTCGCCCTGCCGAGCCCGTAATGGTGTGGCCGGTCAGGACTTCGAAGCCTTGCGCGCGCAGCTCGTCCGCCTGAGGGCAGTGCTTCTCCGGGCGCACATCCACGAGTGCGACCACGCCGACGCCCGCGGCGCGCAGATCGCGCGCCACCGCGTACGCCGACTCGCCGCAGGTCGCCACCACCACGCGGTGGCCGGGCGCGACCCCGTAGCGCACGACGTAGGCGCGGGCGCTCGCGGCCAGCATGATGCCCGGCCGGTCGTTGTCCGCGAACAGCAGCGGCCGCTCGTGCGCTCCGGCGGTGACCACGATGTCGCGCGCGCGCACCTGCCACAGCCGCTCGCGCGGCAGGTCGCACCCCGCGACGCTCGTCACGCGCTCCAGAATTCCGGCGTGGTTGTGGCCGAAGATGCCGAATACGGTGGCGCGGGAAAGAAGGGTGACGTTCTCGCGGCCGCGCAGCGTGGCAAGCGCCTCGTCCACCCACGCGAGCGCGGCGCGTCCCTCGATCTCGGCCGACGGGTCGTGCAGCAGGCTCCCGCCCCACGCCGGCTGCTCGTCGGCGAGGATCACGCGCGCGCCGCCCGCCGACGCGGCGAGCGCCGCGGCGAGTCCGGCCGGCCCGCCGCCCGCGACCAGCACATCGCAATGCGCGTGGCGCTGCTGGTAGCGGTCCGGATCCGGCGCCTCGGGCGCGCGGCCCAGGCCGGCGGCGCGCCGGATCGCCGGCTCGTAGAGCTTGTTCCAGAAAGACGCCGGCCACATGAACGTCTTGTAGTAGAAGCCGGCCGCCAGCAGCGGCGCGGCCGCTTCGCTCACCGCGCCGAGATCGAACCCGAGCGAGGGCCAGCGGTTCTGCGACACGGCGCTCAAGCCCTCGCGCAGCTCGACGACCGTGGCGCGCGTGTTCGGATCACTGCGTCCGCCCTCGCCGCGCAGCGTGACGAGCGCGTTCGGCTCTTCCGAGCCGTGCGACAGCACGCCGCGCGGCCGGTGGTACTTGAACGAGCGCGCGACCAGCGCGCGGCCGTTGGCGAGCAGCGCCGAGGCGAGCGTGTCGCCGGCATAGCCGCCCAGGCGCTCGCCGTCGAAGCGGAACGCGAGCGGCGTGCGGCGATCGATGCGCCCGCCGCGCGGCAGCCGAAAGTGTTGCGGGGTCATCGCGGGCGTGGCTCGCCGCTCTTGTAGGTGACCTCGATGCGGTCGGTCACGGTGTCGCGCAGCGCGTTGAACCAGCGCTGGCAGCCGTGCGCATGCAGCCAGCGCTCGGCGTGCAGGCCCTTGGGATTGGAGCGCCAGAACAGGAACTCGGCCCATTGCCGGTCGTCGAGCCGCGCGGGGTCCTCGGGGCGCGCGATGTGCGCCTCGCCGCCGCCGCGGAACTCGATCTCCGGCCGGGGTCCGCACCAGGGGCAGTGGATCAGCAGCATCGGCGACTCAGTGCGCGACCGCCGCGGCGGCCGCCTCGTCGATCAGCCGCCCGGTCCGGAAGCGCTCGAGCGTGAACGGGGCGTTGATCGGATGCGGCGCGTCCTTCGCGAGGGTGTGCGCGAACACGTGTCCCGACCCGGGCGTGGCCTTGAAGCCGCCCGTGCCCCAGCCGCAGTTCACGTACAGGCCCTGAACCGGCGTTCTGCCGATGATCGGCGAGCGATCCGGCGTGACGTCGACGATCCCGCCCCAGTTGCGCAGCATGCGCAGGCGCGTGAACACCGGGAACAGCTCGCAGATCGCCTCCAGCGTGTGCGTGGCGATGTGCAGCCCGCCGGTCTGGCTGTAGGACACGTACTGGTCGGTGCCCGCGCCGATCACGAGCTCCCCCTTGTCCGACTGGCTGATGTAGGCGTGCACCGTGTTCGACATCACCACGCACGGGAACACCGGCTTCACCGGCTCGGAGACCAGCGCCTGCAGCGGAAAGCTCTCCAGCGGCATGCGCAGCCCGGCGCGGCGCATCACTACGCTGGTGTGCCCGGCGGCGACCACGCCGACCCTGGGCGTGCGGATCGTGCCCCGGTTGGTGACCACGCGCTCGACCGCGCCGGAATTGTCGCTGCGGATCTCGAGCACCTCGCAGTTCTGGATGATGTCCACGCCGAGCGCATCGGCCGCGCGCGCGTAGCCCCACGCCACCGCGTCGTGCCGCGCCACGCCGCCGCGCCGCTGCAGCGCCGCGCCGAGCACCGCGTAGCGCGCGCCGGGATCGATCGAAAGCGGCGCGCAGAATGCCTTCGCCTGCGCGGGCGTGAGCCACTCGTTGTCCACGCCGTTCAGCCGGTTGGCGTAGATGTGGCGCTTGAAGGACTGCACGTCGTGCGTGTTGTGCGCGAGCATCATCACCCCGCGCGCCGAGTACATGACGTTGTAGTTGAGCGCCTGCGACAGCCCCTCCCACAGCTTGAGCGCGTGGTCGTAGAGCCGCACGCTCTCGTCGTAGAGGTAGTTGGAGCGGATGATGGTGGTGTTGCGCCCGGTGTTGCCGCCGCCGATCCATCCCTTCTCCAGCACCGCGATGTTCGTGATCCGGTGCTCCTTCGCGAGGTAATACGCGGTCGCGAGCCC
>DATKAX010000407.1:0-2347 GCA_035514595.1 Burkholderiales bacterium
GCGGCGCGCGGCGTTGTACTGCGAGAGGCTCTCGAAGCGCTTGTAGTGCTTGCCGCTCACGTAGCGCAGCCTCTCCTTGAAGTGGAAATGGTAGAGCTGGCCGTCGATGCGCATGATCTCGCGGCCTTCGTCGTACAGCACCAGCGCCGGGCGGTAGGTGAGGCCGAGCGCCCGGACCCACTGCGCCGGGCTGGTGGCCTTGCCGCCGGGATCGACCACGCGGTAGTGCGACCGGGCGTCGAACCGGACGAAGAAGAACTTCTTCATCTCGGCGATCACCTCGGGGTGGCGCAGCGTGCGCTCGTGGAACCGCTCGCAGTCGGCGCAGTAGCGGTCCTCGAACAGGATGGCGATCGGCCCGCGGTAGCCCTTCAAATTCGGGGCGGCGGCGCGAGCGAACAGCGGATGGTCGCGCAGCTGATAGAGCACGGGGCGCTCCCGCGCCTCGAGCCACGCGGCGAACGACCGGCCGCCGCGGTAGCTCCTGGTGCGCACGTAGTCGAACGCGTGGCGCAGCGCCCGCGGGTCGCGGTAGCCGGGGAGCTGCAGCACCGGCTTGCCGTCCTGGCCGAGGAAGACGAGCGTCGGCGTGCCGAAGCTCTTCAGGTGGCTCGCTAGCGAGCGCTCGGTGTAGGTATTGCCGTCGATCCAGACCACCTCCGAGGCGCCGCGCACGTTGATCCCGATCACGTCGAAGTGGGTGCGGAGGAACTCGCGGTCCTCGGCGCTCGCGAAGCTCTCCTTCAGCATGCGCGCGCAGTACGGGCACTCCTCGAGATGCAGGAATACCAGGACGTGCTTGCCCTGCTTGCGGGCTTCCTCGACGTCGTCCTTGAAGTGCAGCAGGCTCGGCTTGAACCACTCCGGCAGCGAGTAGGCGATGCCGCCGGTCATCTTGCCCGGCGCGGTCTGGGCGCTCGCGGTGCAGGCGATCGCCAGCCACAGCGCTCCCAGGAACAGGGTGATCGGTCTCATGCGCGAGCCCCGATCCTACCCCAAGGAGCCCTCGGGTCAGCGCAGCGTGCGCGTTCAGGGCATCAGGTCCAGCGCGAGCGAATCGCGCACGGCGGGGGCGACGGCCTCGACCGAATGGCGGTAGCGCTCATGATCGATGCCCGCCGCGATCGCGGCGCCTGCCTTCACGGCGCGGCGCATTTCCGGCGTGAGCTCGAAGCGCATGAAATGCACCGAGGAGGTCTTGGTCTCGTCCTCGCGCTCCAGGTCCTCGTCCGCGATGGCATAGACCGGGTCGAAGCCGGCCACGCGCACCCACACGCGCTGCTCGACGCCCTTCAGCTCGGCGAGCGCCTTGCGCCGCTCCTCTGCGTCGGGATACTCCATCATGAACGTCGCCTTCCAGTTGGTGCCGTCGGGAACCAGCGCGTTGTAGACGGCGAGCTCGTCCGCGATCCCCGCGGGATCGGCGATGCGCTCGATCCTCAGCATCTCCTGGACCTGGTACTGCATCGTCAGGCGGTCCTCGAAGTACAGCGTCGCATTGGGCCCGATCGGCACCTTGCGCGCCTCCTTGTGCGCCATCACCCGCGCCCGGAAATCGGGCCGCAGGCGCGCATAGTCCTGGAGCGAGTACAAGTGTTCGGGCGCGAGCCTGCCGGCTTGCTGGATCTCCATGCCTGTCTCCTGAATCGTCAAAACGCGTTGTCGAGCACCATCACCCGATGCGCTGCTGCGTGGCGGCGCTCACGCCGTCTGCGGCTCGAAGAGTTCGATGCCCAGCGCCTTCGCCACCCCCGCGCCGTAGGCCGCGTCGGCCTTGAGGCAGTTGTCGATGTGGCGCATCTGGATCTCCCTCGGCGCTTCGCCGATCGCGCGCGCGGTGTTGTCGAACAGCGCCTGCTGCTGCGCCGGGCCCATCAGGCGAAACAGCGCGCCGGGCTGCGAGTAGTAGTCGGTATCCTCGCGGTGGTTCCAGTGGTCCGCAGCGCCCTCCAGCGAGAGCGGCGGCTCGCGGAAGTCGGGCTGCTCGGCCCATTCGCCCTGGTCGTTGGGCTGGTAGCCGAGCGTGCTGCCGTGGTTGCCGTCGACGCGCATCGCGCCGTCGCGGTGGTAGCTGTGCACCGGGCAGCGCGCCGCGTTCACCGGGATGAGGTGGTGATTGACGCCGAGCCGGTAGCGCTGCGCGTCGCCGTAGCTGAAAAGGCGCCCCTGCAGCATCTTGTCGGGCGAGAAGCCGATGCCGGGCACCACGTTGGCCGGATTGAACGCGGCCTGCTCGACCTCGGCGAAATAGTTCTCGGGGTTGCGGTTCAACTCCATAACGCCCACCTCGATCAGCGGATAGTCCTTGTGCGGCCAGATCTTGGTGAGGTCGAACGGATGGTAGGGC
>DATKAX010000408.1:0-8263 GCA_035514595.1 Burkholderiales bacterium
CGCTTCCATGCGCTCGGCGGTGAGCTCCAGCGCGAGCGCTTCGCAAGCGTAGGCGAGCGCCTCGCGCGTGACGGTGGAGAAGGGCGCGTAGCGCCGCATCAGGCTCCTCTGCCAGGTGTACTCGAGCTGCTTCGCACGCCAGAGCTGCGAGAGCGGCGCGCCCTTGCCCGGCCAGAAGGACTCGCAGCGCTGCGCCACGGAATGCACGTCGTACAGCGTACCGTAGGCGTCGAAGACCAGCGCTTCGAGCTTCATGCCGGCGAGTATAGCGGTCGATGCTGCCTATAACGTTCGTTATAATCGGCGCCGGAGGTGCGGCGATGAAGATCAAGATCACGACCGTGGGTAATTCTGCCGGCATCATTCTGCCGAAGGAGCTGCTCGCACGACTGCGGCTGGCGAAGGGCGACACCCTGTACGCAACGGAGCTGCCGGACGGCATCAAGCTTACCCCTTTCGACGCGAAGGTTGCGGGGCAGATGGAGGTGGCGGAGAAAGTGATGCGCAAGCGGCGGACGCTCTTGCGCAAGCTCGCCGCGAGCTGAGACCGCGCGAATGATCGTCTGGCTGGAGAAGGCGCTCGTGCTCGCGATCCACGACCGCCAGGTCGCGGAGCACGGCGGAAGCGCCGGGATGCGCGATGACGGGCTGCTTGAATCGGCGCTGGCGCGGCCGCAGCAGTTGCATGCCTACGGCGATCCGGCGCCGGATCTCGCGGATCTCGCGGCGGCGCTCGCGTACGGGCTGGCGCGAAATCATCCGTTCGTGGACGGCGACAAGCGCACAGCCGCGGTGTGCTGCGAAGCGTTCATCGTGCTGAACGGCGCAACGCTCGAGGCTGGAGATCTCGAGCTGTTCCAGCAGTACCTCGCCCTTGCCGAAGGCAAGCTCGCGGAGCGCGACTTCTCGGCGTGGCTGCGCGAGCGGCTGCGGCTTGCGCCGGGCGGCGGGGCGCACGAGCCGCGCAAGCCGTACCGCGCAAAGCCGCGGGGCACGCGCCGCGCGGGCGCCCGAGCGCGGCCCGGGCGCTGACACCGCGCCCGGCCGACGGTAGGATTTGTCCATGCCCGACCGTTACGACGAGCTTTACCGGGGCTTTCGCTGGAACGTCCCGGAGCGCTACAACATGGCGCGCGCCTGCTGCGGGCAATGGGCCGGGGACCGCTCGCGCTTCGCGCTCTACTGGGAGGACGAGTCGGGCGCGAGCGCGGCATACGCTTTCTGGGACATCCAGCGCGCCGCGAACCGGCTCTCGAACGCGCTCGCCGGCCTGGGCGTGAAGCGCGGCGACCGGGTGGCGATCTGCCTGCCGCAGCGCCCCGAGACCGCGATCGCCTACATCGCCATCTTCCAGATGGGCGCGATCGCCCTGCCGCTGTCGCACCTGTTCGGCCCCGACGCGCTCGAATACCGCCTCGACCACGCCGAGGCGAGCGTCGCCCTCGTCGAGCCGACGACGCTGCCGGCTCTGTGGGCGGTGAAGGACCGCTTGGCGCATCTCAGGCACGTCATCGGGGTGGGCGGAGCCCGCGAGACCGGGGTTCATTCCTATGAATCGCTTCTGGAGAAATCGAAACCCGAGTTCGCCGGCCTCGACACCGCCGCAGACGACCCGGCGCTCATCGTCTACACCAGCGGCACGACCGGGCCGCCGAAGGGCGCGCTCAAGGCGCACCGCGTGCTGATCGGCAACGTGCCCGGGTTCGTGCACTCGCACGATTTCTTCCCGCAGCCCGGCGACATGTTCTGGTCGCCGGCCGACTGGGCCTGGACCGGCGGGCTGATGGACGCGCTGCTGCCGGCGTGGCTGTTCGGCATCCCGATCCTCGGCTACCGCGGCCGCTTCGACGCCGAGAAGGCCTATTACCTGCTGGAGAAGTACGCCATCCGGAACGCGTTTCTCTTTCCGACGGCGTTGAAGCTCATGATGAAGGCCGTTGCCGAACCTCGAAAGAGGTTTTCCTTGAATTTGAGGTCGGTGATGAGCGCGGGCGAATCCGTGGGCGTCACGGTGCTCGAATGGGCGCGCGAGCACCTCGGCGTTACCATCAACGAGATGTTCGGGCAGACCGAGATCAACTACGTGGTGGGCAACTGCCAGGCCGCCTGGCCGGTGAAGCCGGGCTCCATCGGGCGGCCTTATCCGGGGCACCGGGTGGCCGTGATCGACGAGCGTGGCAAGGAACTCCCGCGCGGGGAATTGGGTGAGATCGCGGTGAAAAAAGACAACGACCCGGTGTTCTTCCTGGAGTACTGGAAGAACGAGAAGGCGACGCGCGAAAAATTCATCGGCGACTGGGGCTGCACCGGCGACCAGGCGCGCATGGACCAGGACGGCTACCTCTGGTACCAGGGCAGGTCCGACGACCTCATCAAGAGCGCCGGCTACCGCATCGGCCCGGCCGAGATCGAGAGCTGCCTGGTGAAGCACCCCGCGGTGGCGAACGCGGCGGTGATCGGCAAGCCGGACGCGACGCGCGGCGCGATCGTGAAGGCGTTCGTCGTGCTTCAGCCAGGTATTTCAGGGAATAAGGAATTGATCGAAGACATTCAGGCACACGTGCGCGGCCGGCTCGCGCCCTACGAGACCCCGCGCGAGATCGAGTTCATCGACGCCCTGCCGATGACCACCACCGGCAAGGTGCAGCGCAAGGAGCTGCGCAAGCGCGAGGAAGCGAAGCTGCGCCCCGCGTGAAGCGCATCCTGCTCGTCGGCGCGGGGCACGCGCATACCGTGGTCCTGAAGTCTCTCAGGGAGGCGCCGCTCCAAGGGGCGCGCATCACGCTGGTGTCGCCGCGTCCGAGGCAGCTGTATTCCGGCATGCTGCCCGGGGTGATCGCCGGGCACTACCGGCCCGAGGAAGCGATCATCGACGTGCAGCGCCTCGCCGGGGCGGCGCATGCCGAGTTCGTGCGCGGCGAAGTGGTGTGGCTCGACGCGCCGCGCCGTACCGCGACCCTGAAGGACGGGCGCAGCCTCGCCTACGACCACGCGTCGCTCAACGCGGGCTCGCTGGTCGACACCTCGGTGCCGGGCGCCGCCGAGCACGCGCGCCCCGTGAAGCCGCTGGACGCGTTCGCCGAGGCGATGGTGCAGGAGCTCGGCGCGCAGCCGATTCACGTCGCGATCGCGGGCGGCGGCGCCGGCGGCGCGGAGATCGCCATGGCGCTGCGCCGGCGCGGCGCGGTCGTGACGCTGTACTCGGAAGCGAGCACGTTCCCGGAGCGGCTCGCCCGCCGCGTCGCCGCGGTGCTGCGCCGCACCGGGGTGGACTTCCGCGCCGGCATGCCGGTGACCGCGCTCGAGCCCGGCCCGGTCGTGGTGTCGGGGCCAACGCAGCAGGCGTTCGACCTGGTGCTCTGGGCGACCGGGGCGGCGCCGCTGCGCTGGCTGGCGAGCTCGGGGCTGGAGACCGACACCCGGGGCTTCGTGCTGGTCGACGCGACGCTGCGCAGCGTCTCGCATCCCGAGGTGTTCGCCGTGGGCGATTGCGCCACGCTGCGCGACGCCGCCCATCCCCGGTCGGGCGTTTACGCGGTGCGGCACGGGGAGGTGCTGGCGCACAACCTGCGGGCCACGGTCGCCGGGGGGCCGCTCAAGCGCTATCGTCCGCAGCGGCGCGCCCTGATGCTGCTGAGCTGCGGCGAGCGCTACGCGATCGCGAGCCGCGGCGCCTTGAGCGCGCAGGGCTGGTGGGTATGGCGCTGGAAGGACTGGCTCGACCGGCGCTGGGTGCGCAGCTTGAGTCTCTAGGATCCTCCCCTATGGGCGCCACCACGCACGATTCCGCGGTAACGCCTTCGGCCGGCGAATACCACCTGCTGTTCGAGAGCAGTCCCAACCCGATCCTCATCGTCGACGCGCAGTCCTATCACGTCCTCAAGGCGAACGGCGCCGCAGCGCGGGCGTACGGCTACGCGCCCGAGGAGCTCGTCGACCTGAGGATCGGCACGCTGTGGCCCAACGCGGAGGCGGTGCTTGCGCACGCCGGCGCTGCCCAGTCCTCGCCTCGCACCTGGCGCCACCGCCGCAAGGATGGAGCCGCCATGGAGGTGGCGATCGCCGTGCAGCCGCTTTCCTTCGCCGGCCGCCGCGCGCTCGCGTTGCACGCGAGCGACGTCACACAACGCGAGTTTTCGGTCGCGCTGATCGAAGGCTACAGCAGCGTGCTGGAGACGATCGCGCGCGGCGGTCCGCTCGGCGCGCTGCTCGCCGAGCTGGTGCGCACCACGGAGCGCCTGTCGCGCGGGATGATCGGCTCGGTGGTGCTGCTCGACGCGGACGGCAGGCGCCTGCGCCACGGCGCGGCGCCGAATCTGCCGCCGGCGTACTGGCGCGCGCTCGACGGCCTGGAGATCGGCCCCGCCGCGGGCTCCTGCGGCACCGCGGTCTACCTCGGCCGGCAGGTGATCGTTGCCGATATCGCGAACGATGCGCTGTGGAAGACCTTCCGCAGCCACGCCCTGCCGCACGGGCTGCGCGCCTGCTGGTCCTCGCCGATCCTGTGCCGCGCCGGCAAGATCCTGGGCGCCTTCGCGATGTACTACCGCGAAGTGCGCCGCCCGGACGAGCGCGACCAGCGCCTGGTGCGCGCCGCCACCTACCTCGCCGCGGTCGCGATCGAGCGCGACCTCGCCGACCGGGCGCTGCAGACGAGCGAGTCGCGCCTGCGGGAGATCGTGGACCACGCATTCGCGATGGTCTACCTGAAGGACCTCGAGGGCCGCTACCTGATGGCCAACCGCCGCTTCGAGGAGGTCACCGGCATCGCCGCGACGGCGGTGCTGGGCAAGACCGACCACGAGCTGTTCCCGCGTCCTCTCGCCGAGGCCCTCAAGGCCAACGACAGCAAGGTGCTCGAGGGGCGCGTGCCGGTCCAGTTCGAGGAGGAGATCGCCCAGGCCGACGGCACGCACGTCTACCTGTCGGTGAAGTTCCCGCTGCCCGATGCCGGCGGCTCGCCTTACGCCGTGGGCGGCATCTCCGCCGAGATCACGCAGCGCAAGCGTGCCGAGCGCGCGCTCGCGCGCTCGCGCGAGCAGCTGCGCGCGCTCAGCGCGCGGCTGCTGCGCGTGCGCGAGGAGGAGCGCGCGCGCATCTCGCGCGAGATCCACGACGAGCTGGGACAGTCGCTCACCGCGCTGCGCATGAGCCAGGCCCTGCTGATCCGCGGCCTGCGCGCAAAGGGCGGCGGCGCGCTCGCCGATCAGCTCGAGTCGATGCAGGCGGTCGTGGACACGGTGCTCGCCGCGGTGCGCCGCATCGCCACCGAGCTGCGGCCCGACGTGCTCGACGCGCTCGGGCTGGCGGCGGCGCTGGAATGGCAGGCCGCGGAATTCGCGAGTCGCACCGGGATCGCGTGCCGCGTCTCGGTGCCGCAGCCCTGGGTCGAGCGCGACGCCGAGCGCTCGACGGCGCTGTTCAGGATCTTCCAGGAAGCCCTGACCAACGTGGCGCGGCATTCCGGCGCGACCCGCGTTACGGCCGAGCTGCGCCGCGACGGCGGCATGCTCGAGCTCACCGTCGCCGACGACGGCAGCGGGTTCGTGGATGCCGACGAGCGCGCCTCGTCCTCGCTCGGGCTGCTCGGCATGCGCGAGCGTGCCGCCATGCTCGGCGGGGAAACGACCATCGCGAGCGCTCCGGGGGGCGGCACCACCGTCACGGTGCGCCTGCCGGCAGGCTGAGCATGCCGCGGGTGCTGATCGCGGACGACCACGTCCTCATCCGGGAGGGCCTGCGCAAGGTGCTGGCGCTCGAGCCCGGCATGGAAGTGGTGGGCGAGGCGCGCGACGGCAGCGAGCTGCTCGCGCTGATTTCCTCGACGGCGGCGGACGTGGTGGTGATGGACGTCAACATGCCGGGCGATGGCTCGGTCGAGACCCTGCAGCGCATCGCGGCGCTGCGTCCGGGGCTGCCGGTGCTCATGATCAGCCTGCTGCCGGAGGAGCACGTCGCGCCGCGGCTCCTCAGGATGGGCGCGGCGGGGTACGTGTCGAAGGGCGCCGCCGCGGAGGAGCTGGTGACGGCGATCCGCAAGGTGCTCGCCGGCGGACGCTACGTGAGCGACGCGCTCGCCGAGCGCATCGCGTTCACCGGGACGGCAGCGGTGTACGAGTCGCTCTCGCCGCGCGAGCTTCAGGTGCTGCGCCTGATCGCCGGCGGCAGGCCGGTAAAGGAAATCGCGGATGCGCTGTCGCTCAGCGTCAGCACCGTGCACACGCATCGCGCGCACATCCTGGAGAAGCTCGGGCTGCGATCCGACGTCGAGCTTACCCGTTACGCCGTGCGCTTCCTCCTGGTGGACTAGTCCGGGGGGCGCAGGTTCTGTCAGCCCCGGACTACACGTGGCTCGCAAACCTTCCGATGGCGCGCGCCCGGCGCATTCGCTACCTTGTTCCCGGGGGAAGATCGGGGCTGGCTTGGCAACGCGAAGCGTTTCGTTCCACCTGGGACTGCTGGTGCTGATCGCAGCAGCGCCCCTCATGGCGCTCGCCGTCGGGTTGCTGCTGTGGAACGCGGCGCTCACGCGGCAGGCGGTGGACCGGGAGCTGATGGAAGCCGTCGACACGCTCGGCACCGCGGTAGGGCGCGAGATCGACGGCTGGACTTCGGCGCTCTACGCGCTGGCGGCCGAGCCTTCGCTCGACTGCGCGCCGACGCAGCGCTTCTACGATCAAGCGACGACCGTCGGGCAGCGCCACGGGGCCCGCATCGTGCTCATCGACGTCGACGGCCGGCAGCGCATGAATACGCTGCGCCCGTTCGGCGCTCCGCTGCCGAACGTGCCAAACCCGCCGGTGGTGCGCGATGCCTTCCGGGTGGACCAGCCGGTGATCTCCGATCTGTTCATTGGGGCCATATCGAACGCGCCGGTGGTGTTCGTCGCGGTCCCGGTGCCGGCCGGCGCGAGGCCGGTGTGCTGGCTCGCCATGGGCATGGCTCCCGAGCGCTTCGACCCGCTGCTCGCGCTGCAGGGCCGGCCCTCGTGGCGCGGCGCCCTCGTCGACGCGAGGCACGCGATAGTCGTCAACTCCGGGAAGCGGGAAGACTCCGCCGTGCGCCTCGCCCCCGACTGGTACATCGTCGCGAGCGGGAAGCACGCGCGCGGGATCGTCGAGGGCGCCTGGCACGAGCTGGGCGCGAGGCGGGTCGCGTTCCAGCGGCTCAACGCGGGCCGCTGGACCGTCGCGGTGGCTGCCCCGAGCGCCGAGCTGGCGCTCGCCTGGCGCGCGCCGGTCGCAGCCGGCGCCGCCGGCCTGCTGCTGATCGTCGTGATCTCGCTCGCGCTCGCCGGCATCTATGCGCGGCGCATGAAGCGCGAAACCGGCGCGCTCGCGCAGCTCGCCGCGCGCCTGGGCGGCGATGCGCCGGCGGCGCTGCCGCCGCCGGGCAGCGTCGCCGAGCTCGACGTGCTGCGCGCGGCGCTCTCGCGCGCCGACGAGGACATCCGGCAGCGGCGCGTCGAGCACGAGGCGCACATGGCCTCCGAGGCGCTGCGCGCCGCGGCGGAGAGCGCGAGCCGCAGCAAGGATCTGTTCCTCGCCACGCTTTCCCACGAGCTGCGCGGCCCGCTCACCGCGGTGATCGGCTGGCTCGACGTGGGGCGCTTCTCGCTCGGCGACGCCGGGATGCTGCGCCAGTGCCTCGACATCGCGATGCGCAACGCGAAGCAGCAGGCGCGCATCATCGACGACCTGCTCGACGTCTCGCGCATCGTGTCGGGCAAGTTCTCGGTCGAGCGCCGGCCGCTGGAGCTCTCGCGCCTCGCCGAGGAGGTGGTCGAGGCGTGCCGCCCCGCGGCGGCGGAAAAGCCGGTCGAGCTGCGCTGCCGCGTGACGCAGCCGGCGTTCATCGAGGGCGACCGCGAGAGAATGTTCCAGGTCCTGAGCAACCTGATCGGCAACGCGATCAAGTTCAGCCGTCCCGGCGGCTGGGTGGAGGTCGCGCTCGACTGCGCCGGCGTCCAGGTGCGCCTCGAGGTCAGCGACAACGGCGAGGGCATCGCGGCCGATGCGCTGCCGCACGTCTTCGAGCGCTTCTGGCAGGGAAACGCCAGCGGCGCACGCAAGCACGCCGGGCTCGGGCTCGGGCTTTCGCTGGTGCGCTACATCGTCGAGCTGCACGCCGGGCGCATCGAGGCCGAGAGCGCGGGACCGGGGCAGGGGTCGCGCTTCACGGTGACGCTGCCGCGCCTCGCGGTGGCGCCGGAGCGCCTGCCCGGGAGCGTTGCGCAGGCGCAGGACGAGAGCGAGCCTGCCTT
>DATKAX010000409.1:0-4382 GCA_035514595.1 Burkholderiales bacterium
AGAGGTCAGCCCGAGCGAGCACGTCGCCGAGGTGTTCGCCAAGCGCATCGGCGACTACCTCGAAAAGGCGCGCACCGAGCACCGCTACGACCGCCTTTACCTGGTGGCGCCGCCCAAGTTCCTGGGCGTGCTGCGGCGAAAGCTCGACAGGGATGTCGAGAAGCTGGTGATGGGGGAGCTGCCGAAGGACCTTTCCGGGCTCAGGATCCAGGACCTCCAGGAGCAGCTGGCCGAGATCGTGCAAGGAAATGTGCGAGCGCCCTGAGGTCGGCGTCGGGCACCTCGTAGAGCACCGAGCTCATCATGGTGTCGCCGCCGACGCGCTTGCCGTCGCGGTAGGCGAACAGCTCTGACAGCAGGTAATCCTCGCGCTGGCCGGCGAGGCGCGGGATCTGCTTCTGGCCGCTGTAGTCCGAGAGATGGCAGATTCCGCAGCGCAGCTTGCCGGCGAGGCTTCTTCCTTTTTTCAGCAGCGCTGCGTCGCCGGGCCCGGTGGCCATGGATTTCGCGGGCAGCTTCGAGAAGTGCTCCGCCAGCCTGACGATCTCGGCGTCCTTTATTCCCTTCAGGAGCGGCAGCATCTGCGGCGCGGGACGCACCTCCTCGCGCATCAGCACGAGCTGGGTCTCGAGGAACAGCTTCGGCTGTCCAGCGATGGAAGGGATGCCCGGCGTGAGCGAATTGCCGTCCGGGCCGTGACAGGCGAGGCAGGCTTCCTGCGCTTGAGAGGCAACAACGAAAAGGGCGGTGAGCAGGAACGCCCACCGCCCCTTGCGGAGCGAAAGCACTATTTCTTCGCGGCCTTCGGCGCGCTGTAGCTCACGCGGTAGATCGAGCCGTTCTGCTCGTCCGACACGAGCAGCGCCCCGTCGGGCATCTGCAGCACGTACGCCGGGCGGCCCCAGAACTTGTAGCTGTCCTTCGACTCGTTGAAGCCGCTCATGAACGGCGTGAGCTTCGCGTTCTTGCCGTTGGCATCGGCGCGGACGGTGACGACGTCGAAGCCGAAGGGCTTGGTGCGGTTCCAGGAGCCCTTGCGCGCGATGAACATCGTGTTCCGGTACTGGGCGGGGAACATCTTGCCAGTGTAGAACTTGACTCCCATCGCGGCCGCGTGCGGCCCCATCGTGACCACCGGAAGGGTGACGCCCTTGCAGGCGTCGGCCTTCTTGAGCTCGGCGTCGACCACGCCCTTGGCGTGGCAGTACGGGAAGCCGAAGTTCAGGCCCGGCTTGGCGAGGCGGTTGAGCTCATCGTGCGGCCCGTTGTCGCCCATCCAGTCGCGGCCATGGTCGGTGAACCATAGCTGCCGGGTCTTCGGATGCCAGTCGAAGCCGACGCTGTTGCGCACGCCGCGGGCGATCACCTCCTTGCCGGACCCGTCGGGGTTGTAGCGCCGGATCTGCGCGTACTCCGCGGGCGGCTCGCAGATGTTGCACGGCGCGCCGAAGGGCACGTAGAGCTTGCCGTCCGGGCCGAAGGCGATGTACTTCCAGTTGTGATGCTGCTGGGGCGGAAGATCGAACTTGTCGGTCAGGTCCACCGGCTGGACGCCAGGACTGCCCTCGATGCCGTCGAAGCGCAGCACCTTGTCGATCGCCATCACGTAGAGCGAGCCCTTGTTGAACGCCACGCCCGCAGGCTGCGTCAGCTTGTCGACCACTACGCGCACCGAGCGCTTGCCGCCCTCGTCGGTCACTTCGTAGACGCGCCCGATGCCGCGCGTGCCGGAATAAACCTTCTTCCCGGAGTCGGAAAGCGCCATGGCGCGCCCGCCGGGCAGGCCCGTCGCCCAGATCTCCACCTTGAACCCCTTGGGCACGCGCAGCTTGTTGACCGGAATCTCGGACGCCGGCGTCTCGGTCATCTTGCCGGCGTGCGGCGCGAGCTTGGAGTCCGCCATCTTGGCGGGCATCCCCTGCTTCCATATGGGCTGCTGCGCGTGCGCGCCAAGCGCCAGTGCCGCCAGCGCCGCCAGAGTCACTGCCTTTTTCATTTTCCTCTCCTGTCAGAACTGCAGGTTCGCCTGAATGCCGAGCGTGATGTTACGCCCCGGCGCGGGCTCGTAGAAGCGGCTGTTGGTCTCGTTGACGACCACCGAGCCGGCGTAGCTGCGGTCGGCGAGGTTATCTATCCGCGCGCGGTACAGCCCCTCCGGTCTGGCTTTTGGGTACGCCCGGGATCAGGTTCCCGGCCGGGATCGGGGTGGTACCGGCAGTAAACGCCTCGCTGAACTCTGCGCCCTGCCCTCGCGGTAAGCGGGATCGGCGCGAGCGCGAGCAGCGCCGCGGCCAGGGTGTTCTTCATTTTTGCTAGGCTACCGTGAAATGCGCGAGAGAAGTCGGCGGTGGCGCGCGATCCAGGGATAGAGACGGTCCCACATCGGCCGCAGGAAGCGGTTGCCCCACAGTCGAGCCATCCAAGTCAGGCCTACCGCGCGATAGGCGGCATCGAACACCTCGACGCCGACCCGCCATACGCCGTCCGCGTCGCGGGCGTGGATCCGCTCCATCATCGCCTGCCGGCTGACGCCTTCTACCTGGTCTGGAAATCCGGGCGCCGAGCAATCGACCAGGGTCAGGCGGCCATGGCCGTCGCGCTTTTTGAGCGCAAGCATCTCGGCCGCGCAAATCGGGCAGGAGGCGTCGTAATAGATCGTGAGCGGATAGCGCACCGCAAGCTTCCTACGCTTCATCCTCTGACTGCGTAAACTGCTCGAGCGTGCGCCGATCGCGCTTGGTCGGCCTGCCTTTGAGCGCCGCCGCGGGCTCGGCGCCCCATCGGCGTAGGTCGCCGCGCCGCTCGCGCTCGGCGCGGCTCGCCACGGTCTCCTCGTAGAGCTTTCTCGCCTGCTCCGCGGGCCCGCGCTTGTCCGACAGCGCCTTGACCGCCACCTGCCATTCGAGCTCGCCGACTCGCACGGCGACCGCGTCGCCGACCTTCAGCTCGTGCGCGGGCTTGGTGCGCTCGTCATTGAGCTTCACCTTCCCCGCCGCCACGGCCTGCTGCGCCAGGCTGCGCGTCTTGAAGAAGCGCGCCGCCCACAACCACTTGTCGAGCCTCACGAGATGATCCGCGTCGCCCGGGCGAGCACCGACTCGGGCAGCTTGATGTTGAGCGCCCGGGCCGTCCTGGCGTTCACTACCAGCTCGAATTCGTCCGCCTGCTCGACCGGTATGTCGGCGGGCTTCGCGCCCTTCAGGATCCTCACTCCGATCTCCGCGGCCCGGCGGGCCACCTTGGCGTCTTCCGGGCCGAGACTGAGAAGAAAGCCGGCACGGGTTTGCTGCAACATTGTCCCGATGCTCGGCAGGCGGTGCTCCCCGAGCAATGCAGCGAGCTCTGCCCGGTCTCCGGCGAACACCGGTGAAGCGAGCGTCACGAATGCGCCGACGTCCGCTTTGCGCCCGGCCCTGAAGGCGTCGGTATAGTCGTAGGGCCGCTTGGAGAACTCGATCACCACGGCTTCCACGCCGGCCGCTGCGGCGGCCGCGCGCACTGGGGCGAGCTGATCGATCGAGAACGGATCGGCGAAAACCAGGTGCCGCCGGGCCGCCGGCACCACTTCGCGCATGATTTCGACGCGCTTCGCGGCCAGCGCGATTGCCGGCACGTAGACTCCGGTCGTGTTGCCGTCAGGCCGGCGCAGGCTCGCAACGATGCCTTTGGCGAGCGGGTCGTAGTCCACCGCGACGAAGACGATCGGCACTGAACCCTGAGCATCGCGCAGCACGCGCGGCGGGTGCCGGTCGCCAATGGCGAAGATGACGTCGCAGTTGGCGTCGATCAACTCGCGGGCGAGCCTGGGATAGCGGTCGGGCACGCCGTCGGCGGATCGGTACTCCAACACCATCTTTCCGCCTTCTTGCCGGTAGCCGAGCTCGGCGAGCCTGCGCAGCACGCCGGACGCGTAGACGGACTCACTGATCGGACGGGGCACCAGCATCCCGATTTTCACCGGCTGAGCCTGTGCGGCCGCGTGACGAACCCCCAGCGCTCCGAGCGTTGCTGCGACAAGGAGCTGCCGTCGGGTTGTCATGCGGGTACGTCCTCCCCGTACCCAGTCTACGCCGATTTCAGCTGTTGACCGCCGCCCTGACCGGGCACGACACGCCGGTGCCGCCGAGGCCGCAGTAGCCTGCCGGGTTCTTGGCGAGGTACTGCTGGTGGTAGTCCTCGGCGTAGTAGAGCTCGGGCGCCGGGCGGATCTCGGTGGTGATCGCGCCGAAGCCCTTGGCCTCCAGGGCTTGCTCATATTTTTCCTTGGATTGAAGAGCGGCCTGGTGCTGGGCGTCCCCATAGGCGTAGATGGCGGAGCGGTACTGGGTGCCGGCGTCGTTGCCCTGGCGCATGCCTTGCGTCGGGTCGTGGCCTTCCCAGAA
>DATKAX010000410.1:0-2007 GCA_035514595.1 Burkholderiales bacterium
CGCGGCGAACGCCTCCCGCAGCCCGGCGTCCTCGATCACGGCCCAGGCGCAGCCCGCGGCGGGAAAATTGAACGCCTTGGTCGCGGACATGAGCGTCACGGTGCGCCGCGAGACCTCGGCGCCGAGGCTCGCGATCGGCACATGGCGCAGCCCGGGCTCGAGCACCAGGTCGCAGTGGATCTCGTCCGAGACGATGATCATTGCGCGCGTAGCCTCGGCGAGCCGCTCGAGCTCGCGGCGCCGGAACACGGTGCCGCCGGGATTTTGCGGATTGCACAGCATGAGCATCTTCGTCTGCGGCAGGATGGAGTTCGCCAGGAAATCCAGGTCGAAGACCCAGCGGCCACGCTCCAGCACCAGAGGCAGCTCGGTAAATGCGCGCGGGGCGAGCTCCATGGCACGCTTCAGGTGCTGATACACGGGTCTGGGAACGAGCCCGTGGCCGTCCTGCGGAAGGAGCTTCCTGACGGCCAGGTGCAGCCCGGGCACGACGCCCGGCAGGTACACGATCCAGGACGGATCGATGCGCCAACGGTAGCGGCTCTCGAGACGCTGCACGATCGCCTCGCCGAGCGCCTCGGGCGGCGTCGTGTAGCCGAACACGCCGTGGCGCAGCCTTTCGGAGAAAGCGCTCAATACCGGCTCGGGAGCGCGAAAGTCGGTGTCGGCGACCCACAGCGGGATCACGTCGCGCCCGGCATAGCGCTCCCAGCGCGTGCTCCAGGTGCCATTGCGCTCGACCGGCGCGTCGAACTCGCCCGTATCCACGTCGATGCTCACGCTTCGGTTATAGCAAAAAAAAAGAGCCGGGCGCATGGCCCGGCCCGACGCGACGCGAGCCCTAGTTCTTCGTATTGCTCGGTCCGTCTTCTTCTGGGCTGACTCCTGCCTCCTCCTCCTCGGGCGCCTCCTCCTGATAGCCTTCCAGCGCTTCGCGCAGCCGCGCGCCGTAGCCGCCCTCCTGCTGATAATCCTCGAGCGAGGTGGCATCTTCCACTTCCTCGGTGACGATCGCGCGCGCCTGCGCCTGCAGCCGCTCGGGGAACTAGGTGGCGATCATCGGGAAGCTCACCACCAGGGTGATCGCGATGACCTGGATCCCCATGATCTGGAACATGCCCCGGTAGATCGTGGCGAGCGACCACGCGCGCACCACCTGGCGCAGGTAGTAGGCCGACATCGCCACCGGCGGCGAAGGAACGCCGTCTGCAGCACTACGGCAACCACGGCGCCGAACCACACCATCACCATGTCCGGGGCGAATCTCTCCTCCTCTGATCTGGGATTCCCTGAAGGGAATCGCGATGTTAGAAGCCGGCCCCCGGGGTGTCAACGAAGCCTAGGACCTCGACTTCCCCGGCTAGACCGCGCTGGAGTGCAAGCAGCGCTCCGGGCCAGCCCTTCAGCGCCGCACCGAGCGCACCGATGGGCACCTCCTTGGAAAGCGCCAGTCGTCGTTGAGAGACCCATTTCGAACATCGCGCTTGCGTCGGGCGTCATACCCCGCCTGCGGTGAGTTTCACCCGGGCGAACTTGCGCTTTCCGACCTGCACCACCAGCTTCCTGCCGGCAGCAAACCGAAGCGTCCGGTCCGTGACACGCTCCCCGTCGATGCGTACCCCGCCCTGCTCGATAGCGCGAACCGCCTCGGATACGCTCGGCACGAGGTGGGAAAGCTTGAGCATTTGCGCCACCGGCAGGCCTTCCGGAGGGCACGCCAGATCGATTTCAGGCATGTCCTGCGGCAGCGCGCCGTGCCGGAAGCGCTGCTCGAACTCGCGCTCGGCCGCCTGCGCCGCGGCCGGGTCGTGGAAGCGCGCCACGATCTCCTTGGCGAAGCCCGCCTTGATGTCGCGCGGGTTGCGCCCGGCGGCGACCTCCCGCTTCCAGGCCTGCGTCTTCTCGACCGGCTCGAACGAAAGCAGCTCGATGTAGCGCCACATCAGCTCGTCGGAGATCGACATCAGCTTGCCGAACATGTCGCGCGGCGCCTCGGCGATGCCGACG
>DATKAX010000411.1:0-12887 GCA_035514595.1 Burkholderiales bacterium
ATCGGCTGCGTCGCCGCCGCGGCGACCCGCGGCGGCACCTCGTTCAGCACCTTGCTGGTGAGCGCGAGCTCGTCGGTGCAGTCGAACATCTGGCGGCCGGCGAGCATCAAGAAGGCGACCGCGCCCACGGCATAAATGTCGGCGCGGGCGTCGACGTCCGCCGGATTGCGCAGGCGCTCCGGCGCCAGGTAGTGCACCGTGCCGAGCAGGCGCAGCGTGCGCGTGATCTCCTGGCTGTGCGGCTGGGCGACGTTCTTCACCAGGCCGAAGTCGAGGATCTTGACGAAGTCGTAGAGCCCGCCGTGGCGGCAGACCATGATGTTGGTGGCGCTCACGTCGCGGTGCACGAAACCCTTGCCGTGCGCCTCCGCCAGGCCGCCGCAGGCCTGGCGCAGCAGGTGAACCGCGCGCGCCAGCGGCATCGCGCCCCGGCGCAGGATGAGCTCGCCGACGGTGGCCCCCTCCAGGTACTCCATCGCGTAGTAGAACAGGCCGCCGGGCGCGTGGCCGAAGTCGAAGATCTCGACCGTGTTCGGGTGCGAGAGCTGGCTCGCGAGCTGCGCCTCGCGCTCGAAGCGCGCCACCATCTCGTCCGTGGCGCGCGAGGACTTGAGCAGCTTGACGGCCGTCGGGCGCTTGAGCAGGTCGTGTCTTGCGAGGTAGACGTTGGCCGCGCCGCCTTCGCCGATGCGCTCGCCCAGGAGGTACGGCCCGAGGCGCCGCTCGCCGCCGATGCGCTGCTTCGCCGCCGAGAACCAGGCGGCGAGCGCCGCGAGCACCGCGGCGACCAGCGCGCCGAACACCACGCCGAACGCGGTGCGCAGCACGTCGAGCGGGGCGTAGGCTTCGTCCGCGCTCATCTCGGCCGCGATGCCCATGTCGTAGGGCGCGAGCCAGCGCCAGGCGCCGATCACCGGCACCCCGTAGTACCCCGGATACGGCTCGAGCAGCGCGCCTTGCGTGGTGTCCGCGGCGGCGCCGGCCTGCGCCGACTCGATGAGCGGCGTGAGGCCTTCGAGCGGGCCGAAGCGCGTCTCCGAGAGCAGCACGCCGCGCGCATCGAACGCATAGACCTCGCCGCTCTCCCCGCTGCGCGCGGCAGCGAGGATCGCCGCGAACTGCTCGTGCGCGTACTCGCCGACGCCGAGCACCGCGATCACCCGGCCGGCGCCGTCGAGCACCGGCGTCTCGACCCATACCACCGGCCGATCGAGCGGCAGCACCTCCGGCGCGCGCTCGAGCAGCTCGGCGCTGCCGTAGGGCCGGATGAAGCGCGTGTCGCCCTCGAACACCGGCTCGAGCGCGCGCACGAACTCGGACAGGCTGACCTTCAGGCCGCAGAACTCGGGGAACTTGGAGGCGATGATGCGCCCGGAGCGGTCGATGACGTTGAACGCCACCGCGCCGCTGCCGGCGAGCGCGTCGTCGAGCCGCGCGACCAGCGGCCTGCGCTCCGGCGCCGCGCAATACTGCTCCGGCGTCGCGCCCGGCCGGGTGGCGATGGCGGCGAGCGCGGACACCTGCGCGCGCACCTGCGCGTCGCGCGCGAGCCGCCGGATGCGCAGCTTCTGGCTCTCGATCCAGACTTCGAGCGTCTTGGCCTGCGCCTCCAGGATCGAGCCGAGCGCCGCGGCGCGCAGCTCGTACAGCGAGCGCTGAGCCGAGCTGTAGGTCCAGGACCCCACCGCGGTGAGCAGCACGGCGGCCGCGAGCAGCGCGAGCGCGAGCCTGCGGCGCAGGCGCGCGCGCTGCGCCCGAGCCTCGCGCGCCGCCCCCTCGTCCGGGTGCAGGCTGTGCCGGCTAGCGGCCGAGCGGGATGCGGGAGACGGTGTAGACGCGGACGTCCTCCTCCGGCTCGTCGCCGACGTTCGGGGTCAGGGCAAGCGCAAGGTTGGTCACGTAAAGACTGCCGCCGGCGAGCACCAGGCTCGCCGGGAACAGCAATCCTTTCGCCGCGCCGTCGGGACCGATGCCGTCGAACGATCCGCGGCGCTCGAGCACCCTGCCGCGCGCGTCGAGCGCCACGATCTCGTCGGCCTGGTTCGCCGCCACCCACAGCCTGCCGCGGCCGTCGAACAGGATGCCGTCGGCACCGTTCACGCTTTCGGCAAAGCCGGCGAGCGTGCCGCTTGCCGGGTCGTACTTGAGGATGCGGTCGTCGGCGGTGTTCGCGATGTACAGCATGCCGGCTGCATCGAAGGCGAGGCCGTTGGCGCCGAACGGCGGGAAGCCGTGGCTGCCGGGCCTGAGGAGCTCGTCGCTCAGGAAGGTGGAAACCACGCCGGTTGCCGGGTCGAGCCTGAAGACGTTGCCCCCGAAGGAATCCGATGCGTAAAGGGCGCCCGCGGCGTCGAAGGCGAGCGCGTTCAGCCCGCAGCCGGCGCCGGCGCCGCCGCACACCGCGTAGGTCGCAACCGGCGTGCTGCCGCCGGTGAACGGCGGCGCGAAGCGCAGCACGTTGCCGGCGCCGAAATCGGCGACGTAAAGGTCGCCCGAGGCATCGAAGGCGAGCCCGAGCGGAACGACGCCGGGAAGCGGAACCGTGGTTGAGAGCCGCCCCGAGGGCGCGAAGACATGGATTACGTTGGGCAGCGTGAAGTCGAACGTCGCCACGTACACGTTGCCGGCGGCGTCGGCGGCAATCCCCTCCGGAAAGCCCGGCCCCTCCGGAAGCGTGGCGAAGCGCACCACCCCGCCGGAATCGGCGGCGGCCGGCACGGCCAAACCGGCGCTCAGGACGGCAAGCAAAGGCACCAGCAGCAGACTGCAAAGTCGATTCGTCATGATCTTCCCCTCCCTCCACCGGCACGCTAGATCCGCGCGTAGCGCCTGTCAATCACAGGGTGAATCTGAGGGCGGAAAGCAGCGCGCCGGGAAGGCGTGCGCTGGAGGTGGAACGCTCGGCGTAGGTCGAAGGGTCGAGGAGCAGCTCGCGGCTGCGCGTGAGCGCTGCCAGGTTCTTCCCGAGGATGCGGCAGATCGAGTCGTCGAAGCGCATCGCGCCCACCGGGGCAACGATTTTCCCACCTTGTACCCAGAAGGTCGCGAAGCGCGTCATGCCGGTGATGCGCCCCGCCGGGCGGTCGGAGTAGTTGAGGTACCAGAGATTCGAGACGTAAAGCCCGGTATCAAGCGCGCGCAGCACTTCGCGCTCCTCGAGCTCGCCTCCCGCCATGTCGAGCGACTCCGGGCTCTCGCCGGCGCTCGCGGCATTGCCCGCGAGGCCGTACTCCTTCGCCGAGCGCGGCGAGGCGAGCGCCTCGCCCAGCCTGCCCTTGTCGATCAGCGTGACCGCCGCCGGCTTGACGAAGCCCTCGGCCTGGAAGCCGGGGGCGATGCCCTGCGCCGTACTCTCGGTCAGGGTGACCTCCGAGGAAAGCCGCTCGCCCTCCTGCATGTGCAGTAGCGGGCTTTGCCGGGTGGCGCGCGCCCGCGCGGAAAACCCGCCCCAGGAGAGCAGGCCGAGGAGCTCCTCCATCGCGCGCGGGGCGAGGTAGGCGCGGTGCTCGCCGGGCGAAAGCTGCCTTTCCGGAAGCTCGAGAAGCGCGAGCTGCGCGGTTGCGGCCTCTATCCTGCGCTTGAGCTCCTCGCCTTGCCAGTCGAGGCCGGCGTACGCCGCCTTCACCGCCTGCCGCGGGCCGCCGTGCAGGCTCCAGTCGAAGTTGAAGCTGTCGATCTCGTGCCAGTTCGTCTGCCCGAGCGAGCTGGCGAAGCCGCGAAAGATCGTGCCGCCGGCATAGGAGCCGACCAGGTCGAGGCCCTTCGCCGCGGCGCCCGCCTGCGCCACCACGGCCTGCGCCGGCGCGAGCGTGCCGCGGCGCTCCAGGGAAGTGGACTGCGGCGTCTCGTTGATCAGCAGCCACGGATCCTCGGGCAGCCCGGCCAGGGCGTCGCGCACCCTGCCGAGGGCCTGCTGCGCCAGGCCGAGATCCTCGCGCGTGCCGGCGAGCGTGAGCGTCGCCGCCGCCTGCCGGCCAGCCTTGACCAGGCGAAGCGATGCCGATCGCTGCTCGACGCTTCCCGCCTGGCGCACGCTGCCGCGGTTCAAGCGCACGAAATCCGAGCGCTCGGCGTGCAGGCCGCAGAGCAGCACTTCGCCGGCGCGCAGCCCGCGCGCGAGGCTCGCGGCCAGCTCGAAGAAATGCGGTCTCATGTCCTGGCCCAGCTTCACTGCGCGCCGCCGAACACCTCCACATCCGAGAACAGGCACGCCGGCGCGGCGTGTCCGCAGTGGATTCCCTGGTTGGGCTCGCCCTTGCCGCAGAACAGCGTGCCGTGCACCTCGAAGCTCGAGCGATCGCCGACCGCGCGCAGGCTGCGCCAGAAGGTCGCCGAGACGCCGCGGTAGTTCGGGTTCTTCACCACGCCCTTCACCTTGCCGTCCTCGATCAGCTCGCCCCACTCGCAGCCGAATTGGAACTTATTGCGCGCGTCGTCGATCGACCAGGAGACGTTGGTGCGCATCAGCACGCCGCGCGACACCGACGCGATCATCTCCTCGATCGGGCTCGCGCCCGGCTCGACGTTGAGGTTCGCCATGCGGTCGATCGGCGGCCGGTTCCAGCCGCTCGCACGCGCGTTGGCCGTCCCCGGCATTCCGGCGCGCAGCTGGGACAGGTGTCCGCCCAGCGGCGCGACCAGGATTCCGTTTTCGATTAAAACGACTTTCAAGGAAGGGGTTCCCTCGTCGTCGAACCCGTAGCTCGCCAGCTCTCCGGGAATCGTCGGGTCATAGGTGACGTTGAGCAGGTCCGAGCCATAGCGGTACGAGCCGAACATGTCCGGCGTCACGAAGCTGGTGCCGGCGTAATTGCGCTCGTCGCCGAGGATGCGGTCGAGCTCCAGCGGATGGCCGATCGACTCGTGGATTTGCAGCATCATCTGGTCGGGCATCAGCACGAGCTCCAGGCGGCCCGACGGGCAGTTCGGCGCGGCGAGGAGCTGCAGCGCCTCCTCCGCCAGCCGCGCCCCGCTGCCGGCGAAGCCCGAGCGCTCGATACTCTCCAGCCCGCCCTGCTGCGCGTGCTCCAGGCTCCGCGACTGCGTCTCAACCCCCTGGTTCGCGGTTACGCGCAGCTGCGGCAGCGTGAAGCGAAAGCGCTGCCGCAGCTCACCGCCGGTGTTCGTCAGGTACACCCGCTCCTCCTCCACCAGCGACAGCGCGGCATGGCGCGCCACGATGCGCGCGTCGCGCTTCGCCGCGCGGCATTCGGCGGCGAGCAGCTCGAGCAGCGCACCGCGGTCGAAGTCCTCCTTCAGCACCGGGCTTCGGTACTCGCCCCGGGGCGCGGGCATCTTCGCCGGCTCGAAGCGCACCACGCTCGCGCCTTGCGTGGCGAGCGCCCACTCGGTCGCCCGATCGAGCGCCTTCTGCAGCCCCGCGACGCTGAGATCGCTGCTCGCGCAGTAGCCGTAGCCGCCCTCGGTCACCGCCGTGAGCATCGCGCCGCGGTCGATCGCGAGCCGCGGCGGCTCGACCGTGTCCTGGCGCACCGCAAGCAGCTCGCGCGATTCCTCGTGACCGCGCAGCGACCAGAACGGCGCCGCCGAGCGCAATGCCAGGAATCGGTTCCGGAGGTCCATGCCGGGCCGTTCAGGCGAGCCCAGCGAGCCAGCGCCGGCTTGTCTCGCCGACTTCGGCGTAGACCTCGGCCTCGCTGCGCCCGGAGGACTTGAGGAGGCGGAACGAGTGGTCGGCGCCCTCGAGCCAGTGCATGGTCCAGGGCGCCCGCACGCCGGCGAGCGAGCGCTCCATCAGGTCGCGCCGGCACAGCGCGTCGCGCGTGCCGTTCACGCAAAGCACCGGCACCCGGATGCGCGGCAGGTGCGCGTCGCGCAGCGCTTCGGGCTTCCCGGCCGGGTGCAGCGGGTAGGCGGCGAGCAGCAGGCCGTCACAGGCGAAGCCCTCGGCGGCCATCATCGAGGCCGCGCGAGCGCCCATCGAGCGCCCGCCGAGCAGCAGGCGGCGCGGGGCGAGCTCGCCGCGCGCGCGCTCCGCGACCGCGGCGAGGCAGCGCTGCAGCAGCGGCATCGGGTCGACGCGGCGCGAGCCTTTCTCGCGGTAAAGGAAGTTGAAGCGCACCACGCCCATGCCCTGCTCTCGCAGGGTACCGGCAAGCTGCACCATGCTGCGATCGTCCCTGTGCCCGCCCGCCCCGTGCGCGCCTATGAGGAGCGCGCGCTCCTCTCCGCCGCTCGCCGGCACGTAGAGCGCGCGCGTCTCCTCGCCGTCCACGGCGACCTTCCATTGCCCTGTCATTTCCGGTCGATCCTTCTTCTAGCACATATAATGGCTGCCGAGCATGGGCGATGCCTCCGCCGCGGCAGCTCGCTCGGCCACTCCGTGGATCGAGCGCAAGGTAGAGGACGACGCCAATGTCCTCTACCTCAAGGGTGCTTGGCGGCTGCCCAACCTCGTCGCGATCTCCGATGCCCTGCGCGGGCTGCCGCTGCAGGCGGGAAAGCGCTTCGTGGTGGACGGCGCCGGGCTCGAGGCCCTCGACACCGCGGCGGGGTTCATTCTCCTGAGGCGCCTTGCGGACATCGGCTGCACACAGTCGATGGTGAGCGCCCGCGGCCTCGACCCCCGGCACGGCCGGCTGCTCGCGCTGGTGCACGAGCGCATGAGCACGCCGCCTGCGGGCGGCCGTCAGGCGCGTCTCGGCCTGGTGCAGGGCGTGGGGGCGGCAGCGCTCGGCCTGGGGCGGCTGCTGAAGTCCCATAACGCGTTCGTCGGCGCGGTGGCGCTCGAGATCCTGGGCCTCGCGCGCCGGCCGCGCCTGTTCCGCCCGAGGGAGACGGTGTCGCAGTTCGAGGCGGTGTGCCTCGACGCGCTCCCCATCGTCGCCCTGGTGAACTTCCTCATCGGTGTGGTGATCGCCTACGTGCTCGGGGTGCAGGCGCAGCGCTACGGCGCCAACCTGTTCGTCGCCGACGGCATCGGCCTCGCCGTGTGCCGGGAGCTGTCGCCGATTCTCGCCTCGGTGCTGGTCGCCGGCCGCTCCGGCGCCGCGTTCACCGCGCAGCTCGGCACCATGAAAGTCGAGGAGGAGATCGACGCGATCAGCACGCTCGGGCTCTCGCCGCTCCAGGTGCTGGTGATTCCGCGGCTCGCGGCGCTGGTGATCGCGCTGCCGCTGCTGGTGTTCGTCGGCGACGTCGCGGGGATCGCCGGCGGCATGGTGGTCGGGGCGTGGCAGCTCGACATCGCGCCGCAGGTCTTCATCGACCGCGTGCACAGCGTGCTGGAGATGCGCCACGTCGCGGTCGGGCTGGTCAAGGCGCCGGTGTTCGCCGTCTTCATCGCAGTCATCGCCTGCCGCATGGGGCTCGCGGTGGCGCGCGACGCCCGCAGCGTCGGCGAAAGCACCACCTCCACCGTGGTGCAGTGCATCGTCTGGGTGATCGTGCTGGACGCCGCCTTCGCCGTCTTGTTCCAGCACATGGAGATCTGAATGGAGCGCGTCGTGCAGGTCGACTCGATCGTCACCCGCTTCGGCGCGCAGGTGGTGCATGACGGCGTGAGCTTCGCCGTCGGGCGCGGCGAGGTGGTGGCGCTGATCGGCGGCAGCGGCAGCGGCAAGTCGGTGCTGCTCAAGGAGATCATCGGCCTGGTGCGGCCCACGGCGGGCCGCGTCGAGCTGCTCGGCGCCGAGGTATGGCGCGCCGGCGCGCAGGAGCTGAACGCCCTGCGGCGGCGCTTCGGCGTGCTGTTCCAGGACGGCGCGCTGTTCTCTTCCCTCACGGCGGCCGAGAACGTGGCGGTTCCGTTCCGCGAGAACACCGCGCTGCCGCTGGAGCTGATCGCGCCGCTGGTTGGATTCAAGCTCGCCCTGGTCGGCCTGCCCCCGGACGCCGGCGCCAAGTCGCCGGCGCAGCTCTCCGGCGGCATGCGCAAGCGCGTCGCGCTGGCGCGCGCGCTCGCCCTCGAGCCGGAGATCCTGTTCCTCGACGAGCCGACTTCGGGCCTCGATCCGGTCGGCGCCCGCGAGTTCGACCGGCTGGTGCGCGTGCTCGCGGACAGCCTCGGGCTCACGGTGTTCATCGTGACGCACGACGTCGACATGCTGCTTTCGCTCGCCGACCGGGCGATCGCGCTCTCCGCCGGCAGGGTCATCGCCGACGGACCGGTGAGCGCGGTGAGGAACACGGACGACCCCTGGCTGCGGGACTACTTCGCGGCGCGCGCCTGATGGAACCGGAAGCGAGATACGCCATCGTCGGCAGCGCGGTCCTCATCCTGGCCGGGCTGGTCGTGGCGGCGGTGCTCTGGCTGCGCAGCGACGGCGAAGACGCCGACGCGCTCAGGTACAAGATCTATTTCCAGCGCCAGTCGCTCGAAGGGCTCGAGCCTCGCAGCTACGTCACGATGCGCGGCATGCGCATCGGATCGGTCACCCGCTTTCGCTTCTCCACGGAGCGCCGCGGAGCCGTGGAGGTGTTCATCGCCGTGGACCCCACGACCCCGGTGCGCGAGAGCACGCACGCGACGGTGGAACGGCACCTGGTGACCGGGATCGCGAACGTGCGGCTGACGAACCCGACGGAAGAAAGCCCTCGCCTCGCGCAGGCGGCGCCGGGCGAGCCGTACCCGGTGATCGCGGAAGGCGAGTCGCCGATCGAGCAGGTGTCCGAGAACCTCACCCAGCTCGCGCGCGACGCGGGCGAGACCATGCAGCGCCTGAAGGCGACGCTCTCGCCCGAGAACCGCGCGGCGCTCGCCGAGGTGCTCGACAACCTGCGCCGCCTCTCGGGGCGCGCCGGCGGCACCCTGGCGAGGGCCGACGCGACGCTCGGCTCGCTCGGCGCCGCGGCGGACGAAGTGCGCTCGCTGGCGCGCTCGGTCGCCGGGGACGCCCGTACGCTCGCGGCGCGCTACGGCGAGCTGGGTTCGGAAGCCAGCGCTTCGGCGCGCGAGATCGGCGAAGCGGTGCGCAAGATGAGCGCGGACCTGGAGCGGCTCTCGCGGCGCGCCGACGCGCTGCTCGCGAGCGGCGACGAGGAGCTGCTCGCCACCGCGCAGGCGCTGCGCTCCGCGGCCGATGCGGTCGGCGCCGCCGCCGAGCGCCTGCGCAATCCCCGCCAGGTGATCTTCGGGCCGGCCGAAGACGGTCTCGGCCCGGGAGAAGGCCGGTGAGGCACGCGCTCGCGCTTTTCGCGGCGGCGCTGCTCGCCGGCTGCAGCAGCTTTTCGGGACCGCGCGAAGCCGACCGCTACTTCGTTCTCGAGGCGGCGCCCGGCGCGCAAGCCGCCGCGCGCGTGCTGGTGGCGCCGACCTCCGCGTCCAGCTTCTACGACACGCAGGACATGGTGTACAGCCGCGCGCCCGGCACGCGCGCCTACTACCAGTTCAGCCATTGGACCGAGCGGCCGCAGCGCGCGATCCATGCGCAGCTCGCGTCGCGGTTCGAGCGCGGCGGCCCGCAACGCGGGCCCGTCCTGAGCACGCATCTCGAAGAGATCTATCACGACACCGCGCAGCCGCCGGGAACGGCGCGCATCGCGATCAGCGCGCAGCTCGTCGACCCGGCGGGCGGGGCGGTGCTCGCGCGCCGCAGCTTCAGCCGCTCGGCGCCCGCCGCGTCCTACGACGCGCCCGGCGCCGTGCAGAGCTTGCGCCAGGCGCTCGGTGCGCTGCTCGACGATGTCGTGGCGTGGGTCGACGCCGAAGCGCCGCGCGACGCGAAGTGACCCCGGCACGCGGCTTGCACGGTCGAAGCGATGCTTCGCGTCTACCTGCTCGGCGCCGCATTGTGCGCCGCCATTCCCGCCAGCCCCGCGCAGGACGCCGAGGCGCTGCGCGCGCGCCATGAGGCCTTGCGCGAGGAGCTCGCCGACAACCAGTTCGGCCGCCCGCTGCACGTGGAGTCGAGCGGCGCTTCCGGCAGGCAAGAGGGCGAGATCTTCGCCGCCATCGAGACGCCCTACGGCACGGTCGGGCCGGCGCTCGAGCGCATGGAGCACTGGTGCGACATCCTGCTCCTGCCGGTGAACGTGAAGTACTGCGAGAGCTCCGCCGGGACGGCCGATACGCTGAGCATCTTCGTCGCCCGCAAGCCCTACGATGCGCTCGACGAGGCGTACCGGGTGGATTTCAGCTACCAGGCGGCGGCCGCGAGCACAGACTATCTCCACGTCGCGCTGCGCTCCCCGAGCGGGCCCTTCGGCACGAGGGACTACCGGATCAGCCTGCAGGCCGCACCGCTCGACGCGCGGCGCACCTTCCTCCACATGTCGTACTCGTACAGGCCCGGCATCGCCGCGCGCATGGCGATGCGCTTCTACCTCGCCACCAGCGGCCGCGACAAGGTGGGCTTCAGCGTCGTCGATCGCCTCCCCGACGGCCGGCCGGTCTACGTCGACGGCGTGCGCGGCGTGGTCGAGCGCAACACCATGCGCTACTACCTCGCGGTCGAAGCGTATCTCGGCGCGCTAAACGAGCCCCGCGGGCAGCGCCTGGAAAAGCGCCTGCGCGACTGGCACGCGGCGATCGAGCGTCACCCCCAGCTGCGCGAGCTGGAGCGCGACGAGTACCTGAAGCTAAAGCGCTGGGAAACGCTGCGCCAGGAGGTCGGCGTCGTTCCCGATCGATGAGCCATTACGTCGATCGGGACCTGCGTGGTCAGATATTGGATCCGTCCAGCCTTACGCCGCAATTCTGACAGGCGCGGGAGAGGAACCTGCCGCTGCTGCCCGACCCGAAGAAAGGCCTGCCGCAGCGCGGACATTGATGGGTCAGCAGGTACGCCGCCGCCGCTATCGTGACGAGCAGGCACGCGGTAAAGCCGGCCACCAGCGCGATCGGGATCATGCGCTGCGTCCCTTGCAGGAACTGCCCCGCAATGCCGAGGACCAGTCCGGCCGCGAAGAACACCACCAGCATTGCCCGGGCCACCCACAGGCGCTTGAGCCCCTGGCGAACCAGCGTGCGCTCGCAATCCATGGACGGCAAGTGTTCCAATGTCCCCGCCTTCCCATGCGCGTGAGATGCCCGAGGCTACCGTTTCCCGCACGCCGGCTGGGAGGAAGCAAATCACGGCGGCCAGGGGTTACCGCCGATTTTCGGATCAGGAGTGTCCAGGGCTGAACACACACCGGTCGCGCCCGGCGCGCTTGGCCGCGTACAAGGCCTGATCGGCCGTCTGGATGACCTCCGCGGTCTCCTCGCCGTGCTCGGGGAAAAAGGCGAGGCCGATCGATACCGTGAGCTGCGGCAGCAGCACGCCGTCGGCGATGACCTTCATGTCGCGCACCTTTGCGAGCAGGCGCTCGGTCCAGGGCTTCACCGCCTCGCGCGTCGCGCCCGGAATGACTACGGTGAACTCCTCGCCTCCGAAGCGGCAGGCGAGATCGGACGCGCGGCAGTTCTCCTGCAGCACCTTGCCGAGCTGGCGCAGCGCGACATCGCCGGCATCGTGGCCGTGGGCGTCGTTGAAGCGCTTGAAGTGATCCACGTCCACCATCGCCACCGCGACGCTGTTGTTCTCGCGCACGGCGCGGGCGAACTCGCGCTTGAGCGTGATCTCGAGAAACCGCCGGTTGTAGAGCCCGGTCAGCGCGTCCTGCATCGCCTCGATGCGCAGCGTCTCGCGCAGCTTGAAGTTGGCCAGCGCCAGCCCGAGCTGCTCGGCCGTCCGTTGCGCTAACAGCGCGTCCTCTTCGAGGGCCGCCGGGGACGGGTTCGCGAAAACGACATGCAGCAGTCCAAGGGCGCCGCTCTCGGCCATCATCGGCACGCAAAGATGCGTCGCCGCCTCCTCCAGTTGCCGCGCATGTTTGCAACGCAGCGTGGGCTGCGCGCCCGGCGCGCGATACGCCTGCCCGCGTCGCAACGCCCAGCACTCTCCCGGCACGACGCTGTCGGCCAGCTTCGGCTCGCCCCAGCGCGCAAGGAGGTCCAGGTAATTCCGCGATTCCTTGAACAGGTAGAACCCGCCGCTGTCGCCTACGCGAAGCTGCGCCACGTAGCCCTCGACTATTGCGGCCGCCTCTTCGATTCGCACGGCCGTTTGAAGAAGACCGGTCATCTCCCCGAGCAGGGCGAGGCGGCGGTTGCCGCGCTCGAGCGCCTGCGCCTGGTGGGTGACCAGGTCCATCGCGTCCTTGCGCTCCGTGATGTCCTCGGCGAAGCCGGCGAAGCGGTAGATCTGCCCGCTCGCGTCGCGGATCGGAAAACCACGGGCCCTGACCCAGCGCACCGTAGAGTCCGGGCGGACGATACGATACTCGACGTCGAACGGGATCACGGTTCCTTGCGGCGCGAATGTCTGGAACGCCCGCTCCCGGTCCTCGACGTGAATCGCGTCGCCAAACGACCTGGGGTTGGCATACAGGCTTTCGCAGCTCCGGCCCCAGAGCTCCTCGTATCCGGGGCTGACGTAGAACATGCGGGTGATTCCAGGATCGACGAGGAAGAACACCTCGCGGATGTGATCCGTCACCTGCTGGAACCGCGACTCGGTCTCGCGCAGCTCCGCCGCGACCCGCCGCCAGGAGAGCGCGCGCATCAGCGCGGCAAGCTTTCCGGGGCGAGTCATCGGTTTCCCGGGACGGGATCTCCTCGCCGGCTAGCCATGAGGCTTTGAATGCCCCGGCATCTCTGATGCGGGCGGTGGCGGGGCTTTGCCGTCGGAGGGGCCTTTGAGCTCGACGGTGTTGCCTTCGGGGTCGGTGAGGTAGATGGAGGTGCCGTTGCCTTCGGCGCCGAAGCGGCTTCGGATCTCGCCGACCGGGACGTTGTGGCTCTTCAGGTGGGCGACGATCGCGTCCGGGTCGAAGGGCTCGACGCGCAGGCACAGGTGGTCCATGTTGCGGGCTTCCCTGCCGGGGGCGGCGCCGCCTGGCCTGCCCAGGGGGCCGTCGACGGTGATGAGGTCGATCATCGAGGC
>DATKAX010000412.1:0-19397 GCA_035514595.1 Burkholderiales bacterium
GCTGACCGCCAAGGACCGCCCCTACAAGAAGGGCAAGACGCTGTCGGAGTCGCTCGAGATCCTGGGTCGCATGCGGCTCAACCACCACATCGATCCGGATCTGTTCGACATCTTCGTGCGCGACAAGGTCTACCGCCGCTATGCGGAGATGTTCCTCGATGCGGAGCAGATCGACACCGTGGACGAGTCCAAGATCCCGGGATTCAACCTGGGGCAGGGGTGACGAAAAGCGTCAGGCGGAGGACGGTTTTCGTCAGGAGCGCCCGCGAGCGGGTGCGAAGTAGTTCTCGAAACCACCCCCGTTTGGCCCATTTCGGGCCTGGCATGGAGGTTGCAGGTACAGGGCAGGCCGGATAAAACCTGGCCGATCCCATCTACACCAAGAAGGAGTACCGAATGAGAACGCTGCAGAAAGGCTTCACGCTGATCGAGCTGATGATCGTGGTCGCGATCATCGGCATTCTGGCGGCGGTGGCGCTGCCCGCGTACCAGGACTACACCATCCGCGCGAAGATGTCGGAGGTGATCCTCGGTATGAGCGCGTGCCGCACGTCGATTACGGAGGTCTACCAGTCCGGTGGGAGTGCCGTGGCCGCCAACAACTGGGGCTGCGAAGTGGGCGCCACCCAGGCGACGAAGTACATCACGGGCATCACAACCGGCGCCAACGGAGAGGTCGCGGCGGTGGTGCGCAACATCAGCTCGTCGGTGGACACTTCCGTCGTTACGCTGGTGCCGCTGGCGAACGCGTCCACGCCGTCGGCCTACACCGCGAACTCGTCCCAGACCCTGTACGGCTGGCGCTGCGGCAACTCGACCGACGGCACGACCGTTCCGGGCAAGTATCTGCCCGGCTCCTGCCGCGGCTGATAGCCGGAACGGCAAGGAAAGGTACCCTTCGGGGTACCTTTTTTTTTGCATGAAGACGGCGCGGGAGGGCGCCGGATGACCGAGCTCACGATCCTGATGCCGTGCCTGAACGAGGCGGCGACCGTCGTCAGATGCGTAGCCAAGGCGCGCGGCTTCCTCGAGCGCGCGGGGGTGGACGGCGAGGTGCTGGTCGCCGACAACGGCTCGACCGACAATTCGCCCGCGCTCGCGGCCGGTGCCGGGGCGCGCGTGATCCGGGTGGCCGAGCGCGGCTATGGCGCGGCGCTCTCCGCCGGCATCGCCGCCGCGCGCGGCCGCTACGTGATCATTGGCGATGCCGACGACAGCTACGATTTCGGCTGCCTGGACGGGTTCGTCGAGGCGCTGCGCGCCGGGCATCTGCTGGTCATGGGCAACCGCTTCAAGGGCGGCATTTGCTCGGGCGCCATGCCGGCGCTGCACCGCTACCTCGGCAACCCCGTGCTGAGCTTCATCGGCAGGCTTCTCTTCCGTGCCCAGGTGGGCGACTTCCACTGCGGCCTGCGCGGCTTCGACCGGGCGGCGGTGCTGTCGCTCGGCCTGCGAACCCCCGGGATGGAGTTCGCGAGCGAGCTGGTAGTCAAGGCGGCGCTCGCCGGCTGGCGCATCGCCGAGGTGCCGACCACGCTCGGCCCGGACGGCCGCGGGCGGCCTTCGCACCTGCGCAGCTGGAGCGACGGCTGGCGGCACCTGCGCTTCCTGCTGCTCTTCAGCCCGCGCTGGTTGTTCCTCTATCCCGGGCTGGCGCTGCTCATTGCCGGCACGTCGCTCGCCGCGCTGCTGTATTTCGCGCCGCTCGAGCTGTCCGGGGTCGGCCTCGACATCCACAGCATGCTTTACGCATCCGCGGCGGCGCTGCTCGGGCTGCAGCTCTGCCTGTTCGCGCTTTTCGCGCGCACTTCAGCTCAGATCGCCGGGCTGCTTCCGCGCCATGCGGGGCTCGAGCGCCTGCTCAGGGTGTTCTCGCTCGAGCGGGGGCTGATCGTGGGAATGTCGATCGCCTTGTGCGGCTTCCTATGGAGCGCGGCCGCCTTCTGGCAGTGGCGCGAGGCGGGATTCGGCGCTCTCGATCCCAGGATCGTGATGCGCGACACCATCCCGGCGAGCGCCCTGATGGTAGCCGGGATGGAGATCATGCTCGCCTCCTTCCTCCTCAGCCTCATCCGGTGGAAGAGCGATGACTGACCGGCGCGTCGCGCTCGCGGCCTTCGCTGCCGCACTGCTGGTTTATCTCTCGAATGCCAGCATTTTCCCGCTCAACGCGGACACCGCGCCGAATGTCTACCTGCCGGCGAGCGTGCTGAACGACGGCGACCTCGCCTTCAGCCCGTTCGAGGCGCCGTTCATGTTCGGCTGGAAGGCCGCCGGTCGCGAGGGCGACGTCCAGGTCCAGGTCACGCACTGGCACCAGGCTCCCCCCGGATCAGACGAGACCTTCGCCCAGCACTATCGCGACGGCCGACTGAGGTTCGACCGGGAACGCTATTACCTGGTGCCCACGCTGCGCGAGCGGTCGCAGACCGGCGAGCCGCTCTTCTTCGCGCGGTCCAAGACCGGCCTGCCGGAGCTATGGCAGACGCCGCTGTGGCTCGGGGCGGCCGGCCTTATCGTCAGCCCCTCGCGCGGGCTGCTCGTCTATTCGCCGTTCCTGGCGGCCGCCTTCGCCGGCGCGGTGCTCGCCTGGAAGGACCCGCGATACCGTAAGCTGCGCTTTCTGACGCTTGCCGTTCCGGCGCTCTGGATCCCGTCGTTCCCGTGGTTCGACTGGTGGGGCGGATGGGCGTACGGCTACCGCCCGATCGTGGACAGCGTTCCGCTGCTCGCCGTGCTCTGCCTGCCCGCGCTCGGGTCGATCCTGGAGCGGCCGGGGCGGCGCCTGGTGTTCGCCGTCGCGCTCGCCTGGTCGGTGCTCATCCAGTCGCTCGGCGCCTTTGCCTATTCGCCGTGGGGATGGAACGCGAAGCTGATCGATCCGGTAGCCGGCACGCGCGCCGACGTGGACCGCCCCGCCTACCGCGAGCGGCTGTGGGCGCTGCGCGACTCGCAGATCGGCTACCTCATCGCCAACTTCCGCCAGGCCCGCGCCGAGCGCGAGCATGTCATTAGCTACTGAGCGCCCCATGCCCGAACTTACCGTGGTCGTACCCGCCTATCGCGAGCGTGACAACGTCCTTCCCTTGCTCGGCGCGCTCGAAGAGGCGCTGCGCCAATACGACTGGGAAGCGATCTTCGTGGTCGACGACGCGCTGGACGGCACCGAGGACGTGGTGCGTCAGCGCGCGCAGCAGGACCAGCGGGTGCGCTGCATGCAGCGCATCGGGCGCCGCGGGCTGGCTTCGGCGTGCATCGAGGGCATGCTCGCGAGCTCCGCGCCCTATCTCGCCGTGATCGACGCCGACCTGCAGCACGACGAGAAGCTGCTGCCGGCGCTGCTGGAGAAGCTGCGCAGCGCGGACGCCGACATCGTGGTCGCCAGCCGCTACATGGAGGGCGCGAGCACCGGCGAGCTCGCGGGCGCGCGGGTCCGCGCGAGCCGCCTGGCGAGCGCGGTGAGCCGGCTGCTGACGAAGGACCTCACCGATCCGATGAGCGGCTTCTTCATGGTGCGCCGCAGCTTCCTCGACCGGGTGGTGCGCAAGCTCTACGGCTGCGGCTTCAAGATCCTGCTGGATCTCATCGCCGCGGCGCACGGCAAGGTGCGCATCGTGGAGCTGCCCTATCGCATGCGCAGCCGGCGCCGAGGCGAGAGCAAGCTCGGCGCGCGCGTGGTTGCCGAGTTCTTCATGCTGATCCTGTATCACCTGACCGGGCGCCTGCTGCCGGCGCGCTTCTTCCTGTTCGCTGCCGTCGGCGTGACCGGCCTTGCCGTGCATCTCGCCGTGCTCTGGACGGCGTTCCAGGTCGCGGGGGGCAGCTTCCTGACGAGCCAGCTCCTCGCCACCTGGGCGGCCATGACGAGTAACTTCTTCCTCAACAACGTCTTCACCTACGGCGACCAGAGGCTGCGCGGCAGGCGCATGTGGCGCGGCCTGCTGAGCTTCTACGTCGCCTGCGGCATCGGGGCGTTCATCAACGTCGCCGTGGCGGAGTGGCTGTTCGTCAAGGCGGGGATGGTCTACTGGGCGGCGGGCCTTGGCGGCGCGCTGATCGCCGCGCTGTGGAACTTCTTCACCACCGCGTCGTTCACTTGGGGCGGCTCGTCCGCCGGGAGGCGTTGATGCAGCCGTCGCAAGAGCGATTCCGGCCTTCGGGATCGGACTGGAAGGAGGCCGGTCTCGTCGGCACCGCGCTGCTCGCGCTCTACGCGCTCACCTCGCCGCGCACGGTGGCGATGGAGGACGACTCGCTCTTCGTCCTGTCGAGCTACTTCCTCGGCATCGAGCATCCGCCGGGTTTCCCGCTGTTCACGCTCATCGGCCATCTTTTTACCTACTTGCCGTTCGGCTCGGTCGCCTACCGCGTGCATCTGGCGAGCGCGCTGTTCGGCGCACTTTCGTGCGCGGCGCTCTGGCTGTGCGCCCGCGCCCTGATCGGTGCGCGCCTGCCCGCTTACCTCGCGGCCCTGGCGCTCGGCCTGTCGCCGGTGTTCTGGTCACAATCGATCATCGCCGAGGTCTACACGCTCAACCTGCTCTTCTTCCTCGGCCTGGCGTATCTCGGCCTGCGCGCTTGTCCGCCAGGAGCCCAGGCGCCGGCCGGCGCGGCTCAGGGCGCGGTTCTGCCGTGGATGGCCCTTCTCTTCGGGCTGTCGCTGAGCAACCACTGGCCGCTGATGCTGCTCGTCGCGCCCGCGTTCGCGATCCTGCTCTGGCCGCTGCGGGGCGAGCTTTTCAGGCGCGCAGGCCTGCTGACGTGGCTCGTGATGCTCGGCCTGCTGCCGTACGCCTGGATGGTGTACCGCTCGTGGCTGGCGATTCCGATCAGTTTCTACGGCCCGCTCGAGACCCTCACCGAGATCTGGTTCTTCGTGAGCCGCGCCGGCTACGCCGACACCGACCAGTCGCTCTCCGTGACCTGGCTCGACCGCGTCAAGTTCGTGCGCTTTTTCGGCGGCCAGCTGCTCGAGCAGTTCGCGGTGCTCGGCACGCTGCTCGCCGCTATCGGCTTCGCGGTCCAGTGGCGCATGCTCGGTCGCCGCGTCGCGGCCTTCCTCACCGTGGCTTTTCTCATGCCCTCGGTGGTGCTGATCCTGCTGCTCGGCTTCGACTACAGCTCGATCACGAAGCACGTCTTCCACGTCTATCCGCTGCCCTCCTACGCGGTCGGCGCGCTCTGGCTCGGCCTGGGCTTCGCCTGGCTGGTCGAGCGCTACCGGCTGCGCCCGGCTGCGGCTGCCGCCGCGGGCGCGGTGGTCGCCGCGCTGATCCTCGCCGTCGGCGTGCGAACCAACGTGCTTACCGACCATGAATGGGGCGCGCGCTACGGGCGCACGCTGCTCGGCCTGCTGCCGAAGAACGCGGTCGTGTTCGCGCGCGGCGAAGCCGACCTGGGCACCATGGCCTACTTCCACCTGATCGAAAACGTGCGACCCGACATCACGCTGTACCAGACCAAGGGCCTGATCCTCGGGAACCGCCTGCTCCATCCGGTGAGGACCGAGGAGGCGACGCGGCAGCGGATCCTGCGCGAGGCGATGGAGCGACAGACCGATCCGGTGATCTCCACCATGGAAACGTTCACCGGCTACGCGCACCGGGATCGATGGCTCTACGCCGAGGTCGACAAGTCCTCGCGCGACACGGAGAGGGTGACGCTCGATATCCCGGAAGAAGCGCTGCAGTTCTTCGAGCAGTCGGTGCTCGGGGCCAAGGACCCGAACGCCTGGATCGCGTTCTTCCAGGCGGAGCTGCGCCGCCGATACGCGGAGCTGACCGCACAGTTCCTGCCGCGCTCGCGGCCGCCCGATGCGCGCACCGCCCGCCATCTCGAGCTGCTCGCGAACGATTTCCACGGCGCGCTTGGGATAGCGCAGGGGCTGATGCATAACGCGGAAGGCTACTCGGCCGGCGCGGTAGCGGCGTACCTCGAGAGGGCGCGCGAGCTCATGCCTTCCGACGTCGTGAAGGAGGACCTCGCCCGCTACTTCCTGGTGCGCGGCGGCGTGCGCCTCGACCTGCGCGACCAGGCGGGAGCGATCGGCGATTTCGAAACCGCGTTGTCGGTCTGGCCGGTGCCTCAGAACCCGGCGCTCAGGGCGCTGCGGGATCTCTACGGCAAGGCGGGCGACGCGGCCGCCCTGACGGCCCTGGAAGCGCGGGTAAAGCGGCCCCGAGGGCCGCGCTAGGGTTCGCGCCGGTGGGCCGCTCCGCGCTTTGGGCAGTGCTAGGAGTGCCCGCCGCGGCGTGCGCGGCGTGGACCGTGCTCGCCGGCAAGGACGTCAACTGGGACCTCCTCAACTACCACTACTACGTCCCGTACCAGCTCCTCGCCGGCCGGATCGAGCAGGACTTCTTCGCCGCCAGCGCGCAGAGCTACCTCAACCCGCTCGGCTTCCTGCCTTTCTACCTGATGGTCTCGGCGGGCTGGCACAGCGTCATCGTTTCGGTCGTGCTCGCCGTGGTCCACGGCCTGAGCCTGTCGCTGCTCTTTCTCCTTGCCTGGAAACTTTTTGCGCACCTGCCGGGGCGCGAGCGCGCGGTATTCGCCGCCCTCGCGACGGCGCTGGGCGCAGCGACCGCGGTGTTCTGGCCCACGGTCGGCAGCTCGTTCCTCGATCCCCTTCTCGTCCCGCCGATGCTCGCCGGGCTCCTTCTTCTGCTGCTCGACGCCGACCGGCATGCACTTGGCCGTGCAACGGCGGCCGGCGCGCTGTTCGGCGTGGCCGCCGCCCTGAAATACTCGAACGCCATCTTCGCGCTCGCAGCCCTGCCCCTCGCGCTCGCGATGCCGGGCCTGTCTCCCGGCGCCCGGCTGCGCGCCGGGCTCGGCTACGCGGGAGGCGGCGCTCTGGCGCTGGCCCTGCTCGCGGGGCCCTGGTTCGCGCTCATGTTCCGCGAGTTCGGCAACCCGGTATTCCCGCTCATGAACGCCTGGTTCCAGTCGCCCCATGCGCCTGCCGTAAATATGGTGAGCGAGCGCTTTACGCCCGGGGGGCTTGCCGAGGCGCTCAGCCTGCCGATCCGCATGGTCGCGCTCGACCGTCACCTGTACGCCGAGACCTTTGCGCCGGATATCCGGCTCGCCGCCCTCGCCGCCGGCGTTCTGGCTCTTCCCGCAATAGCGCTCGCGGGACATGGTAGGCGGGAGAACCGCCTCACCGGGGCCGACTTGCGGCTACTGGCCTTCTTCTTCATCGGGTCGGTGTTGTGGGTGGCGAGCTCGGCGAACGCGCGCTACGGCATGGTGCTGCTGCTGCTCGCCGGAGTATGCCTCGCGCGCATCGGCGAGCGCCTTCTTCCCGCTGGCGCGGCGCGCGTCGTGCTCGGCGTGCTGCTGGCGGTACAGGTGGGCACGTCGGTGCTCGCGTCTCCGCCGCGATGGTTCCTGGCCGAGCCGTGGACCGAGCGCTGGCTGCCTTACGACGCGCCGGAGCGCGCGCTGCACGATCCGGCGCTGTATCTCACGCTCGAGGTGCTGCCCATGGCGGTAGTCGCGCCGTTCGTGCACCCCGGGTCGTCATTCGTGAACCTGAGGGGCCAGCACAGTATTCCACCCGACTCGGCGAGGCTCGGCATGCTGCTCGAGCGCCACGCCGGCCGCGTGCGCGCGCTCGGTCGCCGGCTCGAGCTGATCCACGGCGCTCCGGCGCCGGAGGAGGTAAGAGCCTACGACGCTACCCTGCTGCGCATCGGCTATCGAATCGACAGCGCAGACTGCTTCACGATCGAGTGGCGGCGCGACTACGAGGACCTGCTCTCGCGGGCGGCGAACCGGCTCGCCCGCCTATCACCTTCTCCGGAGCGGCTTTCGGTGGCGAGCTGCGCGCTGGTTCCCGCGGCGCGCGATCCCGCGGACATCGAGCGCGAGCGCAGGGTTTCGGCTTTCTTCGACCGGATCGAGCGGCGCTGCCCGGCGCTCCTTCGCGGCCAGACGGCGGTCACCGAGCCCCTGCTCGGCGGCTGGTCGCGCAACTACAACGGGCTCGATGCCCGCCTCGAGGCATACGGCGATCGGGTGGTCCTGAATCGCTACCGCGCCGGCACTGCGGTGGACCTCGGGCGGCTGTCCGACTGGGCGCGCGAGGATGCGCCGCTACCGCCGGGTTGCCGGGGCCCGCACGAGGAACCCTGATGAACGAGCGCGACTTCCACGACCATCATTACGGGCACGACGCGCAGCGGATCCTGGAGAGCCCGCTCTTCAGCCGCGTCCATGAGCGCGCGGCGCGCGATTTCTTGCGCTGTACCGGGTGCGGGCCGAAGCACCGCGTCCTGAGCCTGGGATGCGGCGACGGCTCGATCGAGCGGCGCCTGGCTCCGCATGTCGGGCAGATCGTCGGCATGGATCTCTCCGCGGTGGCGATCGAGCAGGCTCAGGCCAAGGCCCGCGCGGCCGGCCTCGGCAACCTGACTTTCCTGGTGTCGGATCCCGAAAGCCTCTCGCTCGAGGCGCTCGGGCAGTTCGACGTGGTCGCCGCCTTCGCTTTCCTGCATCACCTGGAGGACGCCGCAATCCGCGAAACGCTGCGCGCGGCGAACCGGGCGCTGCGGCCCGGAGGGGTCTTCTACTCGTCCGACCCGAGCCGCAGGCGTCTGGTCCGCCTGTTCACCGCCCTGGTGCGCCGCACCTACGACCGCTACCACAGCCCGGACGAACGCGAGCTCGACCCGGAGGCCCTAGCCGCGCTGGCCGGCGCAGCCGGATTCTCGCAGCCGGCAATCGGCTACACCGACTACTTCCTGGGACCGCTCGCGTGGCTTGCGCCGTCGGCGCCGCGCTGGCTTGCCGGCGCGATGGAGGCGCTCGACAACCTCTCGCTGAGGCTGCCGCTGGTGCGCCGCTACGCGTCCTCCTTCAGCCTGCACGCGCGAGCCTAGACAGGCGCCAGGAGCCACACCTGCCCGCGCTCGTCGCTGTGAACCAGCTGCGCTCCCGGGAATCGCGAGCGAACCAGGCGCTCGTCGGCTGCCGCGCCGTAGCTCAGCAGCGTCATCACGTTGCCGCGCAGGAAGGGGTCGTTCTGGACCAGGTCCGCGTTGTAGTCCCTGGGCGTGGCGCGCACGAAAACCACCTGGCGCGCGCCGGGAATCGTTGGCGGGCGCTTCGCCAGGTGAGAGTCGACGTAGCTCTGGATCTGCGACGCGCGCAGGGCGCTCGCCAGCACGAGGCTGAGCAGCGCGAGCGACGCCACGAAGCCGGCGCTGCGCTCGCAGCGCGTGCCGGGCTGAATCCGGACCAGAGCCAGCGCCGCGAGCACCGGGAGGGCGCCCCACGCTGGGTGCAGGTAGCGCGCGCCCCAGCCATGGCCCTGGGTGTACGCGATCAGCAGATAGCCGAGCATGGTGGTGAGAAAGGACAAGCCGAGGAGCCGCGCGTGGACATCAGCGCGCCACAGCCACCAGCCGGCGGCGGCGAGCAGCGGAAGGCCGGGCACGGCCCAGTTCCACAGGCGGACCAGCTCCGCCACCCGGGATGCGACGATCGTTCCGCCGGGCGCCTCGACCACGCTGCGCAGCTTGATGTGCCAGTTCCAGAAGAAGTTCGCGACGGCATGAAGCGGGTTGCCGTCGTAGCGGAACAGGCCGTAGGGCGTCTCGCCGAGAAGACTGCTCAGCACGAGCGCCCAGCCGAACCCGAGCGCGACGATGAGCGGCAGGTAGCCGGCGGCGAGCGCAAGCAGGTTGCGGTAGCGCGAGGGCTGCAGCGCGAGCCAGACGATCCACGGGGCCGCGAACAAGACGTGCGGCAGCGGGTTGTGCAGCATCAGCGCGTACGAGCCGACCAGGCCGGCTCCCGCGAGGCGCAGCGGCGTGGGCTGCAGCAGCATCCAGACGAACGCCAGGTTGAACAGCAGGTGCGCCGTCATCGAGAAGTAGGTGATCGCCATGCCCGTGAAGGCGGGCGAGGCGAGTGCGAGCAGCATCGCCCAGCCGCCCGCCCGGGAGGAGCCCGAAAGGCGGGCGGCAAGCCGCCCGATCAGCACCAGCGAGAGCGCGGCGAGCAGCGGGTTGCACGCCCAGGGTGCGCGCACGAAGCTGAACGGGGCGAGCAGCAGCGCGAATCCCGGCCAGTACGAGGACGCGACCTCGCCGGTCTTGTACGACCCGTACAGGAACTGGTTCAGGTAGTGCGGCGGCACGAGGCGGCCGAGCAGCTCGGGCGGAAACTGCCCGGTGAGGCGCCCCTCGGCAAACACCCGGCTCTGGAACAGAGCCGCGTACTCGTCCTGGGGCAGCGGATGGCTGCGCTCGATGAAGATCGCGCCCAGGCACAGCACGATGAAGGTCACGGCTGCCACACGCCAAGGATGGCGCGAGATCGCTTCCACGACGGCGAGGGCAGCGGGCCGCGTCGGCGCAAGCAGGGCTGCGACGACGAGCGCCGCGAGCAGCGCCGCCCCCGCCACGTCCTGGGTGCGCAGGAAGTACTCCGCGATGAACGGCAGGTAGGGCGCGTACGGATAGCCGGTGTGGTGCAGGATGAAGAAGATCGAGAACACCGCCACGCCCAGCGACACCGCCACGAGGCGTCGAATGCAATAGTCGGTGGCGGGAAGCGCGCGGAGGAGGCGGGCGGCGGGCCCGCTCATCGCTGCACCCGGAAGCTCCAGCGATCGCTGGTGACGAAATTGACGACGAGCAGCGTCACGGCGACGAGCAGGCTAGCCGGCAGGTACCACAGCCCGATAACCGAGACCAGCAGGTACATCAGGCCGAGGTTCGCCGCGAAGCTCGCCGCCATGGCCGAAAAATAGCGCGGCAGCTCGATCGGCGCGTACTCGCGCCGCGTGCGGAAGGTGAGCACCTTGTTCAGCAGGAAGCCGAGCGGCGTGATGGTGGAGAACGCGATCGCGGTCGAGACGAGATAGTGGATGCCGAGCCCCGAGGTGAGCGTCCAGAGCACCAGCAGGTTGAGGCCCAGGCAAAGGCCGCCGATCAGGGCGAAGGCGAAGAAGCGGGCGGGCAGGGGCAGAGCCGGGCGCATGTTGTTAGAACTTGTGGCATGAGAGTACCGTGAATCGGCGTGCGCCGCAGTGACCTATGATAGGGGCGGGGGGCCGACCAATGAGGTTACGCATACCGTTCATGGCGAGGGCCGGGATATCGGCTTCGATCCTCGTCCTGGTCCTGTCGCGAACCTCCCTGGAAGATCTTGCCGCACGCGCCAAAGGCACCGCCCCCGCGCCCCTGACGGCGGCGCTGGCGCTCGTCGTTCTCATGGCGCTGCTGGTTTCGGTGCGCTGGCGGCTGCTTGCCCGCTGGATGGGCCTGCGGCTGCCGTCGCGGCTGGCGGCGCGCGCCGTGTTCCTCGGCCTGTTCGGAGGACAGGTGCTTCCCTCGGCGATCGGGACCGACCTCCTGCGGGGCTGGGTCGTCGCCGCGCGCACCGGCCGGATCCCGAGCGTCGCGGCGAGCGTGGTGGCGGACCGGCTGGTGGCGCTGTTCGCCGCATGCCTCCTGCTCTTTGTCTCGTACCCGTCGCTCAGCCAGCTCCCGGCGCCCCTTGCCGGTGTTCTCGCCCCCGCCGCCTTTCTGGCGTCGGGCGTGGTTCTGCTCGTCTTCCTGCTCGGCTGTACGCGGACTCTGAGGCCGGTTCTCGGCATCCGGATGCGGTTGCTCGAGGAGCTCAATGCCGTGGGCGGCCTCAAGCTCGCGCCAGGGCCGATCCTGGCGGCAATCGCCGTCGCGGTCGTGATCCACGCCATCGCGGTCGTCGCGGCGGCATCCACTGCCGCGGCGTACGGCGTCAACGCTTCACTCATGGTGTGGCTGTCCATCATCCCGCTGTCGGTCATCGCTTCCGCGCTGCCGGTTTCGATCAACGGATGGGGAGTGCGGGAAGCGGTGATCGTGGCCTTGGCCGCCGGGCATGGCGTCCCGCAGGTCGAGGCGCTGCTCGTATCGCTGACGCTAGGCGCCCTGAACGTCGTCGCGAGCCTGCCGGGCGCCTACCTGCTGCTGAAGCAGCCGCGGGCCTGATTCCGGGGCCTGCCCGGCATCCGCACCGCAGCGATGCGACACGAAGTAGAGCGGCCGCTGTACCGCCTCGAGATAGATCCGGTACAGGTACTCGCCGATAAGCCCCATCAGCAGGAACTGGATGCCGAAGAAAACGGTCAGCACGAGCATCACGCTGGTATAGCCGGGCAGCGGGTTGCCCAACAGCCAGCGTGTGACGAGATACACGGCCAGCGGGACGTTCAGCAGGGACACCGCGATGCCGAGCGCGGTGGTGAGCCGGATGGGCAGCAGCGAGAACCCGACGAAGGCGTCGTACATCGCCAGGACCATGCGCCAGAACGTCCAGCCGGACCTGCCGCCGCGGCGCCGCATGCGGTCGTAGTGCACGATCTCCTGGCGGAACCCGGTCCAGGCCACCAGCGCGAAGGTGATGCGGCTGTGCTCGCGCATGTGCTGCACCGCTTCCACCACCTTGCGGTCCGCGAGCAGGAAGCTCCCGGTGGTGAAACGGGAGCCGCGCGGCATCGCATAGCGCCGCATGGCGCCCTCGAACAGGCGGCTGACGAGGCGTCGCCAGAGCAGGTCGTCGCGCTCGCGGCGGTGTCCCCAGACGATGTCGGCGCCTGCGCGCCACTTAGCGACGAACTCGAGCACCGTCTCGGGCGGGTCTTGCAGGTCGCAGGCGAGAATCGCCACCGCGTCGGCGCGCGCCGCGTCGAAGCCCGCGCACAGCGCAATGTGCGCGCCGAAGTTGCGCGACAGGCGCAGCCCGCGGAAGCGAGCATCGGCGGCGCAGGCGCGCTCGATCAGCTCCCAGCTGCGGTCCGAGCTGCCGTCGTCGACGAGAAGCACGTCGAACTCGACGTCGCTGCGCTCGAGCAGGACGTTGCGGACCGTTTCGACGTACAGCGGAAGGCTGTCCTCCTCGTTGTACACCGGGGTGATGATCGTCACTCTGCGCTTCATGGCCAGATCTCGAACTGCGGCCCGAGGAGCTCGGCCAGCCTCCGGTTCGGCTCCGCATAGCGCGCCCGCAGAAGGGCGCTGGTCTCGGCGGGCGGCTGCTCCTGGCCCTCGGAATCCGCCACGTTGATCATGCCCAGGCCGTCCGCGTCGCCGGCGCGCACCGGCACGCCGATGAAGCGGTGCAGGCGCTCGGCGAGGACCCGCGGCTGCGCACCGATGTCTTCGCAGCGCAGGCACAGGATGCCGTCGTGGGGGAAGAGGTCGAACCAGGGCTGGAGCTGCTCCGCGTAAAGCCCCCGGGAGAAGTACGCGTGCGGCCGGGCGAAGCGCAGCTCCGGGGCGAGATCACGCTCGCGCTGCGGCTCGAGCTCGAGCGCGCGCTCGAAGGTCTCATTCTCCATGCCGTTCATCCGCGACCACAGATAATTCGACCAGGCGCGCTCGGCCGGGTCGCGCAGGATGAAGACGAGCTTGACCCGTGGAACATCCGTGGCGATGCGGCGCGCCGCGTCGGGGCTCTCGAGGTAGTTGGTGCTCTTCTCGCCGCAGACCGTGTCCGCGGGCGCGGCCTGGAACCAGCGGCTCGAATACCAGTCGAGGCCTTTGGCGTAGAGCTCGTCCACAAGGAAGAATTTAGGCTCGGGGCGCGCCGGCGCGGCCATGTGCACGCCCGGGTGCCGGGCGAGCAGGTGATAGAGCCACGTGGTCCCCGAGCGCGGCGCCCCGCCGATGATGAACTCAGGCAGCCGCATCGGTCACCGCGGCGGCAAGGGCGGCCGCGACGCGCTCCTGATCGCTCGGGCTGAGCTGGTGGAACAGCGGGAGAATCACACAGCGCTCGCGCATCGCCTCGCTGCGGGGCAGCGAACCCCGCGGCCAGGCGCCGCGGTAGGGCGGCTCGAGATGCGAGCACATGATGCCCCGCGCGGTGGCGATGCCCTGGGCACGGAGCGCAGCCATCACCGCGAGCTGGGATTTCCCATTTGCGAGCCGGACAACGTAGCTCTGCCAGTTGGTGCGCGCGTAGCGGGGCTCCGAGGGCGCCTGCACCCCGGCGACGGGCGCGAGGAGCGCCGTGTAGCGCGCCGCTTGCGCGCGGCGCCGCCCGAGCATGCGCGGCAGGCGCTTCAGCTGCTCCAGCCCGACTGCGGCCTGGATGTCGGTCATGCGGTAGTTGAACCCCGTTTGGCTGTAGGTTTCAAGGAGCACGGCGTCGCTCGCGTGGCGAGCGAGGTCGGACACGCTCATGCCGTGGTGGCGCAGTTCTCGCGCCGCATCGATCAGGCTGTGGTCGCGCGCGACGATCATTCCACCGTCGCCGGTGCTCAGGAGCTTGCGCGGGTGAAAGCTGAAGCAGGCGAGCGCTCCGTGCGGCCTGCCGACCGGCTCGAAGCTTCGCCCCCCGTCGAGGCTTACTTCGCTGCCGACCGCGCAGGCGGCATCCTCGACCACGGGTATCCCGTGATGCTCGGCAAGCGGCAGGATCGACGCCAGGTCCGCCGGCATCCCCACCTGATGCACCACCTCGATCGCCGCGAGCCGCCCGATCGGCCCCCTTGCCCGGGCGAGCGGGCTTTCCGGAACCTGCAGGCGCTGCGCCGACCTGAGCCACAGGGCGTCGTCGCGCGGCTCGAATTCCTCCGCGAGCGCCTGGCGCAGGGCGTTCGCGTCGATGTTGAGCGTATCCGGATCGATGTCGACGAAAAAGGGCTCGGCGCCGCAATGGCGGATCGCGTTGGCCGAGGCGATAAAGGAGTGGCTCACGGTGAGCACCACGTCGCCGGGCCGCACGCCGACCAGAAGCAGCGCAAGGTGCAGTGCGGTGGTGCCGCTCGAGACGGCGCAGGCACCGCCGGCTCCGACGGCGGCGGCGAACGCCTCTTCGAACGCCCGCACTTTCGGCCCCTGGGTGACCCAGCCCGAAAGAATCACCTCCCGCGCCGCGGCCGCCTCCTCCTCGCCCATCCAGGGCTGCGCCAGAGGGATGCGGTTCATGGCTTGAGCCACGCTTCCGCCGGCACCTCGGCCCAGTTTTCGGACTGGATCGAGCCGAGCACCGACTGCGTGAGGGAAACGTTGCGCCGGTACCAGTCCACCGTGCGCTCCAGCCCCTCGTGGATGCCGATCTCGGGGGAGCGGCCGAGCGTGCGGCGCAGCCGGGAAGGGTCCCCGAGGAGGCGCCGAACGTCCTGCGGGCGCGGCGGCAGGAAAAGCGGCGCGCGCTCGACGCCGATGAGTCCGGCGATGCGCGCCGCAATCTCCTTCACCGCCACCTCCTCGCCGCGGCATACATTGAACGTCCCGCCGGCGGCCGGTCCGGCGGCCATCAGGGCGGCCAGAAACAGCGCAGTGTCCTCGACGTAGGTGAAGTCCCGCGTCTGTGCGCCGTCGCCGAGGATGACCGCCGGCAGTCCGGCGAGGGCGCGCACGATCAGCCGCGGTATCAGCTCGCCCCGGTCGGACGCGTAATGCGCCCGCGGGCCGTAGGTGTTATGCGGGCGTGCGATCACGGTCTCGAGCCATCCTGACCGGTGGAACACCTGCGCGTAATACTCGCCGGCGAGTTTCGAGGCGCCGTAGATGGTCTGAGGCCGGAACTCGCATTCCTCCGGCAGCGGCACCCGGGTGGCGGTACCGTAGACCTCGGAGCTCGAGCAGTAGAGCAGCCGCCGCACCCGCTTCTTCGCTGCCGCTCTGAGCGCGTTGTAGGTGCCCGCGACGTTCACCTCGTGCACCACGCTCGGCTGGCGCAGGCTGAGCCTGACATTGCGCGTCGCGAGGTGGAACACGTACTGCACGCCCTCGAGCGCGCTTTCGAGGGCGGCGAGATCGAGCACGCTCACGACGGAGAGCCTGAGCCTTGGGTTGGACGCATGCTGCGCAAGGTTCTCGCGGCTGCCGCTCGACAGATCGTCGATCACGGTTACGTCGTTTCCGGCGGCGAGCAGGTGATCCACGAGATGGCTGCCGATGAACCCGGCGCCCCCGGTCACCGCCACCTTCGCTCCCGACAACGTCAGCATGCGGTCGCGAACTGCTCGACGCCGCGGATGACGGCTTGCGCCTGGGTGTGCGTCATCTCGGGGAAGATGGGGAGGCTGAGCACCCGTGCGGCCGACCATTCGGCGTGCGGGAACGCGCCGGCGCCGATGCCCAGCCCGCGGTAGCACTCCTGCAGATGCAGCGGCAGCGGATAGTGCAGCCCGCTCTGGATGCCGCGCTCGCGCAGGAACGCGCGCAATGCGTCGCGGCGCTCGGCATGGATCACGTACAGGTGCCGTGAAGGCTTGCAGTGCGGCAGGACGTCGACCGCGCGCACGCCTTCGATGCCGAAAAAGGCTGCGTCGTAGCGTGCGCCGATCTCGCGCCGCGCCTCGTTCCAGGCGGCCAGGTGGCGCAGCTTGACGCGCAGAAACCCGGCCTGGATCGCGTCGATGCGGCTGTTCGTGCCCTCGAGCCGGTGGCGATAGCGCTCCGATTGCCCGTGGTCGCGAAGCATGCGCGCCCGCTCGGCCACCGAGGCATCGCCTGTCACGACCGCTCCCGCCTCGCCGCAGGCGCCGAGGTTCTTGCCGGGATAGAAGCTGAAGGCCGCGGCGTCCCCGAGGGTTCCCGCGGCGCGCCCTCGATGGGCCGCGCCGTGAGCCTGTGCCGCGTCCTCGAGGACCTTGAGCTGGTAGCGCTGCGCGAGCGACTGGATGGCGTCCATGTCGCAGACTTGGCCGTAGAGGTGAACCGGCACGACGCAGGCGGGACGCTCGGCCTTCGGCCGGCGCCCGAACGCGTCCTTGAGGTGGTCCTCCAGGCGGTTGGGGTCCATGAGGCAGGTCGCAGGGTCGATGTCGACGAACTCGAACGTCCCGCCCGCCTGCGAGATCGCCTCGGTGGTCGCGATGAAGGTGTTCGGGACGGTCACCACGCGGGCTCCCGCCCCCACGCCCATCGCCTGGAGCGCGATGCGCAGCGCGTCGGTGCCGTTGCTCATCGCGACCACGTGCCGGAATCCGCCGAAGCGGCCGAAATCGGCCTCGAAGGCCTCGACCATCGGGCCGCCGACGAACGCCGCCCGGTCCAGCGCCGACGAGAAGACCTCGATCAGCTCCTTCCGCAGGGCCCGGTGCTGGGCGACCAGGTCGACGAACGGAACCTCAGCGCTCATCCAGGTAGCGCATGACGCGCGCCGGGTTGCCGGCGACGACCGTGCGCGGCGGCACGTCCGTCGTGACGACGCTCCCCGCGCCGACCATCGATTCCGCGCCGACGCGCACCCCGCAAAGGATCGTCGCGTTGCTGCCGATCGATGCGCGTACCCCGATGTGCGTGGCCTCGCACATCCAGTCCCCGTCGCCCTTCGGCTTTCCGTCGTCCCGCGTCGCGCGCGGGAATCGGTCGTTGATGAACATCACCCCGTGCCCGACGAACACCTCGTCGTCGATCTGCACCCCCTCGCACACGAAGCTGTGGCTCTGGATCTTGACCCGGCGGCCGATCCGCACGCCCTTCTGGATCTCGACGAAAGGCCCGATGCGCGACTCGTCGCCGATCTCGCAGCCGTACAGGTTGGTGAACGGCGCCAGCCTTACGTCCTTGCCGAGCTTGACGTCGGGTGCGACGCGTGTGGTGGGGTCGCGCGCCATCGGGCCGATCATAGCAGCCTGCCGGATCGGCGCCGCGCCCGGTCCGGAACGCGCGCAAGGCTCGCGTCGAGCGCCGCCTGCGCCGCCTCGAGCATGCGCACCACGCGCAGGCCCTGCTCGCCGCCCATGATCGGAGCCTCGCGCCTTTGGATGACGTTCGCGAAGTGGCGCACCACGCCCGCAAGCGCCTCCACGTTCGGAATGCGAGGGGAGTGGATGTCGCCGATGCGGTACTCCGGGATGATCGTGAAGCGCTCGTCATTCGGGTGCACGCGGATGCCGCAGTCGTAGATGCGTATCCGCGTCTCGCGGTCGAGGTCGTCCCAGACCACCATCTGCCGGTCGCCGCCGATCGCGATGCGCCGCACTTTCGCCGGCGACATCCAGCTCAAGTTGAAGTGCGCGATTACGCCGCCCGCGCAGTGCATCGTCACGTAGGCGATGTCCGGCATGTGCGAATTGACATGGCAGTAGCCGGTCGCCTCGATGTGAAGCGGCTCGGCACCGATCACGTAGTCCAGGATCGCGAAGTCGTGGGGCGCGAGGTCCCAGAGCACATTGACGTCGGGCTGGAACAGGCCCAGGTTGACGCGCAGCGAGTCGTAGTAGGAGATCCTTCCGAGGGCGCCGCTCGCGCACAGCTCGCGGAGCTTGCGCACTGCGCCGGTGAACAGGAAGGTGTGATCCACCATCAGCGTCACGCCGCGCCCGGCGGCGAGCGCGACCAGCTCGGCGCACTCCTCGACGCTGCGGCACATCGGCTTCTCGATCAGCACGTGCTTGCCACCCTCGATCGCGCGGCGCGCCAGGTCGTAGTGGGTGGCGACCGGCGTCGCGATCAGCACCGCCGCCACGTCCGGGCGATCGATCAGCGCCAGCGCGTCGGGGTCGCAGCTCGCCCCGGGGGCTGCACGCCTCGCCGCCTCGAGCCGCTCCGGCGCCGGGTCGGCGACCGCCATGACCTCGAAGCGGCCTGACGCCTGCAGGTTGCGCAGAAGGTTGGGTCCCCAGTATCCGTATCCGACAAGGCCCGCGGGAATCATGCTGCCCTACCTTTCTCAATGCCGGCTCCCAATGCCAAGATGGGCGTCCGGCGGTGAGAGGGGATGGCTTTCATGCTGGCTGCCGACCATGGCTCTGGAGGCAACTCCCCCCTCTCGCTTTTCCCTTTTCGACCGCTAATTAGGCTCCGCGAACCATCGCTTTGTAGGGCGACGACGGCGAAAGAGGGTTGCCGTTCACCAAAGGGGAGATTCTGATGAGTACTTCTGTAGGCATCGACATCGCCAAGGAGCTGCACTGGGTCGCGGCGATCGGCGGCGCGGGCGAGGTCCTGCTCGATCGCAAGCTCGCCAACACGCCCGAGGACCTGCTGCGTCTTGTCGACGAGCTTAAAGCCCTGCCCGCGCCGGTGCGCATCGGCATCGACGTCGTGGGCGGTATCGCCGCGCTCGCCCAGGCGGTGCTGCTCGAGGCAGGCTTCGAGCTCGTGCACGTCCCGGGCTTGGCAGTCAACCGCGCGCGCCAGGGCACCGTGGGCGGCGAATCCAAGAGCGACCCGCGCGATGCGCGCGTCATCGCCGACCAGGTGCGCACGCGCCGCGACCTGCGCCCGATCGAGGCTCAATCCGAGATCGACGTCGAGCTGCGGCTGCTCGTGTCGCGCCGGCGCGACCTCACCACTGACCAGACCCGGCGCCTGAGCCGCATTCATGACCTGCTCGCGAGCATCTTCCCCGAGCTTGAGCAGGCGCTCGACCTCACCGCCAAGGCACCCCTGGTGTTGCTCAGCACGTTCGTGACGCCCTCGCAGCTGCGCCAGGCG
>DATKAX010000413.1:0-5374 GCA_035514595.1 Burkholderiales bacterium
CGCCATGGACATCCACCGGGAGCTCAAAAAGAGCGGAAAATCGCCCGACGATATCCGCAGGATCACGATCCGCACGCACGAGGCCTGCATCCGCATCATCGACAAGAAGGGGCCGCTCGCCAACCCCGCCGACCGCGACCATTGCATCCAGTACATGGTGGCGGTGCCGATCCTGTTCGGCCGGCTCACCGCGCACGACTACGAGGACGAGGTGGCGTCGCACCCCGCAATCGATTCCCTGAGGGAAAAGATCGTCTGCGTCGAGGACAAGCAGTTCACCAAGGACTACCACGAACCGGAAAAGCGCTCGATCGCGAACGCTCTCGCCGTGGAGCTCAAGGACGGCAAGCGGCTCGGCGAGTTCGTCTGCGAGTATCCGATCGGCCACCGGCGCCGGCGCAAGGAAGGCATGCCGGTGCTGGTGGAGAAGTTCAAGACCAACCTCGCGCGCCGCTTCCCCCCCAAGCAGCAGAAGGCGATCCTCGAGCTGTGCCTGGACCCGGGACGGCTCGAGAAGACGCCGGTGAACGAGTTCGTCGACCTGTTCGTGATCTGACATGAAGCTCCTGCTGTCGCTCGTTCTGCTCCTCGCCGCCCCGGCGCAGGCATCGGAGGCCTGGGAGGGCTTTTTCGACCCCTTTCTCGGCGACCTGCGCGGCGAGCTCGCCGAAGCGAGGCGCGCCGGCCGCAAGGGCGTGCTCGTCATGTACCACTTCGAGGAATGCCCTTCCTGCACGCGCATGAAGCGCGAGGTGCTGTGGCGCCCCGAAGTGCAGGCCGGCTTCCGCGAGCACTTCGTGCGGCTCGCCATCGACACGCGCGGCGCGCAGCCGGTCACCGGGCTGGACGGCAGGGTGCTGCCCGAAAGCGCGTACGCGCGCTCGCAGAAGGTGCGCGGCACGCCCACGTTCGATTTTCTCGACCTCGACGGCGGCCTCGTCTACCGCCACGTCGGCGGCATCTACGATCCGCAGAAGTTCCTGTCGCTCGGCCGCCACGTCGCCCAATCCAAGCTGAAGTAAGGGGAATCCGACCATGTTCGACACGCTGCAGCCGTTCAAGCACGGCAAGCTGCACTCGCTTCCCGCCCTGGGAAGGAAGCTGAACCTCAAGCTGGAAAGACTGCCGGTCTCCATCCGCATCGTTCTCGAGTCGGTGCTGCGCAACTGCGACGGCAAGAAGGTGACCGAGGAGCACGTGCGCCAGCTCGCCGGCTGGAAGCCGAACGCGCCGCGTACCGAGGAGATCCCGTTCGTGGTGGCGCGCATCGTGCTGCAGGACTTCACCGGCGTGCCGCTGCTTTGCGACCTCGCCGCCATGCGCGGCGTGGCGAAGCGCATGGGCAAGACGCCCAAGGTGATCGAGCCGCTGGTGCCGGTCGACCTGGTGGTGGATCACTCGGTGCAGGTCGACCACTACGGCACGAAGAACGCGCTCGACCTCAACATGAAGCTCGAGTTCAAGCGCAACGAAGAGCGCTACCAGTTCCTGAAGTGGGGCATGCAGGCATTCGACACCTTCAAGGTGGTGCCCCCGGGGATCGGGATCGTGCACCAGGTGAACCTCGAGTACCTGGCGCCCGGCGTGCACCGGTCCGCGGACGGGGTGGTTTACCCGGATACGCTGGTCGGCACCGACAGCCACACCACCATGATCAACGGCATTGGCGTGGTCGGCTGGGGCGTGGGCGGGATCGAGGCGGAAGCCGGGATGCTGGGCCAGCCGGTGTACATCCTCACCCCCGACGTCGTCGGGGTGCACCTCAAGGGCATGCTGCGCGCCGGCGTCACCGCGACCGACCTGGTGCTGACCGTTACCGAGATGCTGCGCACGGCCAAGGTGGTGGGCAAGTTCGTCGAGTTCTTCGGCGAAGGCGTAGAGAACCTCTCGGTGCCCGACCGCGCCACCATCGGCAACATGGCGCCCGAGTACGGCGCCACCATGGGGTTCTTCCCGGTCGACGCCAAGACCGTCGACTACCTGCGCTTCACCGGGCGCACCGACGAGGCGCTCGCCGCCTTCGAGGCCTACTGGCGCGCCCAGGAGATGTTCGGCATCCCGAAGGCAGGCCAGTGCGACTACTCGCAGGTGCTCGAGCTCGACCTTTCAAGGGTGACGCCTTCGCTCGCCGGCCCGAAGCGCCCGCAGGACCGCATCGAGCTTGGCAACGTGAAGCGGCAGTTCCGCGATCTGTTTTCCCGCCCGGTCGCCGAGAACGGCTTCGCCCGCAGGCCGGAGGATCTCGAGCGGCGCCATGCCTCGGACTACGGCCGCTCCCGAGCGGCAAGCGGCGGCGGCACCATGGCGCATACCAGGCCCGGCGCCGAGCGCGAGGAAGTCGAGATGGTCGCGAACCGCCCGACGCCCGACCAGGTGAGCTCGCCCACGCCGATCGACGGCCGCACCACGCTCGGCCATGGCGACGTGCTGATCGCCGCCATCACCTCGTGCACCAACACCTCGAACCCGGGCGTGCTGCTCGCCGCCGGGCTGCTCGCGAAGAAGGCGGTCGAGCGCGGCCTCACGGTGAAGCGCCACGTCAAGACCTCGCTCGCGCCGGGCTCGCGCGTGGTGACCGAGTACCTGGAGCGCGCCGGGCTGCTTGCCGCTCTCGAGAAGCTCGGCTTTTCGCTTGCCGCCTACGGCTGCACCACCTGCATCGGAAATTCCGGGCCCCTCGACCCTATGCTCGAGGAGACCGTCGTCAAGAACGACCTGGTGTGCGCGGCGGTGCTCTCGGGCAACCGCAACTTCGAGGCGCGCATCCATGCCAGCATCCGGGCGAACTTCCTCGCCAGCCCGCCGTTGGTGGTCGCCTACGCCATCGCCGGCACGGTGCTCAAGGACCTGATGAGCGAGCCGCTCGGCAAGGGAAAGAACGGCAAGGACGTCTGGCTGGGCGAGATCTGGCCCAGTCCCCAGGAGATCTCCGCCAACCTCAAGCACGCGACCGACCCGCAGCTCTTCCGCAGGTTGTACTCGGATCTCGCCAACGCGAACCCGATGTGGAAGAAGGTCTCGGCGCCCGGCGGCCAGGTCTACAGCTGGCCGGAATCGACCTACATCGCCGAGCCGCCCTTTTTCCACGACTTCTCCATGACCCCGGGCACGCCCGGCGACATTTCCGGCGCGCGCATCCTCGGCATCTTCGGCGACTCGGTGACCACCGACCATATCTCGCCCGCCGGCGCCATCAAGCCGACCTCGCCCGCCGGGGTCTACCTCCAGGAGAACGACGTGGCCGTGGCGGACTTCAACAGCTACGGCGCGCGCCGCGGCAACCACGAGGTGATGATGCGCGGCACCTTCGCCAACGTGCGCATCAAGAACCTGATGCTGCCCGGGACCGAAGGCGGGGTCACGCTGTTCGAAGGGGAAAAGCTCCCCATCTACGACGCCGCGATGCGCTACCTCGCCGGGGGCACGCCCACGGTGGTGTTCGGCGGCGAGGAATACGGCACCGGATCCTCGCGCGACTGGGCGGCGAAGGGCACTCAGCTGCTGGGCGTGAAGGCCGTGATCGCGCGCAGCTTCGAGCGCATCCACCGCTCCAACCTGGTCGGCATGGGCGTGCTGCCGCTGCAGTTCCTGGGCGCCGACTCCGCGCAATCGCTCGGCCTGAAGGGCGACGAGACGGTCGACATCGCGGCTCCCGCCGAGATCCTCCCGCAGCAGGAGCTCGAGCTGAGAATCAAGCGTTCGGATGGAACTGACAAAACAATCCGCGTGAAGTCGCGGATCGACACCGCGATCGAGGTCGACTACTACCGGCACGGCGGGATTCTTCCCTACGTGCTGCGCGAGCTGATCGGGCGCGCCGGTCCCGCCAGCGCGAGGGCGGCCTAGCTCTCGCGCGGGGTCGAGCCGCGCTGCGCCGCGTCGTGCGGCGCGCGGCCGGTCTCGATCATGGTCTTCATGCGCAGCAGGTCGGCGTCCATCTCGCTTTTCGGATCGGCGCCGAAGAGCGCCGCCACCGCATGGCCGAAGGCGCCCGCCGGCGGCACATACGACATGTGCACGGTCACGCGCGTGCTTCCGTCCGCGTTCGGGTCGAAGCGCACGCTGCCCTCGTGCCGCACCCGGGAGTGCCCGGTGCAGCGCCACTCGATCAGCATACCGCGGATGACGCGCGTGACTTCGGCGGTCCACTCCACCGGCACGCCCGCCGGGCCGGCGACGATCCAGTGCCAGCGGTTCTCGCCCGCTTCGTGCACGTCGCGCACGTGGGTCATGAAGCGCGGGAAGTTCTGGTAGTCGGTCCAGAACTCGAACACCCGCTCCGACGGCGCCTGCACGTTGATCACCTTCTGCACCGTGATGCCGCGCCGGCCGAAGCCGAGCAGGCTGGCGGTGTCGAGGTTGGTCGCGGAGCGCGCGAGCAGCCCGCCACCGGCCAGCCCGAGGAGCGCGCCCCGCGCGCCGCGCGCGCGCATCGCGCCGAGCATCAGCGCGGCGCCGGCCGAGCCGGCGAGCAGCCGCGCCGCCGGGGACCAGTTCTCCTGCGCGAGCTCGAAGCGACTCGGCCGCCGGGGCACCCCGCCCTGCAGGGAAGGCACGTTGCCCGGTTCCTGGTACACAGTGAGCCGATCGTTCACGGCCCGCACGCCAGGCACATGCCGCACGCAGCGCAGCAGCGGGCGCACCTCATACAAGAGCACCGGTCCGGCCAGGGTGACGTAACCCTCGGCTGCGGTGACCTCGACCGCGTGCGGGTGCGACACCACCCGGCCGAGCGCCGCGCGCACGCGGCCGACGAGCGCATCGTCGGACACCTCCTCGTGCCGGAACAGCCGCCGCGTGCCGGCGAGCAGCCCTTGCGCGCGATGCGCGGTATCGCGCGCCGTGAGGCGGCCGGCTTCGTTCAGCACGCGCGCGGCATGCAGCATCCGGTCGCGCGTCCTCGCGCGGCGACGCCTGCCGGCGCCGGCGTCCAGAAAGTACATGGCGAGCGCGCCGAGCGCACCGCCGAAGAGCAGTCGGTTCAGACGCGTTAGAACCGCCTTAGCGAAACCCATTCCTCTGCCGCCGGTCGAATGCTCATGGCCACCACCTGGATCGTCGCGGCCGACGCGAGCCGCGCGAGAATCCTGCAAGTTGCGGACCGCGACCGCCGCCTCGAGGAGCTCGAGGATCTTTTGAACCCCGAAGGCCGCCTCAAGGACGGCGAGCTGGCAGCCGATGCGCGCGGGCGCTGGAGCGGCCCCGACCGCCCCGGCGGCAACGCCATGCACGAAGAGGTCAGCCCGAGCGAGCACGTCGCCGAGGTGTTCGCCAAGCGCATCGGCGACTACCTCGAAAAGGCGCGCACCGAGCACCGCTACGACCGCCTTTACCTGGTGGCGCCGCCCAAGTTCCTGGGCGTGCTGCGGCGAAA
>DATKAX010000414.1:0-4485 GCA_035514595.1 Burkholderiales bacterium
CAAGGGGGCGGCGCCGCAGACCTCGATGCGCGAGATCATCGTCTCGGTGCTGCCCTTCATCGCGATCGCGCTAGGCGTCGTGGCGCTGCTGATCGCCTTCCCGGAGCTGACCCTGCTGCTGCCGCGGCTGATGGCGCCCTAAGCGCGCGCCGGTGGGATGCGGCCGGTAATGCGCACGTTGCCGCCGTCGTCACGCGAAGCGAGATCGCCGGTTCGAAACCAGCCGTCGGCGGCGAAGGCGGCGGCATTCGCCTCCTCGTTGTCGAAATAGCGCGGAAACAGCAGGCTGCCGCGTACTTGCAGCTCGCCCTCGGCGCTCGGCCCGAGCGCGACGCCGTCGGCGTCGGCTATGCGCACCTCCGTGCCCGGGCTCGGCCGTCCCGCGCTCACAGCGGCGAGCTCGACCGGATCGTCCGGCCGTGTATAAAGCGCGGCCTGCGTCTCGGCCATTCCCCATAGCCGCGCGAAGCTGCCGTGCGCCAGCGTCGCGGCGAGGGCGCGCGCGAGATCCGGCGGACAGGCGCGGCCGCAGGCGATCACCAGGCGGACGCTGGAAAGGTCGGTGGTGTCGAGCAGGCCGGCTTCGAGCATCGCGGCAAGGTGCGCCGGCGCCGCGAAAAGCACCGTGGGCCGCCCCGAGGCGATCGCGAGCGAGCAGTCGGCCGGCGTGAAGGTCGGCAACAGCAGGCTGGTGGCGCCCACGCTCATCGCAAGATGCACACTGTAGAGGCCGAATGGACAAGAGTAGGGCGCGGCCGACAACAGGATGTCGTCGCCGGTGATGCGATGCTCAGGCGCCCCCAGGCGCGCGTTGCCGAGTACCGCCTGGTAGGTGTGCGGTACGGCCTTCAGGCTCGCACAAGCTGCGGACGGGTAAAGCAGCAGGAACGGATCGGCCGGCGCGGGGGCGATGTCTTCCGGAACCTTGCCGTGGTGCGCCAGAACGTCGGCATAAGAGCTCGCGCCGCTCGGCGGATCGCCGAGGACGATTACGTGCGCGAGCGCGGGGCGCTCGACCTTCAGGGCGAGCGCTGCGGCCGCGGCCTCGTAGTCCTTGATGCGGCTTGGGCAGATCAGCGCGCGCGCGCGCGCGTGCGCCAGAAGCGCCTTCAGCTCGCCCGTGCGACTGGACATGGGTACGGTCGACATCACGGCGCCAAGGCGGGCGATGGCGAGATAGGCAATCAGGAATTCCGCAGCGTTGGGGAGCTGCACCGACACCACGTCGCCGCGGCCCAGGCCGAGCGCGTGCAGCCCGGCAGCAAAGCGCTCCACCCGTGCAAGGAGCTCCTTGTAGCCGATCTCTTCCTGCGGATCCTTCACCGCGGCACGGCAGTGGCTGCCCGCGGCGCGCGCAGCGAGCCAGCCGGTCAGGGTGTCGTCCGCCCAGAGGCCCTCGGCAATGTAGCGGCTGACCAGCCGGGGAGGAAAGCGTATGGTATCTCGCAGGGCGAGCGCTTCGGGGGTGTACCCGCCGCGCGCCTCGTGCGGCAGATAGCGCTCCACATTGAAGCGATGGCCGCGTCCGAGCTCATAGAGCCGCTGGTAGCTGCGGCGCCTGAAGCGACGCACCTCGGTGAGCAGGCGGATGACGAGGACCTGATCGCGCGTCAGCCCTATTGCCCGGGCGATCTGGGCGTCGCTCATTCCCAGGTCGGCGCGCTCGGCTTCGATGCGCTCGAACTCGAGCTTGCGCACCGGGTCGCCGCGGCGCACCTGCACGTTGTTGCTCATCTCCCAGATGGCGTCGGCATAGGTGGCAATCATCGCCTCGGTGACGCCGATCTGGCCGAAGGTCAGCCCGCGCGCCACGGCGCTATGCCTTCTTGTCGGCGGCCTGCGCGCGCCGGATCGGATCGGCGAGCGGCGCCCGGGTGGCGATCGGGCATACGCGCATGCACTCGAAGCACTGCGCAAGCAGCCCGCCCGAGCCGACCGACATCTTGTACCAGAGCAGGGCGTTGTCCGGATCGAAAAGCGCTTCCTCGCGCGCGCCGGCATCCGGCGCCGCGAGCGCGTCGGCCAGCATGCCGGGAACCGCTTCGTACTGCTGTGTCATCTCGGCGCACTTCGCCATGTCGTAGCGCATCTCTGCCTGCTGTCCGTGCTCGTCGATCTCTCCCGACAGGCACTGCACCGGACAGAACTTCATGCAGGGCGTCTGCCCGGTCTTGCGGTGCATGTCGACGCAGGAGGGCGCGGGGCAGGGATTGGACTCGAGGGGCCGGTCCGGCGGCAGCCACAGCTCGGTGAACACGGAGGCGTAGTACATGTAGCCGAACTCGGGGTGCAGGAGAATGTCGCCGGCAAGGGAGCGTGCCCCGATGCCGGCCAGCTCCGCATGCAGCTTCAGGCTCTGCAGCGGAATGCGCGCGCCGCCCTCGGGATCCATGTCTGGCGGACAGTAGACCGACCGCGCGCGGAAGGCGCTTTCGATGAAGAAGGCGCAGCCGTAGGCAACCGAGTAACCTCGCCCTTCGGTGCTGCCGAAATAGGCGAACGCCTTGCTCGGCAAGCTCCATGCGCCCTGCGTCTGCCCGCCGACGCCCAGCGAGATGACCGAGCGCACGTTAGGCAGGATGTCGCGCGGGCGATGCCCCGGCGGGGCGACCAGATCGATCGCATCGAGATCGGCGACGCCGACGGCGAGCGCCCCCTTGCGCTTGCAGTATTCCACTATCCGCGCCTTGGCTTGCGCCGCCTCGGCGTCGTCCCGGGCATCGCTCGGATTTCGCTGGTTCATGGGAAGGATCCTCCTGCCGGTTCGTCGATAGGACTGAGCTTATGCCGCCGTGCGCGTGCCGAGATAAGCCTCCACCACCCGTGGATCCCTCAGCACCTCGTCTGGCGCGCCCTGGGCGAGCGGCACGCCGTGGTCGAGGACGAAGATGCGATCCGCGAGGTCGGCCACCATTTGCATGTCGTGCTCGACCCAGATCATCGCGATGCCCAGATCGTGCTTGATCCGCAGTATGTAGCGCGCCAGGTCCTCGCGCTCCTCGCGGTTCAGTCCTGCGGAGGGCTCGTCCAGCAGCAGAACCTTCGGTTCCATGGCCAGCGCGCGGGCGAAGCCGATGATCTTCTGGATGCCGAACGGCAGGCCGTCAACGTGCGCGTGGCGGTAGCGCTCGAGCTCCACGAACTCCAGCGTCTGCTCGACGGCGCGCCGGTGGGCGATCTCCGCCGCACGCACCTGCGGCAGGAAAAGCCCCTCGGCTGCGAGGCGCGTGCGAAAATGCGCGTGCCGCGCGACGAGCAAATTCTCGACCACCGTCATGTGCGCGAACAGCTCGCCATGCTGGAAGGTGCGCGCGATGCCCAGGCGCGCGATGCGGTGCGGCTTGGCGCCGGTGATATCGGAGCCGTCGAAGGCGACCCGTCCGCTGCTCGGCCGGTAGATGCCGCTCGCACAGTTCAGCACCGAGGTCTTGCCGGCGCCGTTCGGCCCGATGAGCGCGAGCAGCTCGCCGGAGCGCGCCTCCAGCGACACATCCTCGAGCACTCGCAGACCGCCGAAGGCGAGGGACACGTGCTCCAGCCGAAGCCCCGCCTCCTCAGCCATACCAGCGCCTGCTGCGGCGGTACTGCTTCACGTCGCGGTAGCTGCGCCGCCGGGTGCCGCCACCGGCGCCCAGGTAGAACTCCTGGATGTCCGCATGCGATCGCAGCCGCTCCGGCGTGCCGTCGATCACGATCCGGCCGTTCTCCATCACGTAGCCGTAGTCGGCGATGTCGAGCGCCACCTGCGCGTTCTGCTCCACCAGCAGCACGGTCGTGCCGAGCTCGGCGCGCACGCGCTGCAGTCGGCCGATGAGCTCCTGTGCGACCAGCGGCGCCAGGCCTTGCGATAGCTCGTCGACCAGCAGCAGATCGGGGGCGCAGGCAAGCGCCGCGCCAATGGCGAGCATCTGGCGCTCGCCGCCCGACAGGTAGCCCGCCTCGCGCCCGCGCAGCCGCGCGAGCGCCGGGAACAGCGCGTAGACGGAGTCGGCCAGCTGGCGGCGGTTGGCACCCGGACGCGTCACCACCGCTTCCAGGTTCTCGCCCACGCTGAGATTCTCGAACACCTTGCTGCGCTCCGGGACGAGAGCGATGCCGAGCGCCGTCACGCGGTGCGGCGCGCGGTTCTCGATGGACTCGCCGCCGTAGGCAATGCTTCCCTTGGTGACGCGCGCGTCGTCGAGCCCTATGAACCCCGATATGGCGCGCAGCGTCGTGGTTTTGCCGGCGCCGTTGATGCCCAGCAGCGCGACGATGCCGCCTTTGGGCACCTGCAGCGACACGCCCTGCACGGCCGTGATCACGCGGTGGTAGACCACCTCCACGCCCTCGAGCCTGAGCAGCGGCTCGCTCATCTCGCCTCCCCGAGCGGCTTCTGCCGGAAGGGCCAGAGCAGCAGCCATGCCTGCACGCGCCGCCAGATGCCGACCAGCCCCTGCGCCTCAAAGACGAGAAACAGGATCATCATCAGGCCGAAGGCGGAAT
>DATKAX010000415.1:0-3936 GCA_035514595.1 Burkholderiales bacterium
GCCCGGCTGGCCGTCGAGGCGCGGGCGGGAGAGGATGGGGTAGTAGACGACGGTGAAGATCGCGAAGGCGGCCGACCAGAGCGCGGCGGAAGTCCAGACCGTAGCGGCGTAGGCGCCGGGGAACGCGAGCGGCAGCAGCACGCGCACGACGGCGGCGGCCTGCACAAGGAGATAGGCGGCGAGCTCGGCGCCGCCGACGACGAGTGGGCGCGCGGTGTGGCCGCGCGCGGTGCGCGTCATCATGCCTAGCGTGAGACCGCCGATCGCGCCCACGGTGAGGGCGTGGGTGGCGGTCACGGTGGGAACGAGCTCGAACGCGGCGAGCCCGCGCAGCGCGAGGTGCACCACGATCCAGGCGTACGAGAGATGCAGGATCCAGAGGATCGGCCGGCCGCGCGTCGCGAGCGGCGCCCAGAGCGCGAGGCGCGCGGCGTGCAGCACGGCGGCTGCGAGCGCGACGATGCCGATGGGAAGCTGGAGGAGATCGAAAGCGAGAAGAAGCAGAACGGCGCCCAAAGCCGCCTTCTCGAGAACGGCGTTGCGGCGCGCGCCGGCGCCCGGGACGGCGCTGTTGGTGAACGCCGGGATCACGCGCCCGCCCACCACCGCCATGACGAACAGCACCACGTCGAGGCCGATGGCGACGCCGAGCTGCGGCCAGGCCTGGAAAGCGAGGCTCGCCGCGCCCAGCGCGAGCACCAGCGCGATAAAGAACCAGTTGCGCCGGTTGCCGCTCGCGATCAGCGGCACGCCGATGCCCCAGGCGACCGCGATGGCGAAAAGCATGTCCGCCACTGCGGCGGCAGGAAGCGAGAAAAAAGCAATGCCTCTCGACGCCAGCCAGAGCGCGGCGATGCCGGCGAGCGGCAGCCCGCTGGGCGTGGCCCGCCCGGTCCAGACGCGCACCGCGGTGAGGAGAAACCCGGCGATCACCGCGAAGGCGTAGCCGAAGAGCATCTCGTGGGCGTGCCACAGGATGTTGCCCCCGGGCAGCCATCCGCCGTATTGGAGCCCCCACGCGGCGACGCCGAGCGCGGCGTAGCCGCCGGCTAGGAGGTAGAACGGGCGAAACCCGAGCGCGAGCAGCGTGTGCATGAAAGAAAAAGCGAGAGCTTTCGCCCTCGCCTCGGGAAATCGGTAGACGTCCCCGATTTCAGCCCATCTTCAGGATCCAGTCCACCAGCTTCTTTACGTCGGCGTCGGGCGCCGCGGGGTTGGGCGGCATCGGGATCTGGCCCCACACGCCCACGCCGCCCTTCTTCACCTTCTGCTCGAGCTGCGCCGCCGCGTTCTGCCCCTTGTACTTCTTCGCGATGTCCTTGTAGGCCGGGCCGATCACCTTCTTGTCGACCTGGTGGCAGGCGAGGCAGTTGTGCTTCTTGGCGAGCGCCTCGTCGGCGAGCGCGGGGCCCGCGCCGATCGTTGCGGCGGCGGCCGCGAGGACGATGAAAGCTTTCATGTCGTGGAAAGTCCCTTAGTAGATGTCGTGGGTCGTATTGTAGACATTGAAGTGGCCGGTCGGGGTGATGATGTCCTTGCCCTTGATCACCGCCTTCAGCTTGCGGGTGCGGTCGTCGACCACCACCAGCGCCGACTCCTGGTTCTTCGCGCTCCACACCGCGAACCACACTTCGTCGCCCGCCTTGTTGTACTCGGGCTGCACCACGCGCTTCGCGCCCTCGCCCAGGTCCGCCCATTCGGCGATCGGCAGCACCACCGCCGGCTTGCCGAGGTTCGCGATGTCGAACACCGCGATCGACTGCGCGATCTTGGGATCGGGGTTGAGCGGCGTATCGACCCACAGGTTCTTCGACTTCGGATGGGTCTTGATGAACAGGTTGCCCCCGCCCTGCCCGTCGAGGTACTGCACCACCTTCCAGGCGTTCGCCTTGTGCTTCACCGGGTCGGTGCCGATGAGCGCGATCTTCTCGCTGCCCAGGTGCCCGGTGGCCCACACCGGGCCGAACTTCGGGTGCACGAAATTGGCGCCGCGCCCCGGGTGCGGGATCTTGTCGACGTCGACCAGCCTGACGAGCTTGCCCTCCTTCGAGTCGACCACCGCGATCTTGTTCGACTGGTTGGCCGCGACCAGGAAGTAGCGCTTGGTCGAGTCCCAGCCGCCGTCGTGCAGGTACTGCGCGGCCTCGATCTCGGTGATCCTGAGGTTCCTGATGTCGCGGTAGTCGACCAGCAGGACCTTGCCGGTCTCCTTCACGTTCACCACGAACTCGGGCTTCACGTGGCTGCCGACGATGGCGGCGACGCGCGGCTCGGGGTGGTATTCCTGGGTCCCCACCGTCATGCCGCGTGTGCCGACGATCTTGAGCGGCTCGAGCGTGTCGCCGTTCATGATCACGAACTGCGGCGGCCAGTAGGCGCCCGCGATCGCGAGCTTGTCCTCGTAGCCCTTGGCGCGCGAGGTCTCGACCGAGCGCGCTTCCAGCCCGATCTTGATCTCGGCCACGTTGTCGGGCTTGGCCATCCACAGGTCGATCAGGTTGAGGCGCCCGTCGCGCCCGATGGTGTACACGTAGCGCCCGGAGCCCGAGGTGCGCGAAATGTGCACCGCGTAGCCGGTCTTGACGATGTTGATGACCTTCTTGGTGTCGCCGTCGATCAGCGCCACCTCGCCGGTGTCGCGCAGCGTGGTGGCGAAGATGTTGTCGATGTTGTAGGCGTTCTGCTTCTTCTTCGGCCGCTTCCCGGGCGGTACGATCACCTTCCAGCTCGCCTTCATCTCGGCGAGGCCCCACTCGGGCGGGGTCGGCGGCGTCTGCTGGATATAGCGCGCCATCAGGTCCACCTCCGCCTCGGTCATCTCGCCCGACGTGCCCCAGTTCGGCATGCCCGCGGGCGAGCCGTAGTTGATGAACACCTTGAGGTAGTCGGTGCCGCGCGGCAGCGTGATGTCCGGGGTGAGCGGCTTGCCGGTGGCGCCCTTTCTCAGCACGCCGTGGCAGCCGGCGCAGCGCTCGAAGTAGATCTGGCGCGCGCGGTCGAACTCCGCCTTGCTCATCGTCGGCGCCTTCGGGTTGACGTCCTGGTGCATGTCCTCGGCGCCGAGCGGCGAGCCGCCCGCCTGGTAGCGGATCTCGGGCGACGTCACCTCGGGATGAGGCTTGCTCGGCTGGGCATAGGCGGCGCTGACCGCGAGCGGCAGCGCCAGAAGAATGGCTCTCACGACGATCTCCCGTTTAATTGAAAAACCCACACCCCAGAGTGCCCGCGGGAGGCGGGGCCTGCTTTGATCCAGGTTAAGAACGCTCGATCAGCAGCTCGAAGCCGCCATCGGGGCGGGTGCTCCCGGCGTAGCGGAAGCCGCGCTCCCGAAGCAGCGCGTACAGCGGCACCGGCTCGTGCGGCAGGATGGCGCGCAGCGGCTCGCCGGGCGAGCGCTCGAGCGCCTCGAAGATGCGCACGATCGGCTCGGGCGGCTGCAGCCCGCGCAGATCGAGCGAGCGCCGCGCCGGCGCGACCTGCGGCGGATGCGCGATGCGCAGGCGCTCGGACTGCGGGTAGCACACGCGCAGCTCGGCTGCGTGATGCGCGCGCAGCAGCGCGGCGAGCGCCTCGATCTCGGCAAGGCAGCCCTCGGGGTCGTGCTCGGGCGCGGCGGCGCCGAGCGTCTCGAACTGCCGGCGCAGCTCGTCGTGCTGCTCGCGCAGCGCCGCCAGCTCGCCGTCGCCGCCAAGCGCGTGCGAGAGCGCCGGAAACAGCTCCTCGTCCTCGTAACTCATGTGCTCCAGGAGCCCGCCGCGCAGCGCCGAGAAATGCGCGCGGTAGGCCGGCCAGTCGCCGGCGCGCGCCGCGCTCACCGCTTTGCCGAGCAGGTCGTCCATGGCGCCGTGCTGCGCGTCGAGCGCATCGCGTATTCCGTCCATGCGACACCATCGCAAAGCGCCCGGGGGCGGCCCTTGATATGGGTCAAGTAAGGCG
>DATKAX010000416.1:0-19009 GCA_035514595.1 Burkholderiales bacterium
ATCCATTAAGCCCTGATGCGCGGGCTGCGCCCTTTTTCCTTCCAGCGCGTCGCTGCTTGCTGTTACCGTCCCAGCGCCGTCGACAAGAAAAAGGGGTGGAACATGGACGGGATTGACCTTCAACGCGAACTCGCGTTCCAAGCCATGCTTATTGCCGACTGGAGACAGACCAGGCAAATCGCGCGGGCCCCGGACCGCTATTTCGAGCGCAATCCGATCCTCGGCAAGCATCCGAGCGTGGGCCGCGTTGATACCTACATGCTCACAGCGGGTGTCCTACACTGGGTTATCGCAGCGAACCTTTCGCCGAAGTGGCGCGAGCGATTTCAGCTTATCTCGTTCTCGATCCAGGCGAACGTGGTACAGCAGAACTACGCAATCGGCCTCGCCGTGGACTTCTGATCGCACGACTCGCTTGCGGGACTCGGACTTAGTCCCGGTCTGCCCGCCAGCTCATCGCCGGCGCCCACCTACGCCATCCCGGCCGAAAAGCTTAAGGAGCTTCTCAGCCGCACGCGCTCAAGAGCCAGATAAAGCGTCGAGCGGCGTTACAGGCGAGTGGGCAGCCCGCGGGTTACGGCGCATTCCCGCGGGCGGCTCTTGCCGGGTAAGGGCGTCTTCAGCGCTTGCGGCGGCGAAGCGCCCACAGTCCCGCCAAACCAAGGCCGGCAAGCAACAGCGTGCCCGGTGCGGGGATGCCGTTCGTTGGCGGCGGTTGTTGCGGCTCCGGTTGGTCGACAAAGCTGCCGGCCAAGAGAAATACCGCGGAGTCAAAGACCCCGTCACCGACATCGCCGATGGCCAGCTTTATCGTGTGCGTTCCCTCGCCAAGGCCCAAAACGCTTGCCGTAAACACATCCGTAAAGCCGTCGTATTCGATGTCAAAGAACGGCCCGCCGTCATCCAGGTCGTTGTTGTTGAACAAGCCGCAATTCGAGCCGCCCGCCGGCGGGTCGAACGGATTGCCGCAATTAACGTTGTCGATCGCCACCGGGGTATCGGTCGTGCCCGGAACTATGGCGATGTTCGCCCCATTCACGAAGAAGCCGAACACATCGTTGACTCCTCCGTCCACGAACTCGTTGTACTCGTCGGACGCGAAGACATACTGGAAGAACAAATCGCCCGTAGTCGTCGTGAAGTCGAACTGCAAGACGTTGGCATCGAAAATAGTCCCGGTAGCCAGCGTGGCGAGATCTGGGTCGGAGCCACCGCCTACACTCTCCCCGGTGCTGTCGGAACTATTGGGTCCGGGCGCAAGGGTGGCGTCTCCGGTGGTAAGAATGACCCCGCTTTCGATCCCTATGCCGGCCGAAACGCCGCCGGTGAACGTTCCCTGTTGAGTCGAGGCGCCGGTAAGCGTGGCGCCGCTAACAGTTACTCCCGCCCCCGCAAGGGCATTCCCCAAGGCGGTAGCGTCGGTACTAGTGGTTACCACCAGGGCGCCATGGGCTGCCATGCCCATTGAAATCCCGGTAACCAGAAATGCGGACTTCACCAGGAGCGCCAGCTTTTTGGGCTTGAATTTCATGATCACCTCGCAAGTTAGTTTAGTTATTCCGGACTAATGCGCACGGGGTAAGCAAGGTGCGAGCCACCGATCAAAACTTTAAATATATCAACAGCTTATTTTTCTGATCGCGACAGAGGGAGGGGAGATTGTAAGAAGTATCGACGGCGGTATAGGCGCTGTCGTGGCAACGCGACCTTCTATATCCACTTCTGCCGCGCCCGTGACAAGCAAAGCAGCTGCGCGTGTCAGCTCGTTGATAACTAAGCGAAAGGATCTTTGCGAGCGCCCTGCGGTTACAGCGCAGCCGCCGGTCGGGCGCTGGGACTGCAGCTGTTCAGGCGACGGCAGCTTATCCGACACTTGGTGGCTGGACCTGCGCCGCGACGGAACGCTGCTCGAGATCCTGAAGCAGGGCGAGCCGCGTCCCGTCCCCGCAATCGAGAAGCCGGTCGACATCGCGCTCGGTGAGAACCACGCCGCGGTGCTCCGAGAGAGCGCCGGGCTTTTTTGTTGTCAGTTGAACTTCAGTCCCGCCGCCTTGACGATGGCCTTGTTGCTCTCGATCTCCTTTGCGATCAGGGCGTCGAACTCCGCGGGCGAGAGCGGCATGGGCTCGATGCCCTGCGACTTGAGCCTTTCGATCACGCCCGGCTGGCGCAACACTTTCATCGTCTCCTCGTGCAGCCGGTTGACGATGCCGGCAGGCGTCTTCGCCGGGACCAGCATGCCGTTCCAGAAGGTGTAGTCGCTGTTCGGGTAGCCGACCTCGGTGGTGGTCGGCACATCGGGCAGCGCGCTCGAGCGCTTGAGCGTGCTGACCGCCAGCGGAATAAGCCGCCCCGAGCGTATGAACGGCATGCCCGATGAGACGCCGATGCTCATGAAATCGACCCGGCCCGCCGCCACCTCGGTCAAGGCAGGGGGGCCTCCCTTGAAGGGCACGTGCTCTGCCTGGAATCCCGCGGCCAGCCGCAGCCGCTCGGCCGCCCAATGCGTCGCGCTGCCGATGCCGGCGGAGGCAAACGTGAAGCGGCGCTTCTTGGCGGCATCGACCAGTTCCTGCAGCGTCTTGATGCCCTTCTCCGGCGAGATCACCGTCACGTTGGGCACGCTGCCGAAAACAGCGGCTCCCCTGAGATCCCGGCCCGCGTCGTAGGGCGCGTTCGGATAGGCGGCGGGCGCCGCCGAATGCGCCGAGGCGTGGATGAGGATGGTGTAGCCGTCGGGCTCCGATCTGGCGACGGCAGCCGACCCGATGCTCCCGCCGGCGCCGCCCCGGTTCTCGATCACGATGGGCTGGCCGAGCGCGCCCGACAGCGGCTCGGCGACGATGCGGCCGATGATGTCGATGGTCGAGCCTGGACCGAACGGGACGATGGCCCGGATCGTTTTGCTCGGCCATTGCTGCGCGAATCCGATCCGCGGCAGCGCGGATGCCGCCAGCGCTGCACCTGACAATGAAAGGAATATGCGGCGCGTCGTCATGGTCTGGTTTCCTCCTCCTGATAGACGTTTCGATGACGGGATTGCGCGATCGCCCGGTTTACCCGGGGCATCACCTCGGTCGCCATGAGCTCCATCGAGCGCCTGGCGAGCTGCGGATCCACCCAGTCCATGCCGGCGTACACGATCTCTCCGAATTCTCCCGCTTCCTCGCACAGCGCGAGGAGCTGGTCGACCACGCGGTTCACCGTTCCGCACAGCACCAGGCGCTCCACCAGGTAGTCGTCGGTGAGCTCGGCATCGTCCTGTCCGGGATGCGTCTTGAATACGCTTTGGCGCCCGGAGAAGCGCATCTTCTTCCCCATCATGCGCCAGTAGTAGCGGTAGGGGCTCGCCGCGTCCTGCCGGCCATAGCGCAAGGCGACTCTGTCGTCGTCCGCCACGAAGATCGTCCGCGCGATGCGCCAGTCGGTCGGATGCGCCGCCTCGCCTGCGTTGCGCTTGCCGGCGGCGTAGTTGGCCCAGTGGCTCGGCAGCCATTGCGCGAGCAGGAAATTCGCCGACAGGGGATGGAAATCGCGCTCGCCCATCGCGATGACGCCCTTGGAAGCGGGCGCGACCACGGTTCCCACGATCTCCGGCCGCGGCTTCTGATAGGGCTTGTACAGCTCGCCGCGGTCGATCTCGGGGATGCGCGTCGTCGCGGTGCTCACCTTGAAGCGGTTGCCGGGGAAGTCGATGTCGTACGGCGGGTCGCGCTCCCAGATCGCCAGGATTACGTCGATCGCGTCGGCGAACAGCTTGTTGCGGTCCTCGTCGAGCAGGCCCAGCGCCTCGGCATCCGAGCGCAGCGCGCCGGGGCTGACGCCGAAGATGAAGCGGCCCCGCGCCAGGTGGTCGAACATCGCCGCATGCGACGCGATCAGGACGGGATGCGAGTGCGAAAGATTGGAGGTGCCGGTGCCGAGCTTGATCCTCTGCGTGGCGTGCACCAGCGACGCGAGGAAGATGAAGCTGTTGGTGACGTTCTCGGACTTCTCGGTCAGATGCTCGCCGACAAATGCGTCGTAGAAGCCGAGCTTGTCGGCAAGGATCACCGCTTCCCGGTCCTCCTGCAGCGTTTGCGACGGCGCCCGGTGAGCTGGGTGCAGGGGCATGGTGAAGTAACCGAGGCGCATGCGATAGCGTAACATCCCGCCTCAAGCGAAAAGCCCGGCCTTCGCTGCGCCGGCACGGGCTACCCGGTCTGACTGCGCGAATCGCCATGGGACACGCCGGCACCGAGCGCCGAATCCGGCACGACCGCGATGGCCGCCGGCAGGTTCAGGCTGCGCCACAGTCCCGCGGGATACATGCCGCGGCGAACAAGCCGGCTCCAGACCATGGCCGAGATGCGTGCGAAGTCCATGACCGGGCGGAAGTGGCTGGGGCGCGCCTTGGGCGGATAGATGCCCGGGATCGACACCGCGACGCTGCGCACGCCGCGCGCGCCCGCGGCGATCAGGATCTCGCTTTCGAACACGAACCCGCCGCACGAGACGTCCGCGTGCGTGAGCTGCGCGAGCAGAGCCGCCGGGTAGACGCGGAAGCCCGACTGCGTGTCGGCGATGGGATAGCCCGCTGCCCATGAGATCGAGAAGCGCGCGAGCCGGTTGGCGTAGTAGCGGTGCAGCGGGAAGTTATGCCTGTCGTGCAGGCGCGCGCCGATCACGATGCGCCTCGGGAAGAGGTCGGCCACGTGCAGCAGGCGGCCGATGTCCTCCGGGCTGTGCTGGCCGTCGCCGTCGAGCGTCACCACGCGCTTCGCGCCATGCGCCATGGCGTAGTCCAGGCCGCGCCACAGGCTCGCGGCCTTGCCGAGGTTGCGCTCGTTGGCGAGCAAGGTGATCGGCAGGCGCGCGAGCTGCGGCCCTGTGCCGTCGGTGGAGCCGTCGTCCACGACGATCACATCCGGCACGGCTGCGAGGACGCGCCGCACGAGGCTGCGGATGGTGGCCGCCTCGTTGAAGGCGGGGATGAGGACGAAGGTGCGGGCAGGCGTGTTCACGGCATTCACGGCTCGGATGCGGCTGCCGCGGTTTCGATGGACGCGCGCATGTTCTGCCGGCGCTTGCGCCAGGCGCGAAACGCCGTGGGCCAATGGGCGATGAAGTTCACATAGTACAGCGCTCGGAACAAGTAGAGGCGCGCTCGCACGGGTCCGGCGCGAAACACGTCTCCGGCGAGCAGCGAGACCACCGCGGATCGCACGCCGAGCACGTTGCGCGGCGCCAGGAAGAGCCTGCGGATCACCGGGTTGGTCATGCGGTAGATGAGCCACGAAAAGGCACCCACGCCGCGGCGCACGGTGCGCTCGAACTCGCGGTAAAGCGCAGGGGCGCGCGCGGGATCCTCCAGCACCGCGTCGACCACGTCGGCGCCGAGGACGGAGCTGTTCATGGCGAGGTAGACGCCGCTCGAGAACACCGGGTCGATGAACGCCCAGGCGTCGCCCACCATGAGGTAGCCGGGGCCGCTCATGCGCGTCGCCGTATAGGAGTAATTGCCGGTCGCGGTGACCGGGGCGGTGAGCTCGGCATCTTTCAGGCGCTCGGCGATTTCGGGCGCCATCGCGACGGTCTGCATGAAGAACGTGGTCGGGTCGGTGTTGCGCGACTTGAGGTACGCCGGCCAGCATACCGCGCCCACGCTGGTCGTGCCGTCCTTGAGCGGGATGAACCAGAACCAGCCATGCTCGAACCAGACGATGGTGATGTTGCCTTCCGCGGCTCCGGGATTGCGGCGCGCGTTGCGGAAGTGGCCGAAGATCGCGGCGCTCGCGTGCTTGCGGTTCCTGCGCTTGATGCCGAAGCGCTCGGCGAGGAAGGTATCGCGGCCGGAGGCGTCCACGAGGAAGCGCGTGCGCCATTCCTGCCGGCTTGCGTCCTGCAGCTGCAGGTGCACCACCGTGTCCCCGTTGCGCGCGAGGTCGCCGAAATCCACCGAGGTCACGCGCGCGCCTTCGTACACCCGCGCGCCCTTGGCGGCGCAGTTGCGCAGCAGCATGTGATCGAACTCCGAGCGCCGCACCTGGAAGGCGTGCGCCCAGCGCTTGTCGAACGCGGTGGAGAACCGGAACTCCACGGTCTTGCCGGCCGCGCGCGACTCGAACTCGGCGGCATCCTTGCGCATGCCGATCTTCACCAGCTCGTCCCAGACGCCGAGGCGCTCGAGGATCGGCATGTTGAGCGGCAGGAGCGATTCGCCGATGTGGAAGCGCGGGTGGCGGTCCTTGTCGACGACGGCCACGTCGCGGCCGCGCTCGGCAAGCAGCGCAGCGATGGTCGAGCCGGCCGGACCGCAGCCGATCACGAACACCTCGCAGCGGCGCTGCCCGGGCTCGGTGGCGCCGATTTCCGGTCTAGGCATGGGGAGTCCCCGCGGCATGCTCATCCGATGCCGCCGTTCACGCCGATCACCTGGCCGGAGATATAGCCGGCGCCCTCCGAGCAGAGGAACGCGACCAGGGCGGCGACTTCCGCCGGCTCTCCGGCGCGTCGCATGGGAACCAGCTGCTTGATGCGCTCGGCCGGGAAGGCCTTCTCGGTCGTGGGCGAAGCGATCACGCCCGGGGCGACCGCGTTGACGGTGATGCCGCGCGAGGCGACCTCGAGGGCGAGCGCCTTGGTGGCGCCGTGCAGGCCGGCCTTGGCGGCGGCGTAGTTCACCTGGCCGCGGTTGCCCATCACCCCGGCGAGGGACGTGATGCTCACGATGCGGCCCCAGCGCGTCTTCACCATGGGCATCAGCAGGGGCTGCGTGACGTTGAAGAAGCCCTGCAAGCTCACGTCGAGCACGCGCCGCCAGCTCGCCTCGTCCATCGCCGCGAACAATGCGTCGTCGTGGATGCCGGCGTTGTGCACCAGCGCCTGCACGGGGCCGCCGGCGAGGATCCTCGCGAGCGCCGAGCCCGTGGCGGCGTGGTCGGTGACGTCGAACGTTGTCGCCTCTGCGCTGCCGCCGGCGCTCGCCAGGATATCGGCAAGCCGTCTCGCCTCTGCCGTGCGCCGTCCCGCGTGCACGACGACGTGGAAGCCCTGCGCCGCCAGCGCGCGGCAGATCGCGCCGCCGATCGCGCCGCTGCCGCCGGTCACCAGGGCGCGCTTCATTGCGCCGCGGCCGGTGCGCCGCCGGTGAACAGGAGAGTGAACTGGCCTTGCAGCAGCACTGCGCCGTCGCCGTGGGCCTCGAAGGCGTAGATGCCCCCGGAGGGATCGCGATGCAGGAGGGTCGCGCCGAAGACCAGGTCGGACGCGATGCGGTCCAGCCACTCACAGCCGGGCCGCACGTGGCGCAGCTTGCCGAGCACGCCGGCGCGGGGCTCGCCGGCGGCGAGCAGCAGCGCGCCATGCACTGCCGCCGCCTGCGCCGCGTATTCGATGCCGGCCCAGACCGGCAGCCCGCCGCGCTCCCGCAGGGGGTGGTCCGCCTCGCGGTGGCTCCGGGCAGCGCAGCGTATGCGCTGCGCATCCCAGTCGAGCACGCGCTCGAGCAGGCACATGCGCCCGGCATGGGGAATGCGCGCGGCGATCTCGGCGCGGCCTAGCACCGCGCCACCTGGACGTTGAGCTCCGTGGAAAGGGGCAGGGCGGCGCTCGCGCCAGCGCCGCCGGAGAGCGTGGCGAGCGCCGCGAAGCCTCGCGCGCTGGCATTGGCGCGCCACGCGCCGGGCATCCAGCCGGGCCAGGCGACGTCGCCTTCGGCCGGCGCAACCGCGAGCCGCCACGCGGCGAGCGTCGCCGCGGTGGGCCTCGGCGCGATCACCAGCGCGATCACGGTCGCCTCGAGCACCGGCATCACGTCGGAGAGGGGCGCCGGCAGCGGGCTGTCGTAGCAGACATAGAGCACCGGCACGTCGTCGCAGAGCGCCTGCACCGCGGCGCCCAGCAGCCCCGCGGCGAAGCTCCACGGGCCGCGGCACACGCTGGTCGCGCCGAGCTTCGCGTTCATCGCGATGCTGTAGTAGCCGCTGGGCGCGTTGTGCACGGAATTGTGGAACTGCGTGGGCGAGACTTCGCGGCTGCCCGCGAGCACTTCGCAAAGCTGGTGAGTGATGACGCCCGCGGCTTCCGGGGAGGAGAACACCAGCGCCATGTCCTGGGGCGGGATCGCGGTGCGCTGCAATGCCTGCTCGGCCGCGGCGATGGCCAGGCGCACGGTGGGCGAGCTGCGCCGGCGCTCGGCCGGCGGCAGGCTGGCGGGCGCGCAGGGCGCGAGCGGCGCGGAGGCGAACGGCTGGCGCCCGGCGAGCACGGCCTGCGTGCTGTCCCAGTCGGGCAAGCCGGGCGCGAGGACGCCGACCGCCTCGATGGCGATGCGCATCAGGCGCCTTTCCCGAATACCAGCGCGCAGTTATTGCCGCCGAAGCCGAAGCTGTTGCTCATCACGCGGGCGAGCTTGCGCGCCTGTCCATGTGGCGTGAACGCGCATTGCGTCTCTGGATCAACCTCGCGCGTGGTGGGGCTGCCGGGCTGGAAATCGTGCTCGAGGCTGAGCAACGCGATGGCCGCCTCAGTGATGCCGGCCGCGCCGAGCGTGTGCCCGGTGACGCCCTTGGTCGAGGAGCAGGGGGTGCCGGTGCCGAAGATGCCGTGCACCGCGCGGCCTTCGGCGCGGTCGTTCGCCGGCGTGGCCGTGCCGTGCAGGTTGATGTAGTCGATCTGCCGCGCCGAAAGCTGCGCGCGCTCGAGCGCTTCGAGCATCGCGCGGCGCGCGCCGTCGCCCTCGGGATGCGGCGCGGACATGTGGTGCGCGTCGCTCGTTTCGCCGTAGCCCATGAGCTGCAATGCGCCCGCGCCGCGCTCGAGCAGCGCGAAGCCGGCCGCCTCCCCGATGGTAAGGCCGCGGCGCGCGGTGTCGAAGGGGCGGCAGATGTCCGGGGCGACCAGCTGCAGCGCGCTGAAGCCGTAGAGCGTGGTGTGGCAGAGGCTGTCCACTCCGCCGACCACCGCGGCGTCGGCGAGTCCCTGGCGGATGAAGCGCTCCGCGAGGCAGAACACCTTGGCGCTCGACGAGCACGCCGTGGAGATGGTCATCGCCGGGCCCGCGAGCCCCAGCACACGGCGCACGAATTCCGTGGTCGCATCGAGGTTGTGCACCGTGTCGTAGCGAAACGCCGCCGGCAGGCTGCCGGTGGCCGGGTCGCGGCCCTGGTAGGCGAGCTCCGTCGACAGGATTCCCGAGGTGCTGGTGCCCAGGAAGACAGCGATGCGCCCGGCCCCCAGGCGAGCGCGCGCGGCCGCTACCGCATCGAGGAAGCCATCCTGTTCGAGCGCGAGCAGGGCGAGCCGGTTGTTGCGGCAATCGAAGGCGCCGAGCGCCTCGGGCAACGCCACGGATTCCGCGGCGACGATGCGCCCGATCCAGCACTCGAGCGGCGCCCAGGGCAGATCGTTGGGGGCGAGCCCGCTGCGCTCCTCGCGCAAGGCGCGCGCCGTGTCCGCCTTGCCGAGGCCGGCGGCGCTGGTGGTCGTGTAGGAAAGGACGGCAAGCGGCTGCATGACCATCGGGATGTTACCGACCGGATGCGCCTCCTTGTGTACACAACCGCACACGGCCGGTTCATACTACACGGTAGCCCACTCGAATGGAGAACAATCAATACCGGCCGGATCCATGAACGATGCGCACCACGGCGAGCCGGAACTGGCGCGCCTGATCGTCGAGTCGCTCAACCTCGAAAGCGTCAAGCCCGAAGCCATCGAGCCCGAGGCGCCGCTCTTCGGCACCGGGCTCGGCCTCGATTCGCTCGACCTGCTCGAGCTGTCGATGGCGATCGAGCAGAAATACGGGGTGAAGCTGCGCTCCGACGACCCGGACAACGAGAAGATCTTCGCCTCGCTGCGCAGCCTCGCCCGGCACATCCGCGAGCAGCGCAGGCGCTGAGGCCATCGGCATGCCCGTGACGCGCATCCCGGCCCTCGGGCTGCTGTGGCTGGGCCTCGCAGCCGCGTACCTCGCCGCATCGGCGCTCGGCCATCGCGCGGCCGCGCTCGCGGTCCTGGGCCTCATGGCCGGCGCGCTGGTCGCGGCCTCGGGAAGCCGGCTCCTGGGCCTCGTCGCGGGCGTCGCGCTCGCGGCCGCGGCCTGGCGCTTCGCCGAGATGGCCCACTTTTTCGTGTTCCTCCCGCCGCTCGCCGCCTTCGGATTCATGGCGTTCCTCTTTGGGCGCACGCTGCGCGCCGGGTGCGAGCCGCTCATCAACCGCATCGCGCGCAAGGAGCATCCCGACCTGCCGCCCGACATGGCGCGCCACGCGCGCTGGCTGACGGGAGTCTGGTCGGCGTGCTTCGCGGCGCTGTTCCTCGCAGCGCTGGGGCTCGCACCCTTCCTGTCGCTCGAAGCGTGGTCGCGCTGGGTGCAAGGCCTGGGCTGTGTCGTGCCCGGCGCGCTTTTCTTCGGCGAGCACGCGTACCGCCGCCATCGCTTCCCGCATCGCGCTCAAGGCTCGCTGGTGGTGGTCGTCCGCAACGTGGTCGCCGTGTTCCGCGAGATCGCGTTGGAGCCCGGCAAGTGCCCGGCGCCTGGCGGCGAGCTGCGTTGAGCCTGCTGCCGCTCGCGAGCCATCGCGCAGCCGGCGATGCCGTGCTGCTGGGTCCCGCAGGCGCGGTGGATGCGGCGGTCTTCTTCGCGCAGGCAGGGCGGCTCGCGCGCGCTCTTCCAGAGGCCGGGCGGGTCATCAACCTGTGCGAGACGCACCACGGCTTCATGCTGGGCTTCGCCGCGGCGCTGCTGCGCGGGCAGGTGTCGCTGCTGCCGCCTGGCCGGGGGCGCGGCGACTGGGAAGCGCTGCTGCAGCGCTATCCCGGCGCCTATGTATTGAGCGAAATGCCGGTCGCTGGCGCGAACGCCTTCGCGCTCGGCGCGTTCCTCGAGGACCGGGCCGCGGACGCGCTCGACATCCCGGGCATCGACCCCGCCGCGGTGGCTGCGATTCTCTTCACCTCCGGCAGCACGGGCGAACCCGCGGCGCATCCCAAGAGCTGGGGACAGCTGTGCCGCGGCGCGGGGCTGCTCGCCGGAGCGCTCGGCTGGGGCGGGCGGCGCGCGGCGGCCGTCGTGGGCAGCGTGCCGCCGCAGCACATGTTCGGCCTCGAGAGCACGGTGATGCTGCCTTGGCAGGCGGGCGTTCCGGTGCATGCGCACGAGCCCCTCCTCGCCGCGGACCTGGAGGCTGCACTGCGCGAATGCGGCCGGCCCGCGTGGTGGATGACGACGCCGATGCATCTGCGCGCGCCACTGCAGGCGGCAGCGGTGCTGCCGGGCCTCCAAGGCATCGTCGCTTCCACCATGAGCCTGCCGCCGGCGCTCGCGGGCGCGGCCGAGGCGGCGTGGCGGGTCCCGGTGATCGAGGTCTACGGCTCCACGGAAACCGGCGCGCTCGCCACGCGGCGCACGGCGCGCGAAGTCGCATGGACGCCGCTGCCGGGCGTCGCGCTGTACGCGCAGGGCGCGGGCGAGGCGCGGCGTTTCCGTGCCGAGGGACCGCATATCGACATGCCCGTCGTCCTCGGCGATCTCTTCGACCTGCAGCCCGACAGCCGCTTCCGCTGGCTCGGGCGCTCGAACGACCTGTTGAAGGTCGGCGGCAAGCGCGCTTCGCTCGCCGCGCTCAACCTCGCGCTCACGGAGACTCCCGGCGTCACGGACGGCGTCTTCGCGTTTCCGCCTGAAGCGGGCGTCGCCGAGGGCGAATCCCATCCGGCGCGACGGCTCACAGCCTTTTTCGTCTCGGAAACGCTCGACCCGCCGCAGGTGCTCGCTGCGCTGCGCGCGCGCATCGACCCGGCCTTTCTGCCGCGCCCGATTCACCGCGTGGCGCGCCTGCCGCGCAACGCGAGCGGCAAGCTGCCGCAGTCGGCGCTCACCGAGCTTTTCTCGCAGTGCCAGCCCGCGCCGGCGATCGCGGCCGACCATCCCGCGTTGCCCGGGCATTTTCCGGGCGATCCGCTGGTGCCCGGCGTGATGCTGCTCGCGCGCGTGGCCGAGGCGCTGCGTGCGCGCTTCCCGCACTGCGCGCCCGGCGAATTGCTGCACGCGCGCTTCCACATCCCGCTGCGGCCCGGCGAGCCGTTCGCCATCGAGGTGCGCCAGGAGGAGGGACGCGCGCGTTTCGAAGTGCGGCGCGCGGGCCGCGAAGGGGCGCCGGAGGTCGTGATCGCGAGCGGCGAGTGGGCGCTGCAAGGCGCCGAACCCGGCTCGCCGCGCCCATGAGCACCGCCTGGCGCAATCAGTCCGAGCGCGGCAGCCCGGGCATGAAGCGCCTTGTCATCTGGCTTGCGCTGCACCTCGGGCGGTCCTTCTGCCGCGTGCTGACAGTGCCGGCCTGCGCGTACTTCCTGGTCACCGCGCCCCGCGCGCGGCGTGCCTCGCGGGAGTTCCTCACGCGCGCCCTCGGCCGGCGCGCGACGTGGCGCGACAGCTTCCGCCACCTGTTCGTGTTTGCGACGACGCTCCTGGACCGCGTCTTCCTACTGAGCGGGCGGCACCGCGACCTCGAGGTGACGCTCACCAACGAGCGCGTCTTCGAGGACGCGATCGCCGCCGGCCGCGGCTGCCTGCTGCTGGGCTCGCACCTGGGGAGCTTCGAGTTGCTGGGCGTGGTGGGCAGTGTCGAGCGCCGGCTCGCGATCAACATGGTGATGCATCTCGACGACGGCGCGGGCCTGCGCGACCTGCTCGCGGGCTGCGGCGAAACCGTCCCCTACAAGGTGATCGCACTCGGCCAGCCCGGGTCGATGCTGCGCGTCAGGGAATGCCTCGAGCGCGGCGAGGTGGTCGGCATCCTCGCCGACCGCGTCTATGGCGAGGAGGCCACGCAGAGCGTGTCGTTCCTCGGGGCCCCGGCGCGCTTTTCGCTGAGCCCATTTCGCCTGGCGCGCATCACCGGCGCCCCGGCGCTGACGGTCTTCGGCCTGTTCCAGGGCGGACGCCGCTACGAGGTCGTGTTCGAGCCGCTCGGCGCGCCGCAGCTCGTGCCCTACGTCGCCATCCTCGAGCGGCAAGCGCGGCGCGCTCCCTACAATTGGTTCAACTTCTACGATTTCTGGAGCGCATAGGCGGTGAGGGCGACGCGGCTCGTGATTCTCCTTCTCGTCGCGGGCACGGCCTGGCCCGCGCCCGCCTTCGACCTCGCGCGCCTGATGCAGCTGCTCGCCCAGTCCCCGTCGGCGGAAGTGCCGTACGTCGAGAAGAAATTCTCGTCGCTGCTCTCCGAGCCGGTGGTGAGCTCCGGGACGCTCGTCTACCGCCGCCCCGACGTGGTGGAGAAGAACATGGCGGCGCCGCGCCGGGAGAGCTTTCGCATCGCGGGCCAGGATCTCATCGTCACGCGCAACGGCACGCAGAAGCGCATCGCGCTTTCCAGCGAGCCGCTGCTCGCGGCCTTCGCCGCCAGCCTGCGCGGCGTGCTCTCCGGCGATGCGGCCATGCTGGGCGAGCACTATCGCCTCGCGCTCGAGGGCACGGAGCCCGGCTGGAAACTGGAGATGACCCCCATCGACGAGGAAATCGCCCGCTACGTGGAGCGCATCGTCGTGTCCGGGCGCGCCGGGCGCGTCGGGCAGATCGAGGTGCGCGAAGCGAGCGGCGAGCGTTCCGTGCTGACGGTGCACTAGGCGTGCCGCTGCATCGTCCCGCGGCGCGCTGTGTCCTCGCGCTGCTCCTGTTCGCAGCACTCGGCCTCTACTCTGCGCAAGCCCTGCGCATCGAGGCCGATTTCTCCGCATTCCTTCCGCCATCGGTCACGCCGGAAGAGCGGCTGCTGGTCGCACAGTTGCGCGAGGGGCTGGTCGCGCGCCTGATGCTGGTGGCGCTCCACGGCGCCGACGAGAAGGCACTCGCGCAGGCAAGCCGTGGGCTCGCCGCCCGACTCGGCCACGATCCCGCGTTCGATTACGCCGCCAACGGCAGCGCCGCCCAGTTCGCCGCACAGGGCGAGGTGCTGATGCGCCATCGCTACGCCTTGAGCCCAGCGGTGACGCCGCAGCGCTTCAGCGCGCCGGCGTTGCGCGCGGCGCTGGAAGAAAGCCTTGCGCAGATGGCGTCGCCCGCCGGCGTGCTCACGCGTGGCACCCTCGCCCGCGACCCCACGGGCGAGCTCCTCGCGACGCTGCGCCGGGTGGAGCCCGCAGCCGCGCCCGCACGGCGCCAGGGCGTGTGGTTCAGCGCCGACGGCACGCGCGCCTTCCTCATCGCGCAGACGCGCGCGCCCGGATTCGACAGCGAAGGCCAGGCGGCGGCGATGGCCCGGGTGCGCGCCGCCCTCGCGGAAGCGGCCCCGCAAGTGCAAGCGACGCTCTCCGGCCCCGGCGTGTTCGCGGCGGAGTCGCGCCGGCTGATCCGCCGCGACGTGGTGCGCCTCGGGATGCTCTCCATCGGGGTGGTCCTGGTGCTGCTGGCGTTCGTCTATCGCTCGCCGCTCGCGGTGGCGTTGGTGCTCACGCCGACCGCCCTCGGCCTGCTGGCGGGCGTGCTCGTGGTGCAGGCGATCTTCGGTTCCGTGCATGCGATCACGTTGGGCTTCGCCGCGACGTTGATCGGCGAGTCGGTCGATTACCCGAGCTACATCCTGCTGAATACGCAGCCCGGGGAGAGCGCACGCATGGCCGCGCGCCGCGTCGGCCGCACGCTCATGCTGGCCGTGCTGACCACGGTCGCGAGCGCGCTGGCGCTTGCGCTTTCCAGCTTCACCGGCCTCGCGCAGCTGGGCGTGCTCACCATGGTCGGCGTGGTGGTCGCGGGGCTCGCCTCGCAGCGGCTGATCCCGTGGCTGCTAGGCGAGCGCGTGCTCGAGTTTCCGCGCCTGCGCGTGCCGGCCAGCGCCGCTCTCGCCGTCGCCCGCTGGCCGCGGGCCGTCGCGGCTGCGGCCACCCTGGGTGCCGTCGCCGGCCTCGCGGCCACGCATCCCGCCTGGTGGGAGCGCGATCTCGCCAGCATCAGCCCGGTTCCCGCCGCGATGCGCGCGCAGGACGCGAGCCTGCGCCGCGAGATGGGCGCCCCGGAGGTGAGTGTGCTCCTCGCCAGTCGCGGCGCGAGCGAGGCCGCGGCGCTCGAAGCCGCCGAGGCGATCCTGCCGGCGCTCGGGCGCTGGCAGGGCGAGGGCCTGATCCGCGGCTACGATTCGCCCGCGCACTACCTGCCGGCGCCTGCGACACAGGCCGCGCGCCGGCGCGCCCTGCCGGAAGCTTCCACGCTGGAGGCGAATCTGCGCGAGGCGCTGAAAGGCCTTGCGTTCCGACCCGACGCCTTCGAGCCGTTCGTCCGGGACGTGGTCGCGGCGCGCAGCGCGCCGCCGCTCACGCGTGCGGCGTACGCCGGCACGCCGCTGGGAACCAGGCTCGACGCGCAGGTGCTTGCGCTCGAAGGCCAGTGGCTGGTGCTCACGTCGCTCGGTGGCGTCGCCGATATGGGCCGGGTCCGTGCGGCGCTCGCCTCGCTCCCCGACACCCGGACCCGGCTCGTCGACCTGAAGCAGGTTTCCACGGAAATGCTCCAGAACTTCCGCCGCGAGGCGCTGCGCCAGGCGGCGCTGGGCGCGCTGCTGATCCTCGTGCTTCTCGCGGCCGGCCTGCGTTCGTTCCGGCGTGCCGCGCGCGTTGCCGCGCCCGCGGGCGGCGCGCTGCTGCTGACGGTAGCGTTGCTGGTGGCCGCGGGCCAGCGCCTGGGTGTCTTCCATGTGGTGGCGCTGCTGCTGGTGCTGGGTATCGGCCTCAACTACGCGCTGTTCCACGAGCGCCCGCCAGCGGACGAAGCCGAGCGCAGCCGCACGCGCCTGGCGCTCGCGCTTTGCGGCACCACCACCGTGGCCACCTTCGGCTGCCTCGCGCTCTCGGCCACGCCGGTACTGCGAGCCATCGGCAGCACCGTGGCGCTCGGCGCCGTGCTCTCGCTCGCGCTCGCCGTGCTCTGGGCCCGGTCGCGCGAATAGGAAAGGTCCAGCGACCATGTCCCTCCAAGCGTTCGCCGGCGCACAGATCGGCGCAGCAGCGGGAACGATAATTACTTGGAGGCATTGTGTAGATTCCCGCGAGGAACGATATGCGAGACGCGTTAGCCGGATGCAAGGACGTTGCGAGCGTGAGATCCGCGATCCATGAGCTTTGCACCGGATTCGGTGAGCTTTCACATTTGGACGTATTCGCCCTGAGCCGGTCTGGAAAGCAGCAGGCGCTATGCTTCTTCCGGTTCGAATCCGCAGCACAAGAACGGCAGCTCATGGCGAGCCTTGGTGCCTCACGGTTCGGCAATGATTTGCTGCTCGTCGTCGATGTTCCCGTCGAGCGGGCGAATATCGCCGAACAGCCCGAGGATTCGCATCACGACCAACTATGCCGTGACGGTGCCGGCGACAAGCGATTCTGGTTCAACCCCGCGCGTTGGAGCGGAGCGCTGCTGCTCGCCGCTCGACGCATGTTGGACCAGGAGATTGGGTGGCCCGACAAAAAGATGGTTCGTTGAAGCACCTGCTTCTGGCAAGAGGCCGCACGCCGCTATGAGCGTTCCGATCGCTGCACCGAGCAGCGCCGGCGCGCGCCATCTGGCCCATTCACCGGCGCACCAGGTGCCATCCCAGCCGCGCGAGCACCCACCAGCGCGTGGTCGTGTTGGCGAGCCGCAAGATGCGCAGCGCTTTGGAAAACAGCCCGCTTCGCATCAGGAGGAAGCCTGCGCAGACCGCGATAGCGCCCGCGAGCTTCGCGTTGCGCCGCAGAGTTTCACCCAGGGCGCGCGCGAGCTCGAAGGCCTGCAGCGGCCTGCGGAAGGCGTCGAGCTGCCACTCGAGCTGCAGGCGCTGCGCGCCGATCCTGGCCACCAGGATCTGCCTGCGGCGCTCGAGGGCGACCCGCCCGGGATTCATTGCAGGTGCTCCAGATCGGCGCCCAGCTCGTCGAGGCTGGTGGCGAAAAGCCTCGGCTTCGCTCTCGCCTTCTTGACAAAGGTGATCGCGCAGGCGGCGCAGGCAACCACCAGCCCCGCGGCTATGACACCGGTCGCCGGCAGCCGGTAAGGCGTGTCCCACAGGGACGCCAGCACGAACACCGCCAGCGCGACGACGGCGAGGAGCAGACAAAGCAGCGCCAGCGCAGCATAGAGAAGCAGCTCGGCGAGGCGGTTCTGCTCCTGCGCGATCTCCGTGACCAGCAGGTCGAAGCGCGTGTGGAGGATCTCGACCGCGGTTCGACCCAGCTCCTTCAGCGACTCGAGCGGGCCGGCGGTGCGCGGTGCGATCGCCATGCCACGCCGATCAACGCCGTGCCAGCAGGATGCCGATCAGCAGGCCTGCCGCCGCCGCAACGCCCAGCGATTTCCAGGGATTGGCATGGACGTACTCGTGGGTCATGCCGGCGTACTTCTTCGCGCCGACGGTGACGGCGGTTTGCGCCTGCGAGAGCGCGGCCTCGGCGCTTTCGAGCTTCTGCGTGCCGAAATTCTTCAGCAGGTCGGTCGTCTCGCTGACGATGCCGCCGATCTCTTTCGAAAGCCTTTCCCTGTTGCCTTGGATGGCCTTGGTGCCCGCGTTCAGTTGGTTTTCCATCGTCTTGCTCCTGCAGATGCTGGTTGATAGGGCGTTCCCGGGCAGAATAGGCATCGCGGCACGGCTGGTCTGTTCGCTGTCGTACCCTCGCCGAACCACGCTACCTTCCGAGCAGCTCGCCGGCCGGCTTGAGCGACTCGACCCGGTCGCAGATCACCTTGGCGATCGCCACCAGGGGCGCGCCGAGCAGCAGGCCCGCGATACCCCATAGCCAGCCGAAGAACAGCAGCGCGATGAACAGCACCGCGGCGTTCACGCGCGCGAACCGGCTTTGCAGCCAGGCCATGCAGACCAGGCCGAACACGCCTGCCACCAGTACCGTGGCGCCTGCCGCGGCCATCGCATGCAGCAGCGTTCCGAATTGCAGGAAGCCTGCCACAGCGGCAGCAATCGCCACCAGCGCCGGACCGAGATAGGGAATGAAGTGCAGCACGCCGGCGAACACCCCCCATAGGCCGGCATGCTCCATGCCGATGGCGGTGAACGCGAGCCAGGTGCCGGCGGCGACGAGCGCGTTCGTCACGAGCGTCACGAACAGGTAGCGCTGCACCTGGGTGTCGATTTCCTCGAGCATGCGCAAGGCCTCCTTCTTGCGGGCGAGCGACGAGCCCACGAACTGCAGCAGCTTGCGCCGGAAGTGATCGCCCGAGGCGAGCAGGAAGTACGCGAGCAGAAGCACGATCGGCGTCTGCGCCGCGACCGATATGAGGAAGGCCGACTGCGCGCGCGTGTAGTCGCGCAGCCACGACGTGGAATCCGGCGCCGGCGCCAGGGCGGCGCGCGTGCCCGGCCTGCTGGCCGCATCGGTGGCAGCGCCCTGCAGCTCGTCGGCCGCTTCCTGCACGTTCTGCAGCGGCGTGGGCACGGTGCTGCGCGTGGCGCTCAGCGTCTGGCGCAGCTTGCGCGCGGCATCCGGAAGCTTCTCTATCATCACCGTGGTTTCGTCGCTGAGTGAATACGCGATCCACGAGACGCCGCCGACCAGCCCTGCCAGGACGAAGGCAGCCGCCACCGGCCGGGGGATGCGCAGGATCTGCAGCCGATCGACCACCGGGCGCAAGGTGTAGCTGGCGAGGATGCCGATCAGCAACGGAACAAAGAACGCGCGCGCAAAATAAAGCGCGGCAACCAGGGCAATGACTGCCAGGACGATCAGGCCGGCAGCCGGCGAAAAGAAAAGGACCCGCCCTGGGTCCTTTTCCATTTCCCGCGGAAAGGGTTCGTCCCGCATTTCTATCGCTGGCGTCCAGGCTGCACTTATCTTCCTTTCGCATTGCGCGCACTGTGCGCTGTCGTACATAGGTACGCAGCAAAAGAAAAAGGACCCTCGCGGGTCCCTTTCCGTGCCTCGCGTTGCAGGCTTACTTGTTGTTGCCGCCCTTGCGTCCCGGGTTGCCCCGCGTGCCACCGAGCTCGTCGTTCGAGCGCAGGGGGTCGCCCTGGTTCGAGTTGCCCGGATCGCAGCCCTCGGGTCCGTT
>DATKAX010000417.1:0-3326 GCA_035514595.1 Burkholderiales bacterium
TCGGCGCGGAACTGGACGTAGCGGGCGCGCCCGGGCGGGCCCGAAAGGTCGATCGATTCGCTGCTCACCAGCGCGCGCAGGAAGCCCTGCTCGCGCGGCAGATCCAGGCGCAGGCCGGCGCCGGCGCCGTAGGAAAAGCGCGTCATGCCGTGCGTCGGCGCTCCCGGACCGCAGACCTCGCCCCACCACGGGTAGGACCAGCAGCCCGCCGCCGGCGGGTCGGCGAGCAGATCGGGCTGCAGGTGGGTCGCGCCGGCGTTGGCGGTGAGGAAGGGCGTGAAGCGGCTCGCGAGCAGGTTCCAGGTGGCGGTGAAGCGCACGGTGGCGAGATCGAGCACGCCGGTGGTGGTGAACGCGGGGTTCGCGTTGCCCGCGCCGGGGGCGACGCCGGCGCGGTAATCGGCGGTGGCGAGCGCGCCCTCGACGCCGAGCGCGAAATAGTCGTTGATGTTGTGCGCGACCCCCAGGCCGATGCCGAAGCCGCTATCGACGCGCGCCGCGGCGCCGGCCTCGAAGTCGTAGGTCTTCGAGCCGATCGCGAAGGGCTGCAGGCTCCACTCCCAGCGCCCGGCGCGCTGGGATGGTTCCGCAACAACCTCCAAGGGGAGGAAGAAAAGGAGGCAGGGAAAAAAGAAAACCCTCATGTGCTCTCCAGGGCGGCGCGGCGGCCGCGCTCGACGTCGATTCCGGTGAGAAGCGCCAAGCCTATGACGAAGTAGATGCCGGTGGCGAAGATGCCCAGGCGATGGTTGCCGGCGAAAAGCAGCGTCACCACGCCGTAGGTCAGCGGCCCGAAGATGGACGCCGCCTTGACCGAGAGGCCCCACAGGCCGAAGAACTCGGCAAGCCGCGCCGGCGGCGCGAGGTAGCCGACGATGGCGCGCCCCGCGGCCTGCGACGATCCCATGCACAGGCCCGCCAGATTGGCCGCCAGCCAGAAGGTCTCCTTGTTCTGGGAGAAACCGGCGAGCAGCACCATGACGATCCATCCCACCAGCGTGAGCGCCACTGCGCGCACGTGGCCGATCCGATCCTGCAGGTAGCCGAAGCCGAATGCGCCCAGCGCCGCGGTGATGTTCACCACCAGGATCAGCGTCACGGTCTGCTGTGTGGTGAACTTCATCGCCTGCTCGGCATAGATCGCCGCGAGCGCCACCACGGCGGTGATCCCGGCCTGGTAGAACAGCAGGCACACCAGGAAACGGCGCAGGTCCAGGTAGCGCCCCGAGTTTCTCCAGGTTTCGAGCAGCCTCTGCCAGGCGCCCTGGTGCCCGCGCTGCGCGAGCGCGCGCTCCTTCAGGAACAGGAAGGTCGGCGTGGCGGCGAGCGCGAAGAACGCGGCGGTGATCAGCATCGTCACCGGGACGAAATGCTCCGCCGAAAAACCGCGGTTCTGGGATCTCGTGATGTACCAGAGGCAAATCCCGAGCGCCGCCAGCCCGCCGAGGTAGCCGAAGCTCCAGCCCCAGCCCGAGACGCGCCCCATCGCGCGCGAGTCGGCGAGCTCCGGCAGGAAGGCGGCGATCAGGTTCTCGCCGGTGCCGAAGAAGTAGTTGGACACGATGACCAGAGCGAGGGAAAGCGCCACGGCGCCCGGAGAAGCGAAGAAGAGCAGCGCCGTGAACAGCACGCAGCCGACGGTGGACAGGAAGAGCAGCCGCTTTTTCGCCGCGTGGGCGTCTGCCCAGGCGCCGACCAGTGGGCCGGTGACGAGAATCAGGCCGTAGGAGACCGACAGCGCCGCGGTCCAGGCGAAGGTCGCCCAGGCTTCGCCCTTTGCCACCACGCCGACGAAGTAGGCGCCGAATACCGCCGTCACCACCACGGTGGTGTAGGCGGAGTTTGCGAAGTCGTACATGCTCCAGGCCCAGACTTCACGCACTCTGACGTCGGCGGCGAGCGGGCTCGGCATGGCGCATTCTAGCTTTGCGGTATAGTCCTGATTCGATGCAACAAGCGGTGAAGACGGCGCCGGGCGAGCGGCGCATGACGCTCGCCGAGATCCTCGACTGGCTGGTCGAGGACAGGCTGGCCGACGCCGAAGCAGCGGCCGCCCTCAAGAGGGAGCGCCGCTACTACCGCGGCACGCTGCATCCGCTGGTCATCGTCGCCGAGCAGAAGTGGAAGCACGGCGCCGTCGCGCTCACGCTGGAGGCGCTCACCGAGTGGCTGGCGAAGCGCGTCGGGCTCGAGTACCTGCATATCGATCCGCTGAAGATCGATTTCTCCGCGGTCACCGAGGTGATGTCGTCGGCCTACGCGACGCGCTTTCGCATCCTGCCGGTGGGCGTGAGCGGAGCCGAGGCGGTCATCGCCACCGCCGAGCCCTACCTGCGCGAGTGGGAGCCGGAGCTCGCGCGCATGATCAAGCGCCAGATCCGGCGCGTGATCGCCAATCCGCTCGACATCGAGCGCTTCCAGGTGGAGTTCTACAACCTCGCGAAGTCGATCAAGGGCGCGAACCGGAGCGCCTCGACGAGCGGGCTGTCCAACTTCGAGCAGCTGGTCGAGCTCGGCAGAACCGAGAAGCAGTTCGACGCCAACGACGCGCCGATCGTGCGCATCGTCGACTGGCTGTGGCAGTACGCCTTCGAGCAGCGCGCGAGCGACATCCACATCGAGCCGCGCCGCGAGCAGGGGATCGTGCGCTTTCGCATCGACGGCGTGCTGCACCAGGTCTATCAGATCCCGGCCTCGGTGCTCGCCGCGATGACCAGCCGCATCAAGATCCTCGGGCGCATGGACGTGGTGGAGAAGCGCCGGCCGCAGGACGGGCGCATCAAGACGCGCATGGCGAACGGCGACGAGGTCGAGTTGCGCCTGTCGACGCTGCCGACGGCCTTCGGCGAGAAGCTGGTGATGCGCATCTTCGATCCCGAGGTGCTGGTGCGCGACTTCCGCGAGCTCGGCTTCTCGGACGACGACCACAAGCGCTGGAAGGAAATGACCGGGCGCCCGAACGGCATCGTGCTGGTGACCGGCCCCACGGGCTCGGGCAAGACCACCACGCTGTACTCGACGCTCAAGAGCCTCGCCACCCCCGAAGTCAACGTGTGCACCATCGAGGACCCGATCGAGATGGTCGAGCCGGCGTTCAACCAGATGCAGGTGCAGAACGCGATCGAGCTGGGGTTCGCCGAGGGCGTGCGCGCGCTGATGCGCCAGGACCCGGACATCATCATGGTAGGCGAGATCCGCGACCTCGAGACCGCGGAGATGGCGGTGCAGTCGGCGCTCACCGGCCACCTGGTGCTCTCGACGCTGCACACCAACGACGCGCCGAGCGCGGTCACCCGGCTGCTGGAGCTGGGCGTCGCGCCCTACCT
>DATKAX010000418.1:0-2441 GCA_035514595.1 Burkholderiales bacterium
CTGGTGATCTTCTTCCGCGACCAGCCGCTCGCCCCCGAGGCGTACATGGCGTTCGCGCGCCGGCTGGGCGAGCCCATCGAGTATCCCTTCGTGAAAGGCATCGCCGGGTTTCCGCAGATCATCGAAGTCAAGAAGCTCGAGCACGAAACGGCGAATTTCGGCGGCGTCTGGCATTCGGACACGGCGTATCTCGACACCCCGCCGATGGCCTCGATGCTGCTCGCGCGGGAAGTGCCGCCCTACGGCGGGGACACGCTGTTCGCCAACATGGTTCTCGCCTTTGAATCCCTCAGCGAGGCACTCAGGAAAATGCTTGAAGGACTCAAAGCAGTGAATTCCTCGGCCAAGGCCGACGTCACGAAGACGCGCGAAGACCGCATCCGCAGCGACGGGCGCGAAGCGGCGCCGCGGGCCTATGTCGCCGAGCATCCCGTGGTGCGCACCCACCCCGAAACCGGCCGCAAGGCGCTCTATGTCAACGTCGCGCACACCGTGCGCTTCGCGGGCATGACCGAGGAGGAGAGCGCGCCGCTGCTCGAATACCTGTTCCGGCATCAGATCCGGCCCGAGTTCACCTGCCGCTTCGCCTGGCGGCCCGGCTCCATCGCGCTATGGGACAACCGCTGCGCGCAGCACAACCCGGTCAACGACTACCACGGCCACCGGCGCCTGATGCACCGCATTACCCTGGCGGGAGACAGGCCGAAATGAGCTCGATGCTGCGCTGGTGCCGGGCGCGCATGCCCTCGAAGAGCCGGCGCACCGCGGGATCGCCGATTCGGGGTGACGCCTGCTCGAACTCGCGCACCGCCCACTTCAGTCCCCTGACCAGGAATGCGAGGCGCGCGTTCCCGCCCTTCACCGCCACCGCCTTGTCGAAGAACTCTCCCGTAGCGTGGCTGTAGTCCCGGCCGCGGCGCTTGAGCTGCTCGCCGATCAGCGCACAGTTGTGCGCCTCGTCCTCGTGCACCTTGCGCAGCAGCTTCCACTGCTCGCCGTGCCGCGGCCAGTCGTCCATGAATACGACGAGCGCCTTCGCGCCCGCGCGCTCGGCCTCGAGCATGCGGTTCAGGAAGCCCTCCAGCTCCGCGTCAGTGTAGCTTGACGTATTCGTAGTCCACCGGCAGGTTGTTGATGCCGCGCTCCGGCGGCGCCACCCAGGCCGCCATCTTGCCCGGCGCGATCACCTTCTGCATCAGCGAATGCACGAAGGCGCGATCCCCCTCGGAGGGGATCCATGAGGGCAGCTGCTTTTCGAACAGCGCTCTGTTCATCAGATTCCCCTGCGGATCCACCGCTTGCCCCGCCCAGGCGCCGATCGAGCGGCGGAAGCGCGAGGAGGGCAGCGTGAGGCGAAAGTCGGACCCGGCGCGCTCGATCAGCCGGTTCCAGCGCTTGAGGCCGATCTCGCAATCCTTGAGGTAGGACTCGCGCATGATCTCGTTCAGGGCGTTGAGCATGGGGACGTCCTGCTCGCCTTCCGGGGTTTGCAGCTTGAAGAGCTTTTCCCGCAGGACGTGATCCTCGTACTGGCTTTCGTCCGGACGGCCCTTGAGCCCGTGGGCGAAGTTGGCCGCCGAGTTCGAGGAGATCTCGGAGCCGAACAGATCGAGCGACGAGGAGCACCAGAAGTTGAGGTACTTCTGCAGCGTCGGCAGGTCGACCGCGCCGTGGCTGCGGATGCGCGCCGGGTCGTCGCTGCCGAGCTCCTTCATCACCTCCAGCGTGCGCTTCACCACGCGCGCGATGCCGGTCTCGCCGACGAACATGTGATGCGCCTCCTCGGTGAGCATGAAGCGGCAGGTGCGCGAGAGCGGGTCGAAGGCGCTCTCGGCGAGGCTCTTGAGCTGGTACTTGCCGTCGCGGTCGGTGAAATAGGTGAAGCAGAAGAAGGAGAGCCAGTCCGAGATCGGCTCGTTGAAGGTGGTGAGGATGCGCGGCTTGTCCGCGTCGCCGGAGTGGCGCGCAAGCAGCTCCTCGGCCTCCTCGCGGCCGTCGCGGCCGAAGTAGGCCTGCAGCAGGTACACCATCGCCCAGAGGTGGCGGCCCTCCTCGACGTTCACCTGGAAGAGGTTTCTCAGGTCGTACAGCGAAGGGCAGGTATGGCCGAGCAGGCGCTGCTGCTCGACCGAGGCGGGCTCGGTGTCGCCCTGCGTGACGATCAGGCGCCGCAGGGTGGAGCGGTATTCGCCCGGCACCTGCTGCCACACCGGCGCGCCCATCTGGTCGCCGAAGCCGATCCTGCGATCTGCCACCGGGTCGGCGAGGAAGATGCCCCAGCGGTACTCGGGCATCTTCACCGCGCCGTAGTGCGCCCAGCCCTGCGCGTCGACCGAGGTCGCGGTGCGCAGGTACACCTCGGCGCTCTCGAAGTCGGTCGGCCCCATCTCGTGCCACCACTGCAGGAAATGCGGCTGCCAGTGCTCGAGCGCGCGCTGCAG
>DATKAX010000419.1:0-2021 GCA_035514595.1 Burkholderiales bacterium
TCGAATCGAAGAAGTTCGCCCAGTCCATCTCGAAGGGCTCGATCGGCCCCTTGTACGGGTCGTCGGGCAGAAGCAGCTTTCCGTACGCGTAGGCGAGCAGATACAGCGGCACGATGGTGAACGGGTTGGTGTAGAGCGTCATGAGCAGCGCGATTGGCAGGTTCTTGCGCAGCGGGATCGCGATGAGCAGCACGACCAGCATCTGCAGGGGCCCCGGCACCAGCCCGGCGAACAGGCCGATCGCCACCGCGCCGGACACCGAGTGGCGGTTGAGGTGCCACAGGTTCGGGTGATGCAGCCACGTGCCGAAGGCCGCGACCAGGCGGTTGGAGCGCACCTTGTCGGGGTGGGGCAGGTATTTGCGGAAAAACTTGCGAGGCATGGTCAGCGGCAGCAAAGCGGGCGCGTTTCATTCTAGATGACCCTCGCGGCGCTCGCGTTCGCTGCAGGCGCGGCGCTGCTGCAACTCCAGTCCGGCCTTCCCGGGTTGCCATGGCTCGCCTTGCTTCCGGTTTTCATCTTTCTTTCGTTCCTGAAATGGCGTGCAGTCCCGGTGTTCGCCTGCGCGGCCGGGTTCCTGTGGGCGGCCGGCTTCGCCCACTGGCGCCTCGCCGACCGGCTCGATCCGGCGCTCGAGGGCCGCGATCTTGCAATAGTCGGCGTGGTCGCGGGGCTGCCGGCGAGTAATGAGCGCGCGGTGCGCTTCGATTTCGAGGTCGAATCCGGGCCGGCGGGCGTGCGACTGCCGCGACGCATCGCGCTCAACTGGTACCCCGACTCGTTACAGGAAAAAGAATCTGCGCCGCCGCTGCCCCAGCTCCATCCGGGCGAGCGCTGGCTGCTCACCGTGCGCCTGCGCCGGCCGCACGGGCAGGTCAACCCGCACGGCTTCGACTACGAGGCGTGGCTGCTCGAGCGCGGCATCGGCGCGACCGGCTACGTGCGCGAGCGCGGCGAGCGACGCAGGCTCGGCAGCCGCAACTCCCTGATGGACCGCGTCGCGCAGGCGCGCGAAGCGGTTCGCAACCGCTTCCGGGACGCGCTCGGCGCCACGCCCGCGGCCGGGATCCTCGCCGCGCTCGCGGTCGGCGACCAGCGCGCCATCTCGCGCGAGGAGTGGCAGCTTTTCAACCGCACCGGGGTCACGCATCTCATGTCGATCTCGGGACTGCACGTGACGCTCGTCTCGGGGCTCGCCGCCTTGCTGGCGGCGGCGCTCTGGCGCCGGGTCCCGGCGCTCGCGCTGCGCGTGCCGGCGCGAAAGCCGGCGGCCGCGACCGCCATCCTCGCCGCGCTCGGCTACACCATGCTCGCCGGGTTCGCGGTTCCGGCGCAGCGCACCTTCTGGATGGTGAGCGTGGTCGCCGCGGCGCTCTGGGCCGGGCGCATCGCCTCGCCGTGGCGCACGCTTTCGATCGCGCTCGCCGCGGTGGTTATTGCCGATCCGTGGGCGCCGCTCGCGCCTGGGCTGTGGCTTTCCTTCGGCGCGGTGGCGCTCATCTTCTACGTCGGCGCGGGATGGAGCGCGCCCGAGCCGCGCCTTGCGCAGTGGGTGCGCATGCAATGGGCAATCACCGTCGGCCTCGCGCCCGCGGCGCTGCTTCTCTTCAACCAGGTCTCGATCGCCGGCCCGCTCGCCAATGCGCTAGCCATCCCAGTCGTCTCGGTGGTGATCACGCCGCTGGTGCTGCTCGCCGCCTTGGTGCCCTTCGACTCCCTCCTCAACCTCGCCGCGTGGCTGGTGCAATGGCTGCTCGAGTACCTGGAGTGGTGCGCATCGCTCCCATCGGCGCTGTGGCAGGGCCGCGCGCCGCCCTTCTGGAGCGTGCCGCTCGCGCTCCTGGGCGCGGCGTGGATTCTCGCGCCGCGCGGCGTGCCCTGGCGCGCCGGCGGCGTCGCGCTGATGGCCCCGGCATTCGCGCTTCCCCCAAGCGTTCCTCGACAAGGCGAGGCGTGGATCACGGTGTTCGACGTCGGCCAGGGCCTCGCCGTGCTCGCCCGCACTTCGAGCCGGGCGCTCC
>DATKAX010000420.1:0-4272 GCA_035514595.1 Burkholderiales bacterium
GGCGATCGCCTCGTTCGGGCACACCGAGGGGCAGGCGTCGCAGGCGGTGCAGGTGTCGATGATCATCAAGGCCATGCGTTTTCTCCTTTCAGGCGGCGACGCGCTCCTGCAGCGCCTTGAGCTTCTGGTGGCGGTAGGCGCCCCACAGCGCGGCGCCGATGGCGCCGGCGTAGATCGAGTCGGGGTGGCTGACCGCGGCGAGGTTCGCGAGCTTCTCGTTCGCGAGCTCCTCCTGCAGCGCGGCGAGCAGCCCGGCGTCGAGCGCGAGCCCGCCGGTGAGCAGCACGGTCCCCTTGGTGATGCCGGTCACCTTCAAGAGCTTCACCAGGCGCGAGGCCATCGAGATGTGGATGCCCTTGAGGATGTCGGGCGTGGCGATGCCGCGCGAGACCATGTTGATGACGTCGGTCTCGGCGAGCACCGCGCAGATCGAGCTCACCTTCTCCGGGTTCTGCGAGGTCCTCGACAGCGGGCCGATCTCCTCCACCGCGACGCCGAGATAGCGCGCGATGTTCTCGAGGAACTGCCCCGAGCCCGAGGCGCACTGGCTGGTCATCTTGTAGGCGAGCACCTTGCCGCGCTCGTCGACGAAGATGGCGCGGCCGTTGAGCGCGCCGATGTCCACTACCGCGCGCGCCTCGGGGTTGAGGAATACCCCGCCGCGCGCGTGCGTGGTCATCGAGTAGAAGTGCCCGGTGGCGAACTTGACGTGCTCGCCTTCGCCGGTGGTGGCGACATAGGCGATATCCTTTTCGTTCAAGCTGTTTTCCTGGAGAACTTCCTCGAAACCCTGCCGCGCCAGCTCCATCGGGTCGCGGCGGCGAATGCGCTCCACCCTTTTCGCCACCCAGTCGGTCCTTTCCGGGGAAATCCGGAACAGGACCGTCTTGACGGCGCCCGAGCCGATGTCGATGCCTGCGGTATGGATCATGCGGCCTCCCTGTGCTCCACGCTCTTGCCTTCCTCGGTCACCGCGCGCCAGGCGAAGGTCGCCGCGCCCAGCGCCCCGGTGTAGATCGAGTCGGGGTCGATGTTGAGGGTCACTTCGCCGTAGTTCTCGCGCACCAGGTCCATCAGCGCCTTGACCGCGGCCTCGTTCTTCGCCACGCCGCCGGTGAAGGTGAACTCGTTGCGGATGCCCCCGGAGCGCGCGAGGATCGACATCGCGCGCAGCACGATGGCGCGGTGCAGCCCCGCCATGATGTCCTCGCGCTTCTCGCCCAGCGCGAGCCGGTCGCGCAGCTCGGCGCCGGCGAACACGGTGCAGGTGGAGTTGATGCGCACCGTCTTGGTCGCCTTCATCGCGAGCGGCCCGAGCTCGTGCAGGCCCATGTTCATCTCGTCGGCGATGTAGCCCAGGTACCTGCCGCAGCCCGCGGCGCAGCGGTCGTTCATCTGGAACGACTCGACGATGCCGTGCGGGTCGACCTGGATCGCCTTGGTGTCCTGGCCGCCGATGTCGAGCACGGTGGCGGTATTGGGGTACATCACGTGCGCCCCCAGGCCGTGGCACAGGATCTCGGAGCGGATGTGCTCCTTGGAGAACGGCAGCCGCGCGCGCCCGTAGCCGGTGCCGATGACGTAGGTTTCCTCCATCGGGGTGTCGAGCACGCCCTGGATGGGTTGCCGTATCCGGCTTGAATGCTCTCTTGCTTGTGGAAGAGCAATGAAGGTGCGCTCGAGCGCCGCCAGCAGGTGCTGCGAGATCGCCTCGGCGTAGACCCGGTTCTCGACCTCGATGATCGAGCGGTCGAAGACGTTGAGGAGCTGGTCGTAGCGTACCCCGGCGTCCTTCGCGACCTGCTCGCCGAGCGCGAGGTACTGCGCCCCGGCAATGTCGCGGAAGAAGTCGCTTTTCCTCTTCGCCCCCGGCACGAAGAGCTGCGGCGCCTCCACGTTCAACAGGGAGAACAGTTTTTCGAGGGCAAGCGCAACGCCCCCGGCGGCGTCGCCGAAGTGGCCGCTCTGCGCGTTGCGCTGGCACACCTGCTCGAGGTCGGCGAGCTGCTCCAGGTACTGCTCCAGGCGAAAGTCGCGCTCGAGCTGGCCAAGGAAGCCTTCCAGTGCTCCGTTCAAGACCCGGTTTTTCGACAGCTCCTCCCTGAACAGATGAAACCGCGCCGCGACCAGCGCCTCCTGCTTGGCGATCGCCGCCGCGGTGTCGTAGTTGGAGCGCGAGTTGGTGATGCCGCGCCCGAGCACGTTGCGGCTCTCGTCCATCACCACCGCCTTGGTGGTGGTGGAGCCCAGGTCGATGCCGATGAAGGTTTTCATGTCAGTGCACCGCGGCGCGTTTCTGCTTGATCATCTGGAAGTAGCTCTCGAGGCGGTTCTTGATGTTGGCCGCGGAGAAGTAGCGCGGGTCGACGAGATCGGACTCGATGAACGCCGCCGGCTTGCCGGTGCGCTTCTCGACCTCGCGCAGGATGAGGAGCTGCCCGGCGGAGAAGCTGTTGCAGCTCTTGATCGAGTTGATCAGCAGGCCGTCGGCCTGGTACTCGTCCATGTACTTGCAGATCATGTCGATGCGCTGCGGAAAGTTCAGGTTGGTGTAGCAGCCCAGGCAGTACTCGGCCAGCGACTCGAGCGGATGGTCCGGGTCGTGGCGGAAGCCGAAGTCGTACACCCCGCCGACCTTGGAGTACGTTGAGGCCACCACCACCGCGCCCTCGTCATAGAACATCTTCCAGAACTCGCGGAAGCTGGTCCAGTTGGGCGGGCCTTCGACCACCAGCCGGTATTTCTCGCCGGGGTGGTCGCCCTCGGGGGTGACAGGGCCCTTGCCGGCCCGCATCCGATCTTCAACTTCTTTCCTGAGGACTTCGTAATAGCGCGTCGCCTCCGGCACGCCGCGGAAGGCGGTGAAGATCGGGCCGATGTAGTACACCGCGCCGAAGTAGCCGTCGATCGGGCTGGGCCGCTGCTTCGCGCTCTGCAGCACGTGCACCAGATCCTCCTCGGCCTTCGCCGACTCCTTCATGTACTCGCGCAGGCGGTCGATGTCGAACTTGACGCCCGAGACCTTCTCCAGCGTGGGAATCACCCTGTCCTTCAGCTGCTTCACCACGTAGTCGCGCATGCCCGGGCTCACCTTGCCGTCGCCCTGGTAGGGCACGTGCAGCATGGTGGTCTCGCAGTCGTACTTCTGCCGGATCAGCTCGAACCACTTCATGAAAGTGAAGCAGCCGGTGTAGGAAAGCAGCAGCACGTCGGGCGTAGGCAATGGCTCGCCGGTAGGCCCGACCTGGCCCTGCAGCATCATGCCGAGGTCGGCCTTGACGTAGGTGCACACGTCCTCCGAATGGCCGTCGCGCTCGGCGTCCATGATCATCTTGCCGGATTTCTTGCGCATGCCGTTTTGCAGCGCATTGGTCTCGGGCAGGCTGCGCGCGAAGTCGAAGCACATCAGCAGCTCGTTCAGATTCCCCGGCACGAAGGTCGCGGACACCTTGCGGTTCATTTCGCGCGCAGTGGCGAGCTCGTGGTAGTTGCGGTTGATGAGCTCCTTTTGCAGCAGCATGGCGTCTTCCTTCTGCGCCGGCGGCGGCTTCTTCGGGGTGCCGGTTCCCGGCACGATCTGGATCGGTGTGCTCATGCGGCGCTCCACAGTTTTATCGAGTCGGCGAAGGTGCCCGCCTGCTCGCGAATCGGGGCCATCTGGCCGGTGTTCTCGGCGTACTTGAACGCGGTGTAGGGAATCTTGTGCCGGGCGAGGATCTCCTGCAGCATCGGGCGCTCGAGCAGCGCCGGATCGCAGAACGAGGGCGCGGCGAACACCACCCCCTCGGCGCCGCGGTCCTGGATCTGCTTGAGCAGGAACTGGCCCTTGTCTTCCTTCCTCGCGTCGTATTTCGACGAGGTGGAGGTCGAGCGGTGCAGAAAGGCCTTGGAGAGCTCCTGCAGCGGGTCGCCGGCGACCGGCACCTCGTCGAGCAGCCAGCTCTGGATGAGCTGGAAGTCGTCGTCCACCACGTAGCAGCCGGCGAGCTCGATCGACTTGATGAGGCCGAGCGGCGGCTGCTCGCAGCACGAACCGGTGAGCACCACGCGCGCGTTGTCGCGCTGCGGCCGCGTCTCCTGCCGGGCTGCGGCGAGGTAGCTGCGCACCAGCGCGGTGTGCTCCTCGGGCGGCAGCACGCAGCCCGCGCGCAGCACGAGATACAGCTCGGAGGTCGGCGCCTGCCAGGGCTTCTCGGCGCGGTACGCATAGAGCTCGCGGATCGCCTTGCGGTTCTCGTTGTACACCGCGATCGAGGCGCGCAGCTGATCGTC
>DATKAX010000421.1:0-4282 GCA_035514595.1 Burkholderiales bacterium
CCGGGATCGACCCGGAGAAGCTGCAGAAGGTCGGCATCCAGTTCTTCGATCGCGCGGTCCTGCCGGAGCTGCTGAAGAAGACGCCTCGCTGATACGACGGCCGGCTCAGTATGGTCGGTGAGGATCGACGGTCACCGCGTCTAGAGCGCGCGGTAGAGAAAGGGCAAGCTCGTGTCCATCCGGTGGTCGATGTCGGAGTGGTTGTCGTCGAACTCCTCGTAGACGTGGCGGACGCCGGCGGCGGAAAGGCGCGCGGAGAGCAGGCGCGAGCCGTAGTGGATGTGGTACTGGTCGCGCCAGCCGCAGTCGATGTAAATGCCTCGCAGCGTCTTCAACCCTGAGCGGTATCGCTTGACCAGATTGATGGGGTCGTGCCTGCGCCAGTTGCGCCAGCGCGCTTCGATCGGCTCGCCGGACTCTAGGTTGAAGGGGACGCGGAAGCCGTTGGGGGCGCGGGGGTCGGGGTCGTAGGTGGCGGCCATGCAGAGGTTCATGAGGGCATGGCCTTCGGCGGTGGAGACTTTTTCTTTCTTCCAGACGTGGTCGAGGAAGCGGCGGATGCGGCCGTCGTCGCGGCCGTCGGCGAGGCCTTTGCGACGCGACTCCTTGAGGGCGTCGTAGCGGCCGGGCTTGCGCTTGGGGAGGCGGTACTTGGCGAGCTCGTTCAGGGTGTTCGGCCAGTCGTGCCGGTAGACGAAGTCGAAGTAGGCGTCGCCGGAGTGGTTGGCGATGGCGCCCCAGTACCTCGCGTACTTCATGCCGTGGATCATGGCGCCGTAGCCGCCGGAGGACTTGCCGAAGCAGCCGCGGTGCTCGCGCGAGGCGAGCGTGCGGAACTCGCGGTCGACGAAGGGGATGATCTCGCGCGTCAGGTAGTCGGCGTAGTTGCCGATCGCGGATGAGTTGACGTACTGGTTGCCGCCCAGCGCGGTGAAGCAGTCGGGGAAGACGATGATCGCCGGGCCCATCTTCTCCTCGCGGATGAGGCGCGCGGCGCGCTCGGGGACGTTCTCGCCGAAGGGCTTCCAGCCGACGTGCACCAGGCCCGAGCCGGTGAAGCCGACGAGGTCGTAGAGCACCGGAAAGCGGCGCTTGCCGCTGTGGTCGTACTGCGGCGGCAGCCACACCGCGAGCTTGCGTACGTGAGGGTCGCCGAGCGGGTTGTCCCTGAGGATCCGCGAGCTGTGCTCGAGCACGAGGAGCGTGCCGGGGGCGCCTTTCGGGCGTTTGAGGGCCATGGGGAGAATTCTGGCATGGCGGAATTCGGGGTCAGAGCCCGAATTCGGAGTCAGAGCGCGAATTCGGGGTCAGAGCCCTAAAAGCAGAACCAAGAAGAACCGGGCTCTGACCCCTTCGCGGGAAACGCAGCGCCATCCAGCTTGCAAAGAAATCGGGCTCTGACCCCGATTTCGCCTATTCGACTTTTAACCGGACACTACTGGGTCAGAGCCCGAACTAGGAAATTCAGGGTCAGAGCCCAAAAACAAGAACCAGGAAGAACCGGGCTCTGACCCTAGCCGCCGAAGCCGTCGGCGACGCGGATGTCGAGGAGGTTCGGCTTTCCCGAGCTCATTGCATCCCTGAGGCTTCCGGAGAGGTCCTGCGGGTCCGAGACGCGGCGGGCGGCGAGCCCCATGGACTGCGCGAGGGAGACGAAGTCGATCTCGGGCTCGCGCAGGTCCATGCCGGTGAACTTGCTGCTGTTGCGGAAGGAGACCAGGCGCTCCTTGATGATGCGGTAGCCGCGGTTGTTGGCGATGACGTAGGTGATCGGCAGCTTGTGGTGGGCGGCGGTCCACAGGCCCTGGATGCCGTACATCGCGGCGCCGTCGCCGACGATCACGGCGATCGGGCGGCCGGGGAGGGCCATGCTGATGCCGACCGCGCCGGGGACCGCGAAGCCCAGGCCGCCGCTCGCGAGGCCGTAGTAGGACCTGGTGTCGCGAAGCGGCAGGACTTTAGGCAGGCTGTACGAGCTGACGAGTCCTTCGTCGACGACGACCGCATCGCGCGGGAGCGCTTCCGCGAAGCGCAGCATCAGGTACTTCGGATCGATCGGCTTCGCCTCGGCGGCGAGCATCGCTTCGACGCGCGCCTGGTCGCGCTGCGCGCTCCAGTTTTGCGATTTCAGCTCGGAAAGACGCTGCTCGGCTCGAGGGTCGCGTTTTGAATTCTCAAGGAGAGAAACAAGAACCGTCAATGTCTCCTTCACATCGGCCTGGATGGCGAGATCGGTGCGGTAGTTCTTGCCGAGTTCGGCGCTGCGCTCGGAGATGTGGATCACCGGAAGGTTGTCCGGCAGCGGCTCGACCGGGCTGTAGACCGACATGCGTAGCAGGTCCGCGCCGAGGCAGAGCAGCAGGTCGTAGGGCTCGAGCGTCGCGCGCACCTGCTTCTGCGAGCGCGTGAGCGCGCCCATGAAGGCGGGGTGCTCGGTGGGGAACTGCGCCGAGTAGGGGATCGAGGACTGGAACACGGCGGCGCCGAGGAGCTCGGCGAGCGCCGTCGCCTCGGTGAAGGCGTCGCGGCTCGCGAGCTCCTGGCCGGCGAGGATCGCGGGACGCTTCGCCGCAAGCAGCCGGTCGGCGAGTTTTGCAAGGGTTTCTTGTGAAGGACGAACTGCAGCGTCGACGCGCACCGGGCGGCCCATGTCCACTTCCACGGTCTCGTCGAGGACGTCGCCCGGCAGGCTGAGGAACACCGGGCCGGTGGGCGGCGTGAGGGCGATCTTGGCGGCGCGGTGCAGGATGCGAGGGAGATCCGCGGCGCGCGTCGCTTCCACCGCCCACTTCACGAGCGGCTGCGCCACCGGCACCAGCGGCTCGTAGAGCATCGGCTCGAGCAGGCCGTGGCCCTGCTCCTGCTGCCCGGCGGTGAGGATCACCGGCGAGCCGGAGAACTTCGCGTTGTAGAGCGCGCCCATGGCGTTGCCCAGGCCGGGCATGACGTGCACGTTCGCCGCGGCGAGGCGGCCCGAGGCGCGGCAGAAGCCGTCGGCCATCGCCACCACCGCCGATTCCTGCAGCCCGAGCACGAACGCGAGCTGCGGGAACTCGGGCACCACCTCCATGATCGCGAGCTCGGTGGTGCCCGGGTTGCCGAAGAGGTGCGTGACGCCCTCGTCGACCAGGAGCTGCAGGAACGCCGCGCGACCGGTGATGCGCCTCACCGGCTCATTCCAGCTCGAGGCTCTTCCCGTTGAGCTTGCCGCGGTACTCGCGCCTGCCGGCCATGAAGGCGATCTGTTCCCCGCGCACCTTGCCCTCGAGCGTGAGGGTCTTGCCCTCGGTGCGCAGCAGGCCGCTCAGCAGCTGGAAGCTCTGCCTCAGGGTGATCTCGCCCTGCGGGATCTTCCAGGTGCCGGCGACGCGCGCCGGCACGATCCAGAGGTGAGCGGTGCACCAGGCGCTGCTGCAGTCCGCGTTTACGCTGACGGTTTCGTCCGCTTTCCAGTCGCCCATCGTGAAGGTGTTCGAGACGATGCGCGTGCCGGGCTTCAGGCGCAGCAGCGCCGGGCGCAGCTTCAGGTTGATCTCGGTGAGCAGGAACATCGTGATCACGCTTGCCCGGGAGAGATCGGTCTCGAAGAGATCGGCCTGCATGAAGCTCGCCCGGCCGGCGACGCCTTCGCGCGCGGCGTTGCGCTTGGAGAGCTCGACCAGGTGCGGGTTGTACTCGATGCCGAGGGCGCGGGCGCCGCGCTTCGCGGCGCTGATCACGGTGCGGCCGTCGCCGGAGCCGAGGTCGATGACATAGTCGGCTGCGGTGACGTCTGCCATGTCGAGCATCTTGTCGACCAGGGCCTGCGGCGTGGGCACCCAGACGACGTCCTTCCCCTCCTGCCCGACCGAGGGCGCGTAGGTCGACGGCGCCTGCTGGGCCTGCGCGAGAGCGGCCGCGCTGAAGGCGGCCAGAAGCAGGGCAAAGCCGGTGTGGCGGATCGAGGCGAAGGCGCGCATTCCAAGGGCTCCCGAGGCTGGAAGGCGAGCATTATGCAAGGCTTGTGCCCACTGGTCGAACGGGCCGGCGCCGATTCGACACGTTCCCAGATTATTTTTGAAGCGAGGCCAGCCGCCGCCTCGCGCTGGTAGGAGGCGCGGGCTGTCCCACAGCGGTAAGATCGGCGCATGACTTCCGCGCCCAAGATCGCCTGTCTGCCGAACGGTCCGTACTACTTGCTCAACGACATGCAGGCGGTGCCGGTGCCGAGCCTGCAGCGCGCCTCGGGAGAGGCGTGCGCGACAGTGCGCGGGGTCGCGCTGTGCCGCTGCGGCGGCTCGAA
>DATKAX010000422.1:0-8872 GCA_035514595.1 Burkholderiales bacterium
GTCGTTGAGGAGATCTCGCGTCGGAACCAGCCAGTCGCAGATGTGGTAGGCGAGGATGCGCTTCTTCCCGGCGCGCGCGATCTGCTGCTCGAGCTTCGGGTCCCACCATACGTGGTAGACGTCCACCGCGACGCCCACGCCATCCTGAAAAAGATCACACAGGTCGAGGGCCTGCTCGAGCGTGTTGACGCAGGCGCGCTCGGCGGCCTGCATCGGGTGCAACGGCTCGATCGCCAGGGGCACGCCGGCCTTGCGCGCTTCCGGCAGGATCGCCGCGATGCCCTCCTTGACCCTTTCCCTCGAAAGACCGATGTCCCGGGAGCCGGGCAGCAGACCGCCGACCACCACAACCAGGCACTGGGCGCCGAGCTCGTACGCCTCCTCGATCGCGCGCAGGTTGTCGTCGCGCCAGTCCTTCGCGGTGAAGAATCCGCCGCGGCAAAGGCCGGTGACCGTCAAGCCTTCCTGCTTTATCGCCCGGGCGGCTTGGGACAAGCCCATTTCGGCCACCTGATCGCGCCAGGGGGAGATGCCGCGGATGCCGTGGCGCGCGCAGCCCGCGATGATCTCGCCGAGCTTCCACTGCTTGCGCACGGTCGCGGTGTTGAGCGACAGGCGCTCCGGGTCAGGCAAGCCCATGCACGCCGAGGAGCTGCTTCATGCGCGCGCAGGCGAGCGGCGGGTCGGCGAGCAGGCCGGCAGCGTCGGCGAGGCGGAACAGCTCGCACAGGTGCAGGATGTGGCGCGCCGATTGCTGGCCGCCGACCATCACGAAGTGCTCCTGGTGGCCGTTCAGCCAGGCCATGAACACCACGCCGGTCTTGTAGAAGCGAGTCGGCGCGCAGAATATGTGCCGTGACAGCGGCACCGTGGGTGCCAATACTTCATGGTATTTCTCTTTCTCTCCTCTGGAGAGATCGGAAAGCGCCTGGGAGGCGGCAGGCGCGATCGCATCGAAGATGCCGAGCAGCGCGTCCGAATGCCCCTGCGCGTCGCCCTCGATCAGCTCGGCGAAGTTGAAGTCGTCGCCGGTGTACATGCGCACGCCCTGCGGCAGCCTGCGGCGCATGGCGATCTCCTTGTCCTTGTCGAGGAGCGAGATCTTGATGCCGTCGACTTTCGACTTGTTTGCTTCGATGACGGAAAGGCAGGCGTCCATTGCCGGGCCGTGATCGGCGCTTCCCCAGTAGCCGGCGAGCGCCGGATCGAACATCTCGCCCAGCCAGTGGATGATCACCGGCTGCTTCACCTGGGAAAGGATGCGGTCGTAGACGCGCGCGTAGTCCTGCGGCGGTCTTGCGCCGGCGGCGAGCGCGCGACTCGCCATCAGGATGATGCGCCCGCCCAGTTTCTCGATCGCCGCGCATTGCTCTTCGTAGGCCGCGATGATCTCGGGGATGGAATAGGTCTTTTGCGAGGCAAGATGATCGGTGCCCGCACCCGAAGCCACTACCGCGCCGGGGACGCCCTTCGATTCCGCCACGGTCCTCTTGATGAGCTCGAGCGAGCTCGTCCAATCGAGGCCCATGCCGCGCTGGGCGGTGTCCATCGCCTCGGCCACCCCGAAGCCCCAGGACCACAGGTGGCGGCGGTAGGCGAGCGTCGCGTCCCAGTCGATGGCCGCCTCGAGCCAGGGCTCCTTCGCCGAGAGCGGGTCGGCGACCACATGCGCCGCGGCCAGGGCTTTGCGAGTGAACTGCCGTGAGGGCCTGCGGAAGCTGCCGGGTTCCCTGACGGCGTAGTCCTCGGCGCCGCCGGTTGCCTTGGGGAGCCTGAGGGTGAGAATCGTGTCGCGCTTCATGGCTTGAGCCTCGGTATGTCGAGCCACTTCCTCTGCTTCCAGCTCTTCAGGCCGAGCTCGGCGAGCTGCACCCCCTTGGCGGCTTCGAGCAGGCTCCAGCGGAAGGCGCCCTGGCCGGCGACATGCCGCAGGAACAGCTCCCACTGCACCTTGAACGCGTTGTCGTAGTCCTCGTCGGGAACCTCCTCCCAGCCGGCGAAGAAATCGATCGGCTGCGGGATGTCCGGGTTCCAGACCGGCTTCGGAGTCTTTTCATAAGATTGAGTCAAACAACGTCGCAAACCGGCGACCGCGCTGCCCTGCGTGCCGTCGACCTGCAGCGTGAGCAGGTCATCGCGCCGCACGCGCACTGTCCACGAGGAGTTGAAGTGCGCGATCGCGCCGCCCGCGAGCTGGAAGGTGGCATAGGCGGCGTCGTCCGCGGTCGCCCGGTACTTCTTCCCGCTCTCGTCCCAGCGATACGGGATGTGCGTCGCGCCCAGGCAGCTCACCGCCTTCACCTCGCCGAACAGATTATCGAGCACGTAGCGCCAGTGGCAGAGCATGTCGAGGATGATGCCGCCGCCGTCGCGCTTGCGGTAATTCCACGACGGCCGCTGCGCAGGCTGGCGGTCGCCCTCGAATACCCAGTAGCCGAACTCGCCGCGCACCGAGAGGATCTTTCCGAAAAAGCCCTGCTCGCGCAGCTTGCGCAGCTTGAGCAGCCCCGGCAGCCAGAGCTTGTCCTGCACCACGCCGTGCTTCACCCGCGCCCGTTTCGCGGCGGCGTACAGCGCCTTCGCCTCGGCGAGCGTGGTCGAGACCGGCTTCTCGCAGTAGACGTGCTTGCCGGCCGCGATCGCGCGCGAGAGCAGCCTCGGGCGCAGCTTGGTGGAGGCGGCGTCGAAGAAGATCTCGTCGTCCTTGCTCTTCAGCGCGGCGTCGAGGTCGCTGCTCCAGCGCGCCACGCCGTGGGTCCTCGCGAGCTGCTCGACCTTTGCCGCGTTGCGCCCGACCAGCATCGGGTCGGGCATGAGGCGCGTGCCCTCGCCCAGCGCCACGCCGCCCTGCCTGCGGATCTCGAGAATCGAGCGCACCAGATGCTGGTTCATGCCCATGCGCCCGGTCACGCCATGCATGATGATGCCGATGCGCTTTTCGCTCATTTCGCGGCCACCTCGATCATCTCGATCGTGATCCCGTCCCAGTCCCGCAGGTAGACCACGCGGCGCCCCTGGTTCGGCCCCTGGTCTATGGTCACCGGCTGCGAGACCGGTTTCACGCCGTAGCGCTCCGCGGCAGCGACTGGGCCGCCGCGGCGTCGTCTACGTTGAAGGCGACGTGCGCGAAGCCGGTATCGCAGGGCCGCGCCTTGACGGCGCCCTTGTCGCGCGGCGCTTTCGAGATCAGCTCGCAGCCGAGGCAATCGCGCCAGAAGCCGATCGAGCGCTCGAGGTCCGACACCGTGAAGCTGGTGTGATTGGTGCCAAGCACGCGAAACGTCATAGCGTCCTCCTCATGTGGCCCCAGTCGGGCAGCGCGCCGCTCGCGAAACCGGGGCAGCCGAGCGAGCCGATGGCGATGTTGCCGGCCTCGATCTTCAGGCGCACCGCGCCGTGGCTGCGCTCGTAGAGGTCCGCATGCGCCTCGAGGAACGCGTCCTGCTCGGCAGGCGGCAGGCCCGCCATGCCGTTCACGTAATGGTGGCCGTTGCGCTCGACGTGCGTCAGGCCGAGGAGCGAAACCAGCGCCAGGTCCTGCTGCAGCGCGAGCCCCGCCTGGAGGGTGAGGTCTTCGCCCGACATGAAATAGCGCTCGGCGCCCTCCTCGCGGTTCCACAGGCGGCAGCGTGCGGCATTGAGGATCGACTTGTACAGACCCTTGCAGGTCTTGGACGAAACACCGGTGTAGCCGAGCCGCCGCGCGCGCGGGAAGGCGTCCAGCGAATCGTCCGACTCGTCGATGATCACCGGCTTCATCTCGGCGAGCTCCGAGACGTCGCCGGCGAGCGCCTGGGCGCGCTTCACCGGCTGCTCGATGAAGGCGACGCTCGCCGCGAGCCGCCTGAGGGAGGGCTCCGCGCTCACGCGCCGCCACAGATCGATGGCGCCGGCCGCATCGCCATACTGCTCGTTTCCGTCGAGTGTCACGTGGTAAGGCTCGCCCAGGCGCTCGAAGTGCGCATCGAGCAGCGCCGCGATGGCGCGCAGGCGCTCGAGGTCCGCGCCGGCATCGCCCGAGACCTTGAGCTTGAACCAGCGGGGGCCGTAGCGCGCGATCACCTCCTCGAGCGTCTGGGGCAGGCCGTCGTCGAGCCGCTTGCCGCGCGAGGTGATCGGATCGACGAGGCCGACGGTGTGCCGGGCCGCGATCCGGCCGGAGGGGCTCAGCGCCTGCAGGAATTCCTCCATGTCGAACGCCATCAGGTCGGCCTGCCAGCCCGGGGGCGAGATCCCGGCGACGTTCCTGCGGATCGCCTCGTAGAACGGGATGCCGAGCGCGCGGCACAACGCGTCGAGCAGCGCGCGGTCGATGAGCGCCGGGCCGAAGCAGGCGGTCAGGCTGTTGAGCCCTTGCACCGCGCCGAGCGCGATCTGCGGACCGTAATTGTCGATCCAGTGCCCGAAGGCGGTGTTCTCCCCCCCGGCGAGATACGCCTCGCGCGCCAGCGCGAGCGAAGACCGCAGCTGCTCGAGGTTTTGCTGGTTGGTGAGCCCGGGATCCTTGTCGAACCATTTCGGCATCAGCATTTCCGCCGCGCCGCCCTGCGCTTCGGCTCCGTTCTCGAGCCGGATGCGCGCCCGGACGAAGGCCTGCGGCGCCTGCGTAAGCGTGGCCACGCCGAAGCGAAACGGCATCCTGAAGCGCACCTCGCGCTCGAAGACGCCGAGCTCCTTGACCGAGAACTTCACTCCAGCGCCTCGATCAGGCCGCGCAGGTAGCCGATGGCGCGCGCCGCCGCGGCCGGCCCGTCCGGCACGTAGTCGAACGGCTCGACCGCGACGTCCCCGGCATAGCCGTGGCGCTTGAGCGCGGCGAACAGCGGCGCAAAGCGCTGCTCGCCCTGCCCCGGGCCGCGGCGATTGCGGTCGTTCACCTGCACGTGGGCGATGATTCCCTCCGGCAGCCAGCGATCGACGAGCGCGCCGAGCGGCTCCTTCTCGGCGCGTCCCGCCGCGCTGCAATCGAGCATGCTCCTGATGGAAGGATTCCCGATCTGCGCCACGATGCGCGCGGCTTCCTCGAGCGAGTTGATGAGCGCCGTGGCGTCAGGCGCCAGCGGCTCGACGCAGTACACGACCCCCGCCCGCTGCGCGCGCTCGGCCACCGCGGCGAAGCACTCCGTGGCGCGGGCGGTGGCCGCTTCGCGCGACTCCCCCGGCTCGATGCGCCGCTGCTGCGGCGAGCCGTGCACCAGGTAGCGCCCGCCGAGCTCGGCGCACAAGTCGATGAGCGCGCACATCACCTCGACGGTGCGCTTGCGCACCGATGCGTCGCGCGTGCTGATGGACAGGCCGGCCGGCTTGACCAGCAGCCAGTGCAGGCCGGTGACGGCGACGCCGGCGTCCCGGGCGGCGCTGCGCGCCGCGGCGATCTGCGCCGCCCCCATGCGCTGCGGCTCCTCCGAAAGGGTGTACGGCGCGAGCTCCAGGCCGTCGTAGCCGAGCTTGGCGGCGTACTCGCACTGCGCCGGAAACGGCATCGGCGCGATGACCTCGTTGCACAGTGCGATGCGCATCGGCGGGTGCCGCGCGCCGCGCTCAGACCGCGGCGTCCTCGTGCCGGCGCAGCGCGGCGCCCCAGGCGCGCTCCCAGTCGTTGCCGAGGAAATCGACCTCGCGCCCGTCCTCGCGATAGAAGCGGTTCGGGACCTGGAACATCGCGATCGAGAGATTGCCTTCGGGCCCGGCCCACGCCTCGTGGCGGCTGCCCGCGGGGCGCCAGACGAAGTTGCCCGGCGTCACCGTGCCTTCCCCGCACACCAGCGTGCCTTCGAGGAGGTAGGTCTGCTCGATCAGCACATGCTCGTGGTCGGGAAGCCTCGCGCCCGGCGCCATCTTCAGCAGCACGGTGAGCAGCCCCGAGGCGCGGTCGAGGAGCAGGGTTTTCGCCTCGATGCCCGGGTACGCGGTCTTTTCCCAGGCGAGCGCGCCGACCTCGACGAAGCGGCTCGCGAGCGGCGGCAGGTTGGCGTGATGGGCGGCTTTCGGCGTGATGGCGCTCATGGCTTGAGATGCTCCCCGACACGGACGATCTTCATTGTATTCGTTCCCCCGGCCTTGCCGATCGGCTCGCCGAAGCTGATCACGATCAGGTCTCCCGCCTGCACCACCTTGTGCTCGACGAGGACCCTCTCCGCCTCCTGCAGCAGCTCCTCGCGGTCGTGGCCCACATACTTGACCATCAGGGGAAACACGTCACGGAAAAGCGCGCAGCGGTAGCGCGTCGCGGTCTGCGAGGTGAGCGCGTAGATCGGCACGCCGGCATTGAGGCGGCTCATCCACAAGGCGGTCGAGCCCGACTCGGTAAGCGACGCGATCGCCTTGACCTTGAGGTGATACGCGGTGAACAGCGTCGCCATCGCGATCGACTGGTCGATGCGCGTGAACACGCGGTTCAGGAAGTCCTGGTCCAGGCTCAGCGGCTGGGTCTGCTCGGCCTCGATGCAGATGCGGTCCATCGCCTCGATCACCTCGACCGGGTAGCGGCCGCTCGCCGTCTCGGCCGAGAGCATCACCGCATCGGTCCCGTCGAGCACCGCATTGGCGACGTCCGACACCTCGGCGCGCGTGGGCACCGGGCTCGAGATCATCGACTCCATCATCTGCGTCGCGGTGATGGTGAGCTTGTTGTACTCGCGCCCGAGCCGGATCATCTTTTTCTGCAGCGCCGGCACCGACGCGTCGCCCACCTCCACGGCGAGATCGCCGCGCGCCACCATGATGCCGTCCGAGCCTCGCATGATGTCGATCAGCGCGCTCTCGCCCACCGCTTCGGCGCGCTCGATCTTCGCGATCAGGAACGCCTTGCCGCCCGCGGCGCGCAGCAGCTCGCGCGCCATGTACATGTCGGCGCCGGTCTTCGGGAACGACACCGCCAGGTAGTCGGCCTGCATGCGGGTGGCGGTCTTGATGTCCTCCATGTCCTTCGCCGTCAGCGCCGGCGCGGTGAGGCCGCCGCCCTGCCGGTTGATGCCCTTGTTGTTGGACAGCACCCCGCCCTGGCGCACCATGGTCTGCACCTCGCTGCCGCGCACGTCGGTCACTTCGAGGACGATCTTGCCGTCGTCGAGCAGCAGCAGGTTGCCGGGCTCGACGTCCTGCGGCAGCTCCTTGTAGTCGAGCCCGACGCGCTCGCCGTCGCCCAGCTCGCAGCCTGCGTCGAGCACGAAGCGCTTGCCCTTCTCCAGCATCGCGCTTCCCTCCCTGAACTTGCCGACGCGGATTTTCGGCCCCTGCAGGTCGCACATGATGGCCACCGTGCGGCTGCACTTGGTCGCGAGCTCCTTCACCAGCGCGGCGCGGCGCAGATGGTCCTCGGCGCTGCCATGGGAAAAGTTCAGGCGCACGACGTCGATGCCGGCGCGGATCATGCGCTCCAGCGTCGTGGGATCGCTGGAAGCCGGGCCGAGGGTCGCGACGATCTTGGTGCTGCGCAGCATGCTGACTCCTAATGTAGCAGAAGCTCCCCGCGGGCGATCACCGTCTCGCCGCGCTGGTTGCGCGTCTCGAACAGGATGGCCTTTCCCTGCATCACAAAAAAAACCGTGAGCGTCGAGGGCATTTCCACCATGCCGCTGAAGCGGCAGCGCACCCGGCGCACCGCGGCCGGATCGGCGCGCACGGCTTGCAGCACGCGGGAGACGGACAGCGCGAGCGTCGCGGTCCCATGGAGGATGAGCCCCGGCAGGCCCGCCGCGCGCGCGTACGCGATGTCGGTGTGGATCGGATTCCAGATGCGCGCGCATTCGGTGTACACATGCGCCGCATTGGCGGCGATGTGGATCTCGGCGGATCGGGAAAGCGCTCCCTTGAATAGGCCCGGCTCCGCCACTTCTTCGAGCATGCGCTCGCCGCCCTCCACGGTTACGCCGCGGTAGAGCGCGCCAAAATCGGTCGTCGTCACCGGCTGGCCGGTCGCATCGCGCGCCTCGAAGCGGAACACGACGAAGGCGCCCGGCTTGCGCTGCATTACCGCGACGATGCGGGCCGCGACGCGCAGGCTGTCGTCCGCGCGCAGCGCGCGATGGATGAGGAGGTCGTGCTGCGCATGCAACAGCAGCGGGAAGAGCGGCTTCAGGGCGGGAAGCGCACGCAGCGGCTGCACGACCGGCCACTCGTAGCAGACGGGAAACAGCGGGTGGGCGAGCACGCCGTGCTCGGTGTCGTAGTAGCGCGCATCGGTTTCGCCCAGCCCCGCGCTGTAGGCCATCAGCCAGCGTGCATCGAGCGCTTGCTCGAGCGGCCCGGCCTGCTCGCCGGCAATGGCGCTCGAGAGCTTCACTCGCCGAGATGCAGCACCAGCTCGCGCGCGGCTCCGAGGCGGCGGTGCTCCCAAAGGTAGATTCCCTGCCACGCGCCGAGCGCGAGCCTCCCGCCGATCACCGGAATGCAGATCGAGGTCTGCGTGAGCGCGGCCTTGATGTGCGAAGGCATGTCGTCGGGCCCCTCGGCGTCGTGGCTGTAGAACGGGTCGCCCTCGGGCACCAGGCGGTTCAGCCAGCGCTCCAGGTCGCGCTTCGCGCTCGGATCGGCGTTTTCCTGCACGATCAGGCTCGCCGAGGTATGGCACAGGAAGAGCGTGCAAAGCCCCTCCTCCAGCCCCGATTGCGATACGGCGGTCTGCACATCGCGCGTGATCTCGCGCAACCCCTGCCCGCTCGTCTCTACGGTGAGCCGCCTAACCATCCGCCCGCGCTTCGAGCGCGGCGACCGCGGGCAGCGTCTTGCCCTCCAGGAACTCGAGAAACGCGCCGCCCGCGGTGGAGATGTAGTCGATGCCCTGGGCGACGCCGAACTTGTTGATGGCCGCCACCGTGTCGCCGCCGCCGGCGATGGAATAGGCACTGGAGTCGGCGATGGCGCGCGCGAG
>DATKAX010000423.1:0-2697 GCA_035514595.1 Burkholderiales bacterium
CCGGCGGCCTCGCCTTGGGGCGAGAAAGCCTTTGGCGGCTACCTGGGGAGCGATCGCAGCCGTTGGCTCGAGTACGACGCCAGCGCCCTCATCTCGGCAGGGCGCAAAGCGCCGCCGCTCCTCGTGGACCAGGGACTCGGCGACAAATTCCTGGCGACGCAGCTCCATCCCGAGCGGCTGGAGCAGGCCTGCGGCCAGGCGGGCCAGCCGCTCACGCTACGCCCGCACGCCGGCTACGACCACGGCTACTACTTCATCGCAAGTTTCATCGACGAGCACCTGCGCCACCATGCCCGGGCACTGCGCTAGGCGGGCACGGTTAGAATCGGACGCGTGGAAAAAGGGGGGTTCGTCGGGCGCTACGGCGGCGTGTTCGAGCATTCGCCATGGGTCGCGGAGGCCGCGTGGGAGCGCGGTCCGTTCGCTTCCCTCGACGCTCTGCACCGGGCGATGATGGCGGCGGTGCGCGAGGCGCCGCGCGAGCGGCAGCTTGCGCTCCTCCGCGCGCATCCCGAGCTCGCCGGGCGCGAGGCGGGCGCGGGCATGCTCACCGCGGACTCCTCGAGCGAGCAGGGACGCCTCGGGTTTACGTCGTTGAGCCGGGAGGAGGTGAAGAAGATGGCCGAGCTCAACCGCCGCTACCGCGAAAAGCACGGCTTCCCGTGCATCGTGGCGCTCGCGTTGCACGACAGCCGCGACAGCGTGATCGCCGAAATGGAGCGCCGCCTCGGGAACGAAACGCCGGCGGAGCTGGAAAAGGCGCTGGAGCAGATCGGCCATATCACTCGCGGCCGGCTGGAAAAGATCTTTCCCAGGGAGCAGGAGCGAGCATGGGGCGGCTGACGACGCACGTTCTGGACACCGCGCAGGGACGACCCGGCGCCGGCATCAAGGTGGAACTGTTCGTGCTTGAAGGCAGCACGTGGAAGCCGCTCAAGACGGTCCAGACCAACGCCGATGGCCGAACCGACGCGCCGCTGCTCGAGGGCGAGGGCCTGCGCACCGCGACCTACCAGCTCGTGTTCCATGTCGGTGCCTATTTCGGCAGCCGCGGGTTCCTCGACCAGGTGCCGGTGCGCTTCTCGATCGCGGACGCCTCGGCGCACTATCACGTGCCGCTGCTGTGCTCGCCGTGGAGCTACACCACCTACCGGGGGAGCTAGCGTTGGCCGCGGGCAGGGGGCACCGCGTGCGCCTCGAGCGCGTCACGCACCGCTTCGGCGAGGTGGCGGCGGTACGCGACATCGACCTCGAGATCGGCGCCGGCGAGCTGCTCGCGCTCCTTGGCCCTTCGGGCTGCGGCAAGTCGACGCTGCTGCGCATCGTTTCGGGATTCATCGCGCAAAGCGAGGGACGGGTGCTGTTCGACGGCGAGGCGGTCGATCACCTCGCGCCGAACCGGCGCGGCGCCGGCATCGTGTTCCAGAACTACGCCCTGTTTCCGCACATGACGGTGCACGAGAACGTGGCCTACGGGCTGCAGGCGCAGCGCTGGCCGCGCGCGCGGATCGCGCAGCGTGTCGACGAGATGCTGGCGCTGGTGCACATGGTCGAGTTCGCGGCGCGGCTGCCGCGCCACCTGTCCGGCGGCCAGCAGCAGCGCATCGCGCTCGCGCGCTGCCTGGCGGTCGACCCCAAGGTGCTGCTGCTCGACGAGCCCTTCGGCGCGCTCGACAAGAACCTGCGCCTGGACATGCAGATCGAGGTGAAGCGCCTGCAGCGCGCCTACGGGATCACCACCATCCTCGTCACCCACGACCAGGAGGAGGCGCTGTCGATGGCCGACCGCATCGCGGTGATGAACCAGGGCCGCATCGAGCAGGTGGCTGCGCCTACCGAGATCTACGACCGTCCGGTGACGCTGTTCGTGAACCAGTTTGTCGGCACCGCCAATCTCGTGCCCGGCGCGCTGGCGGCGGCCTGGGCGCCGGGGCTCGCGTCCGGCGCGTCCGCCACCATTTCGGTGCGCCCCGAGCAGCTGCGCGTGCACCGTGAGGCCGGCGCGGGCCGCCTGCCGGCGACCGTGAAGGCCGTGCTGCCGCTCGGGCCGCTGGTGATCTACGAGGCCGAGATCGCCGGGGGGGTGGCGCTCAAGATCAGCCAGCCGCGCGAAGGCGAGGCGGCGCTGCTCACGCCCGGCGAGGCGGTGTTCGTCGCGCCCGTATCGCGCGCCGCGTGCCGGGTTTTTGCCGCACAATCAACCGCTCACTGAAGAAGGGAGATACCGTCATGCGCACCCCCACGCACCGCAGGGCATTTCTCGCCGCCGGCGCCGCGCTCGGCGCCAGCGCGCTGCTGCCGCGCCAGGGCTGGTCCCAGGGCTCGACGCTGGTCGCCGCCACCTTCCCGGGCACCTGGAACGAAGCCCACCGCCAGATTCTCGCGCCCGCCTTCCGCAAGCGCGCCAACGCTACCGTGACCCAGTCGATCATCCTGGCGCACGACCAGGTGTCGCGGCTCGCCGCGGCCAAGGGCAGCCAGCCGCCGTTCGATGTCGCCATCTTCGACTCGCCCCAGGTGCTCGACGCCGTAAGACAGGGCCTGATCGTCGAGTATCCGGCGGCGAAATCGCCGCACTTCAAGGAGCTGCTGCCGCAGTTCCAGGACAAGTGGGGGCCGGTGATCTCGATGCAGGTGATCGGCATCGGCTACAACCCGCGCAAGATCAAGACGCCGCCCAGGTCCTGGCAGGAGCTG
>DATKAX010000424.1:0-2717 GCA_035514595.1 Burkholderiales bacterium
CGCGCGACCCCGGCCTGCTGGTGCCGTTCCTGCGCGGCGACGTCCTCTGCACGCGCCTCGAAGCCGAATGGTGGACCCGCTTCAACGGCGAGCCCGCGCTTCAGACCTGCACGCGCGTGCCGAGCTCGATGACGCGGTTGGCGGGGATGTTGAAGTAGTCGGTGACGTTGCCGGCGTTGCGCGCCATCGCGGCGAACAGGCGCTCGCGCCAGCGCGCCATCGGCGCCGGGCCGCGGCCGGTGGGCACCACGACCTGGCGCGACAGGAAGAAGGAGGTCTCCATCGGCTCGAGCTCCAGGCCGAGCGCGCCGCAGAGGTCGAGCGCGCGCGTGACGTCGGGCCGGTTCATGAAGCCGTAGCGCAGCACCACCCGCCAGCAGCCGTGGCCGAGGCGCTCACAGATGACGCGCTCCTCGAACGGCACCCAGGGCACCTCGCGCACCTCCACCGTGAGGAACACCACGCGCTCGTGCAGCACCTTGTTGTGGTTCAGGTTGTGGAGCAGCGCGTGCGGCGTGGCGTCCGGGGCGGCGGTGAGGAATACGGCGGTGCCCGGAACGCGCTGCGGCGGATCGCGGAACAGGCTCTCGAGGAAGGGGCGCAGCGGCACCGAGGATTCGTGCAGCCGCTCGAGCAGGATCTCGCGCCCGCGCCGCCAGGTGAGCATCAGGATGAACATCGCCGCCCCCAGCGTGAGCGGGAACCAGCCGCCGTGCAGGAGCTTCAGCAGCGCCGAGGAGAAGAAGGCGATGTCGATGACGAAGAAAAAGCCGGTGGCGAAGAGGCACAGCGCCAGCGGATAGCCCCAGCCGTGGCGGATGACGAAGAACGTGAGCACCGTGGTCACCGTCATGGTGCCGGTCACGGCCACGCCGTAGGCCGAGGCGAGGCTCGACGAATTGCCGAAGCCGACCACTGCGGCGAGCACCAGCGCGAGCAGTGCCCAGTTGATCGCCGGGATGTAGATCTGGCCATAGGCGCGCGCCGAGGTCTGCACAATGCTCATGCGCGGCAGGAAGCCGAGCTGGATCGCCTGGCGCGTGAGGGAGTAGGCGCCGGTGATGGTGGCCTGCGAGGCGATCACGGTAGCCGCGGTGGCGAGTCCCACCATCGGGTACAGCGCCCAGCCGGGAAAGGCGAGGTAGAACGGGTTGCTCGCCGCCTCCGGAGTGGAGATGAGCAGCGCCCCCTGGCCGAAATAGTTGAGCACCAGCCCCGGCAGCACCACGCCGAACCACGCGGCGCGGATCGGCCACCTGCCGAAGTGGCCCATGTCCGCGTAGAGCGCCTCGGCGCCGGTGAAGGCGAGCAGCACCGCGCCCAGCACTACGAACGAGGCGAAGCCGTGGCCGGTGACGAAGCCGAGCGCGTGGCGCGGATCGAGCGCGCCGAACACCACCGGGTTCTGCGCGATGTTCCAGATCCCGCAGGCGCCAAGGGCGAAGAACCACAGCAGGCACACCGGGCCGAAGAGTCCACCGACCACCGCGGTGCCCTTGCGCTGAAACCAGAACAAAGCCACCAGGATCGCCGCCGCGATCGGGATCACCCACGGCTGGAACAGATCCGTGCCGACGCTCAGGCCCTCGACCGCCGACACCACCGAGATCGCCGGCGTGAGCACCGCCTCGCCGTAGAACAGCGAAGCGCCGAACAGGCCGAGCATCACGATGAACAGCCGCCATTGCGGACGCTGTCTCACCGCCGAGCTGGCGAGCGCGATCAGCGCCATGGTGCCGCCCTCGCCGCGGTTGTCGGCGCGCATCACCAGCAGCACGTACTTGAGCGACACCACCAGGATCAGCACCCAGAAGATCGCCGACAAGCCGCCGAGGATGTTGGCGGTGGTCAGAGGGATGCCGTGGTCGGGGGAAAAAGTCTCCTTGACCGCGTACAGCGGGCTGGTTCCGATGTCGCCGTAGACGACGCCCAGGGCGAGCAGGGTAAGGGCCGCGCGCGAGGATCCCTTGGTGAATTGTTCTGATCCCAAGCCGGGCGCACGCTACGCCCCCACCGCACAAAAAGCAAATCGACGCTACGATGCGGAGCATGCGCCTCGCTCCCTCCGCCGAGGAAATCCGCGCGCGCCTCGGCGACGCCTGGCCGGTCCCCGGCGCTGTCGACTGCCATGCCCACGTCTTCGAGCGCGGCTTTCCGCTCGCGATGGACCGCAGCTTCGATCCCTGCCCTATCCCTTCGAGTACTACCTCGCCTGGCTCCAGGCGCTCGAAATCCGCCGCTGCGTGCAGGTGAGCGCGAGCTGCTACGGCTTCGACAACTCGGTGACGCGCTATGCGCTCGACGAGTGCCGCTCGAACGGCATCGCGGCGCGCGGCGTCGCCACCGTGCACCCGGAGATCCAGTTCGGCGAGCTGCAGAAGCTCGCCGCGGCCGGCTTCGTCGCGGCGCGCGTCATGACCTCCCGCGTGGGCGGGCTGAGCACCGACGCGTTCGAGGAGCTGGCGCGCCGTTGCCTGCCGCACCGCTGGCACGTCGAGATCAACGTCGATGCCTGCGAGGAGTGGGGCGCGCTCGAGCCGCGGCTCGCGCGCTCGCCGGTGCCCGTGGTGTTCGAGAACCTCGGCGTGCTGCGCGGCGACCAGGGCGTGAACGCGCCCGGCCTGGGCGCGGTGCTGCGGCTGCTCGACAAGCGGGCCGATTTCGCGGTCAAGCTGTGCAGCTTCTACCGCCTGTCGCCCGAGCCCGGGAGCTTCGCC
>DATKAX010000425.1:0-3527 GCA_035514595.1 Burkholderiales bacterium
AGGAAGATGTCGCGCAGCGTGATCGAGGGGTCGCCGATGGTGGCCTTGATGACGAAGCAGGAGATGCCGAAGGGCGGCGTGAGCAGGCCGATCTCGGCGCCGATCACGGTCACGATGCCGAACCAGACCAGGTGCACGCCGAAGGGCTCCAGCCCCGGCAGGAAAAGCGGCACTACGATGAGGATGATCGAGGCGGTGTCGATGATGGTGCCCAGCGCGATCAGCATCAGCACGTAGAGCGCCATAAAGCCGGCGAAGGGCAGCTCGACCGAGGCGAGCCACTCCCCGAACAGCGTCGGCAGGCCGGCGATGCCCAGCATGCGGCTGTAGATCGACGCCGCGATGATCAGGAACAGGATGTTGGCGGTGATGCGGCCGGTCTCGACCAGCGCGCTCCACACCGCGGCCCAGTCCAGGCGGCGCTTCGCCGTGCCGAGGATCACCGCCGCCACGGTGCCGGCCGCGCCCGACTCCACCGGGGTGAGGAAGCCGCCGTAGATCCCGCCGAGCACGATGAGCACCAGAGCCGCGACCGGCCCGAGCTGGGTGAAAAGCCCGAGCGCGAGGCGCGAAAGCGGCGGCCACGCGCCGCCGGCCGCCGGGCCGCCGACGAAGCGCGGCGTAAGCGCGTGCAGGAGAGGGATGGCGATGCAGTACACCGCCGCGAGCAGCAGACCGGGAACGATGCCGGCGAGGAACATCGCGCCCACCGACTGCTCGGTGACCACGGCGTAGATGATCAGCATCACGCTGGGCGGGATGATCATGCCGAGCACCGAGCTGCCCGCCACCACGCCCACCGCGAAACGCTTGCCGTAGCCGAAGCGGCGCATCTCGGGCACCGCCACCTTGGTGAACACGGACGCCGAGGCGATGGAGGACCCGGTGACCGAGGCGAAAATCGCGTTCGCCGCCACGGTGGCGATCCCGAGGCCCCCGCGCACCGGGCGGAACAGATCGTTGGCGAAGTCGTAGACGTCGCGCCCAAGGCCGGCGCGGCTCACCACCAGCCCCATCATGACGAACGCCGGCACGGTGGCGAAAGCCTCGTCGGAGACCGAATCGGCCATCGCGAGCGAGAGCAGGTCCACCGCCACCTGGAGCTCGCCGCGCAGCAGCACCACCCCGACGAAGGAAATGAGGCCGAGCGCGATCGCGATGTGCGCCCCGGCGTAGATCGCCAGCACGATCGCCGCGACCGAGAAAATGCCGACGGCGAAGCTACCGACTTCCAACCAGGGTTTTCCTGAAGGATTCCAGGCAAAGGCGCAGGAACTGCACCAGGCAGACGGCCAGGCCGGCGACGATCACCGTCTTCACCGGCCACACCGGCGCGGTGAACACGCCCTCGTTGCCGATCCAGGAGTTGCGCTCGAGCGCTTCGGCGAGCAGCGGCACCGATCCCCACAGCCCGATCCCCATGTACAGCGCGCCGAGCAGGCAGAACAGCGCCTCCAGCGCCGCCGCCGCGCGCGGCCGCGCGAGCCTCAGCAGGTCGAGGAAGGTCTCCGAGCGCGTGAGGCGCCCGCTGCGCACCGCGTCGCCGAGCTGCATGAACACGATGCCGACGATCGAGATCTGGGTGAGCTCGACCGTGCCGACGATCGGCGCCGCGAAGAAGCTGCGCCCCACGGCGTCGCCGGTGACCAGCAGGATGAGCAGCAGGACCCAGACCGAGCCTGCGGCGTTCATGCCGACCACCAGGCGGTCGAACCACCTCATGGGGTTGATTTTTTCAAACGCCAACCCCCCGCTCGCCTGCGGCTCGCGCCCCCCTTGTCAGGGGGGCGAAAAACCGCCGCGCTATTCGCGATCCCAATGGCGCTCGATCGGCTGGTTCGCGGCGCGCATGCGGTCCATGTAGTACTTGAGCATTTCGCTGCCCTGCAGGCCCTCGGCGTCCAGCCCCGCGGCCCACTCCTTGGCGAGGTTGGGCAGCGAGCGCGCCCAGCGCGTGCGCTCGGCCGCCGGCAGCACGTACACCTTGCCGCCGGCCTTCTGGTAGGCGGAGAGGCTGTCGTCGCCGATCGCCGAGGCGAGCTTCGCGAGGTGGTCGCGGTACGCGACCGCGACGTCCTTCAGCACCTTGCGCACCTCGGGCGGCAGGCGCTTCCAGGTGTCGGCGTTGACCGTGACCACCTTGCTGTTCATGGTGCCGATCTCGGCCTGCATCATGTAGGGCGCCACCTCGGCGAGCTTGAAGGTCGCCGCCGCCTCGGCCCACAGCATGCAGCCGTCGACCACGCCGGTCTGGATCATGTTGTAGTAGTTGTTGAGGCTGCCGGCGACGCCCACGGCGCCGGTCGGCGGCAGGTAGCGCAGGTTGAACCCGGCGCTCGCGATCTTCATGCCCTTGAACGCGTCGAGCGCGCGCGCCTCGTTCTTGGTAAACATCTGGTAGCTGTCGAGCACGTCCTGCGCCGACAGGAACACCTGGTTGTACGAGGCGAACACCTTGTGGATGCCGGGGAACTTCTCGGCCAGCTCGTCCACGGTGCGCGCCACGAGCAGCGGATCGGTGGTGGTGAAGGGCGTGGCGTAGGCCACCGCCATGATCTTCATCTTGTCGCCGTAGATGGCGGTGGTGACGATGCCGATGTCGCCCAGGCCCTTCTGCAGGCCTTCGAGCACCCCCTGCGGCTTCACGATCTGCCCGCCCCAGGCCTGGTTCCAGCGGATGCGGTACTTGCCGTCCTGCGCCAGGCGCTTGTCGACCTCCGGGATGTAGAAGTTGACGAACTCCCGGATCCACAGCGCGCGCGGCGGGTAGCCGTCGATCGCGGTCAGGTTGATCGTGGTTTGCGAATGCGCCGGCAGGCACGCGGCGGCGAGCGCCGCCCCGGCGATGATGGAACGCAGTTTCATTTGCTTCCTCCTCGTTTCAGTTTGAGCAGCCGTGCCGCGTTGCCTCCCATGATCCTCTGCTTGTCGGACGCGGAGATCTTCGGGACGCCGGCGATGAATCCTACAGGGTCGTCGACCCCCATGTCGAACGGGTAGTCGGTGCCGAGCAGCACGTGGTCCGCGCCGTAGCGCTCGATCAGGTGCCGCAGCATGCCGCGGTCGAACACGATGGTATCGAAATAGAACTTCTCCAGGTAGCTGGAAGGCTTCCTTTTCAGGCGCACCCGGCAGTCCGCACGGGCGCGGTACGCGTGGTCCATGCGCGCCCAGTAGTGCGCCAGGTAGCCGCCGCCGTGCGGCAGCACCACCTTGAGGCGCGGATGGCGCTGCATCACGCCGTCGAAGATCAGGTGGCTCGCCGCCACCGTGGTCTCGAGCGGGTTGCCGATCACGTTGTTGAAGTAATGGTCCGCGAGCCGCTCGCCGTGCGTGAAGCCGATCGGGTGCATGAAGATCAGCGCATCCAGTTCTTGCGCTTTTGAAAAAAACTTCTCAAGTGAAAGGCCTGAATCGGTCAGATCCTTGCCGTTCACGCTCGGGTTGATCTCGACGCCGCGCATCCCGAGGGTCTTCATGCAGTAGGTCAGCTCGGCGACGGCGAGCTCGGCATCCTGCAGCGGCAC
>DATKAX010000426.1:0-20069 GCA_035514595.1 Burkholderiales bacterium
TGCGGCGACGTCAGCCAACGAGGCGGGCTTCGAGCGGGACAGCTTCTTCGTCAACGGCAATTACCAGGTGACCGAGAACGTGGGCTTCTTCGCCCGCGGCATCTTCACCAAGGTGGACTCGTTCGGACGTTATGCGCCGACGCCGTATACCGCGCCGTTCCCCAGGGTCTCGGCGGACAACGTCAACAACCCCACCGCGCCGGGCGCAGCGCCGATCCATCCCGGGGAGAACAACCCGGCGCTGGTCGGCACCGACTACTCGGCGGTGGACCTCGACGGTGACGGCATCGCCGACATCCAGGGGCCCTACGACCTGACCGTGTTCTACCGCAGCACCAATGCGGGCTTCCGCGACGGCCTCGGCGAGGACACGCTGCTCGACTTCCTGGCCGGCTTCAACGGCACCGTCGACCTGCTCGGCGGCATGGACTGGGAAATCGCCGCGCAGCACAGCGACCAGGTGTCGAACAACGCCTCGACGGGCCTCGGCTTCGCCAACGTCCTGCAGGCGGCCATCGACGCGGGCACCTTCGACGTGTTCGGCGTCAACGACCCCGTCTCCGACGATTCGGCGATCGTGCCGTCGAGCGTGCACACCGGCATCTCGGACTACAGCCATCGTGTCGCCAGCGTCGACGGCCAGGTGACCTTCGACATCGCGCAGATGCCGAGCGGACCGCTGGCTGCAGCGCTGGGCTTCGAGTACCGCGACGAGAAGTTCGGCCAGGACTTCGACGACCAGCAGGTCGCCGGCAACGTGGCGGGCTCGGCGGGCGCGGCGGACGTATCCGGGGCACGCGCTGTCTCGGCGCTGTTCGCCGAGGTGTCGATCCCGGTGCTCGACACGCTCGAGTTCAGCATCGCGGGACGCTACGACGACTACAACGACTTCGGCACCACGTTCAACCCGAAGGTCGCGGTCGGCTTCCGTCCCATCGACAGTGTCCTGCTCCGCGCGAGCTATGGCGAGGGCTTCCGTGCTCCGAGCATGAGCCAGCTCTACAGCGCGCCGGTGCAGAGCTTCAACAACGCGGTCGACACCACGCAGTGCCAGAACTCCGGCGATGCGGGCATCCCTCCGACCTCATTGCCGGCGGGCCATCCCTGCCGCTCCACGCAGTACCAGAACTTCTCGGGCGGCAACACCTTGCTCGATGCGGAGCTGTCGGAGAACTTCAACATCGGCGTGGTCTGGAATCCGCTCGACGATCTCTCCATGAGCCTGGACTATTTCGACATCGAGCTCGAGGACGAGATCAGCACGCTGCCGTTGCAGGCCATCCTGGATGCGGAGTTCGTGCAGAACATGGGCGGCACGCAGGGCAATGAGCTCGTCGTTCGCGATCAGCGCGGCGAGGTGTTCGTCATCCTGGCGAACAACCAGAACATCGCCGGCACCCAGACCCAGGGTTACGACCTGGACGTGCGTTACGGCTTCTCGTTCGGCGCCATCGGCGACTTCCAGAGCCAGCTCCAGTTGAGCAAGGTCACTGACTATGTGAGCGACCAGGGTGACGGGCTGGGCTTCCGCCGTCTGCAGGGCACCTTCGATCCGGACCTGCGGGCGGGTCTGAGCCTCGGCTGGTCGCGTGGCGATTTCTCGGCCTCGGTCATCGGCAACTACGTCGTCTCGGCGGAGAACATCGAGATGGGGTCGCCGGGATACGCGCGGCTCGGTTCATGGACGACCTGGGACGTCGTGGCCGGATGGGCGACACCGTGGAACGGCAAGATCTCGGTGGGCGCACGCAACCTGTTCGACCGCGACCCGCCGACCTCGCCGGAGTTCGGCAACCCGAACTACAACGAGCAGCTGCACGACGTGTTCGGCCGGGTGCCGTTCGTTCGCTACGAGCAGAATCTTTAAGACAGCCTGATCTTAAAGCCTGCAAAGGGCATAGACCCGGGCGGCGGCTCGCGCAGGCGAGCCGCCGCTTTTTTATGGTCGAGGACACTCCGGGGTCTCGTGCCGGTACGTTCCAGGTCGCGCCGGCCATGATTTATCCTCACCGGTCATGACGGCAGAGAAGCATCGGCACGCGGCCGCACACCTTTTACAGGCGGGGCTTGCGCTGCGCGCCCGGGGAAAGCTGGCCGAGGCCGAAGATCGCCTCGGGCGGGCGATCTCGGCCGACCCCCTGTCCGGCGCGGCGCATTCAGCGCTGGCCAGCTTGCTCATCGCCGGCGGCCGGCACCGTGACGCGGTCTCCCATGTCGAGGCGGCGCTGGCGCTCGATGCCGGCGACAGCGAGGCGCAGCATTGTCTCGGCCTTCTGTTCCTGGAGCGCGCGCTCCTCGAACCGGCGATCGATGCGTTCGCGCGCTGCACCGTCCTCGATCCCGCCCGCGTCGATGCCTGGCGCAACCTGGCCGCTGCACAACGATCGCTCGGCCGGCCGCGCGAGGCGCGCGCCACCCTGGAGCGCGCGCTGCGCCACCTGCCCGGCGAACCGGGCCTCCTGGCAAGCCTGGCGGCGCTATGCGAATTCTTCGGAGAGCACGAGCGGGTGTTCGAGATCCTCGGGCCACGGGTCGCCGCGGGTCATTGCGCCGTCGAGGAGCTGATGACACTCACGCGGTCCCTGCAGGCCGTCGAGCGTCACCCGGAGGCCCGCCAGCTGCTCGAAACGGCGCTTGCCGGCTGCGCGGCGCGCGATCGCTACCGGATCGAGTTCGCGCTCGGCGAGCTGCTCGACCGTGCCGGCGAGTATGAAGCCGCGTTCGCTCACGTGCAGCGCGCCAATGCAGGCAAGCAGGCGCGCTTCGATGCGAAAGACTATCGCCGCTACGTGGATGGCATCATCGACGGATACCTGCGGCTGCGAGCACGGGGCGCCCCCGGCGCAGGCTGCGATTCACGGCGGCCCGTGTTCATCGTCGGTATGCCGCGCTCCGGCACGTCACTGCTCGAGCAGATCGTTGCGGCGCACCCGGACGTGGCGGGTGCGGGCGAGCTCGGCGCCATCCCGCTGCTCGCCCAGACCGCGGAGGGCGCGCGGCCGCGGCCCGGCGGCACCCAGGACCTGCCTGCCGCCGAACTGCGCAGGCTTGCCGACGCCTACCTCGGCCGGCTCGAGGCTGTCGACTCCAGCTCGCCGCGCGTTACGGACAAGATGTGGGAGAACTTCGAGTACCTCGGCTTCATCGAGCGACTCTTCCCGAAGGCGCGCGTAATCCACTGCCGGCGCGACCCGCTCGACATCGCCGTCTCCTGCTATTTCCAGCATTTCTCGGGTAGGAACGGCGTCGCGTTCGCCTACGACCTCGGCCATATCGGCGCTTTTCACAGAGAGTACGAGCGTCTCATGGACTTCTGGAAACGCGAATCGTCGCTCGGAATTCTGGACGTGCAATACGAGAACGTGGTGGGCGGGCTCGAGACGCAGGCGCGGCGCGTGATCGCATTCCTGGGTCTCGACTGGTCCGAGGCGTGCCTGCGCTTCCATGCCGAGCAACGTACTGTCAATACGGCGAGCTACGCGCAGGTGCGCCGCCCCGTTTATGCAAGCTCCATAGGCCGCTGGCGGCACTACAGGCGCCATCTGGAGGCTTTCGCGCAGGTTGCCGGCGTCGCCCTGCCGGCATGAGCTGCCTCTGCAAAGCTCGAATCACCGGCCGGGCGCGGAGAGTTCCGGACGAACGCCGGCCCGCAACGCGCTTATGCCGGCCCGCGACCAGGCGCCGATTGAACCGAAATGCTGAGCCGGTCGTGCGCGGCGACCAGATCGAGGGTCCGGCCCACCCGCACGCTGACCGGTGGCACGAACAATTGCACGGTCTGCTTCCAGTGTGACGCCCCGGCGCCGGGCGCCGTATCGATCCGGTGCTCAGCGTCGAGCTCGAGGCAATACCAGAATGCGACCCCGTGACAGGTGCCGTCCGCGCCGGCCGTAACGCCCAGTCGCCGCTCGGCGGCAGCGATCGCCGGGCCGCGGAAATCGAACGAGAATATTTCGAAGTCGTCGCTCAGGCGCCGGCAGTCCCGAGCAAAGGCGATCTGCTGCTGAAAGGCCAGTGGCCGATACTCGTTGAATGCACTCAAATCGAAACCGGCCGCCGCGCCGACCCAGGCCTTGTGCAGCAGGCTCTCGCTCTCGAACAGCATGCCGGTCACGGTTGCGCCTGCCGGCAGGACGGGTGCGGCGGGCTTCAACAGCTCGAGGCGGGCGTGCTCGATGGCCGGCAGCGCGCCCTCGCCGAGCAGGCCGACATCAAACGTCTCTGTGATGAGCACGTCCGCGCGCTCCGGCAGATCCTCGCCGACGATCAGCTGCGTCGACTTCTTGCCGATGACGGTAATCACGTCATCGAAGCCGTTGTGCTGCACGATCTGGCGCGCCTTCTCGGCGATCAGCGGCACCATCTCGCAGCTATAGACACGGCGTGCCCCTGAGCGCGCCGCCATCATCGCCAGCAGGCCCGAGCCGGTACCGATTTCGAGCACGATGGCGTCCGCTTCGACACAGGCACGAATGGCTGCATCGAACGCGGCGTTGCGTCGCGCGTCGTTCATCATCGGAAAATGCCACAGCGGAACCTGATCCTGGTAGATGAGTCGAAGGTTGCGAATAGCTTTCGCGTAGCCGGGCTTCAACTCGAGCGCCGCGCGGGACCGCTGCGCGGCTTCGGGATATCGTCCCACTGCGGCCAGCACGATGCCGAGATTATTGAGCGCTTCGGGATAAGAGGGCCGCAGCGCCACTGCGCGTTCGAGGTGAGGAAGCGCTTCCGCGTATCGGCCCAGTTCCTTCAAAGCGGTGCCAAGGTTGTTGTGAGCGGCCGCGTCTTCCGGACGCAGCGCAACCGCTCGCTCGAAATGCGGCAAAGCCGGCCCGAAACGCTCAAGCTTGCAATAGGCGATGCCGAGCTGCGTGTGCAGCGCTGCCGCATTCGGCTGCTCGGACAACTCGCGGTTGAGACGATCGATGACCTCGTGGGGGTTCACCGCTGCTAATATACTGGCTCCATGCAGAGCCAGCCAATGAACGTCGGCGGCACGGGCGCGGACGTTGCGAGCCGCGTGCAGACCGCGCTTGCGCACCACAATGCCGGCCGGTTCGCGGATGCCGAACAGCTCTACCGGCAGATCCTCGCCGAGCATCCCGAGCAGCCCGACGCCCTCCACCTGCTGGGGCTGATTGCACATCAGGCGGGGCGGCCGGCCAGCGCCATCGACCTGATCCGGCGCGCCATCTCCGTGGACGGCAAGCGCTCGAGCTTTCACCACAACCTCGGCCTGGTCTTCGAAAGCATCGGGCGCGACGACGACGCCATCGCCGCGAACCGGCACGCGGCGGCCCTGGATCCCGACTCCTTCGGCGCCTGGTACAGCCTCGGCAACGGCTATCGCACGACCGGCAGGTTGAAGCAGGCGATCGAGTGCTACCGTCGCGCGCTCGTCATCCGCCCGCAAAGCTGGGAGGTCCATTCCAATCTGGGTTCCGCGCTCGAAGCGCTCGAGCGCCACGAGGAAGCGCTCGATGCGCACCGCCGGGCCGTCGCGCTCAATCCAGGCAGCGCCGAGGTGCATTCGAATCTCGGCAAGGCCTTGAGCGGGGCCGGCCGCAGCGAAGAAGCCAAGGACGCGTTCAGGCGAGCCACCGAAATCGATGCGGGTTTCGCGAATGCGCATTCCAATCTCGCCGCGGCGCTGCTCGAAGCGGGCCGGCCGCGCGAGGCGCTCGCCTCCGCGGACGCCTGTCTTGCGACGGATCCCGGCAATCGATCGGCCCTGGCGCTCAAGGTCTATGCGCTCGAGGCCCTCGGCCGGCATGCCGAGTCGGCGGATCTGCTCGATTTCGATCGTCTGTTGCGTGAATTCGAGTGGCGCGAGGCGCCGCAGTTCGACAGCGTTGCGGCGCTCAATTCGGCGCTCGCGCAGCATGTCCGATCGCATCCGACGCTCAGTTTCGAGCCGCCGACCAAATCCACGCGCCTCGGCAGCCAGACGCGCGAGCTGCTGAGGGAACCGAAAGGGCCGGTCGCTGCACTGGAGGAAATGATCCGCAGCGCGGTCGGCGATTACCTTGCCGGCGTGCCGGCCGGCACGACCCATCCTTTCCTCGCGCACTCGCCGACGCATTGGCGTCTCAACGTCTGGGCGACCTTGCTCGACGCTCAGGGATATCAGGCGCCGCATATTCATCCTGCCGGCTGGCTGAGCGGCGTCTATTACGTCGAGCTGCCGGCTGGCGTGGACGAGTCGGACGGTCATGCCGGCTCGATCGAGTTCGGGCGTCCGCCCGAGCGTCTCGACGACGGCAGCGAGCACCGTATACGCATGATTCACCCCCGCGAGGGTCTCATGCTGCTGTTTCCGTCCTACTTCTATCACCGCACGGTGCCGTTCGCGGGCGGAGGCACGCGCATCAGCATCGCCTTCGATGTATTGCCGGCCCGGGATTCCGGCGGCAAGGGCGCGCAGGGCGCGAATGTCGAGGAGCTCGTCGAGCAGGCGCAACGATGGCGCGCGAGCGGCAGCGCCGCACGCGCCGAGGAAACGGCCCGGCAGGCGCTCGAGCTGGATCGGGCAAATGTGGGCGCGCTGAACGTGCTCGCGCGGACCGCCTTCGACAGGGGTGATGTTCCGGTCGCTGTCGAGTACCTGCGCCGTGCCATTCATGCCGCGCCGGACACCGCGCAATACCATATCGATATCGCCACCTGTCTGCGCGTGCTGCAACGGCATGACGAAGCCGTGGCCGAGATGGAGCGCGGCTTCGCGCTCGGCGCCGATTACGCGCTCGCCTGGCAGACGATGGGCGGCATCATGGCCGATCTCGGCCGCCAGCCGGAATCGGAGGCGGCATTCCGCACCGCCATCGCGCGCAATCCCGCCCTCGGCTCGGCCTGGTACGGGCTGGCCCAGGTCAAGCGTTTCGGCGCGGATGATCCCGACTTCGCAGCCATGCTGGCCACGCTCGCGCGCGACGACCTGGCGCCGCGCGACCGGGCAAATCTGCATACCGCGCTCGGCCGCGCCTACGAGGACACCGGCGACTACGACACGGCCTTCGATCACTTCCGCAGCGGAAACGACATCAAGCACTCCCTGAAGCCCTTCGATGCGGTCGCGGAGCGCGACAATGCGCGGCGCATCGTGAGCTCGTTCACGAAGGCGGCGTTCGACGCCGCGGGCGAGGGCGGAAACGCATCCGAGCTTCCGGTGTTCGTCGTCGGCATGCCGCGCTCCGGGACCACGCTGGTCGAGCAGATCCTCGACAGTCACCCGCGGGTGTTCGGCGCCGGGGAGATCAATCACTTGTGGCGCACGGTGACTCAGATCGGCATGTATCTGCCGCGCAACGCCCATCTGCCGGAAGCCATCGGCGCCGTGCGCCGCGAAGCCTGGCCGTTCCTCGCGGAAACGTATCTCGACGGCCTCCGCTTGCAGGCGCCGTGGGCGGCGCGCATCGTCGACAAGCTGCCGTTCAATTATACGCTGCTCGGCGTCGTCCGCCTCATGCTGCCGCGCGCGCACATCATCCATTGCGTGCGCGACCCGATCGACACCTGCGTGTCCTGCTTCACCACTTCGTTCGCCAACGATCGCGGCTTCACAAACAGGCTGGAGGACCTCGGCGTGGTCTGGCGCGCCTATCGCGAGGTCATGGATCACTGGGAGGCAGTGCTGCCCGGCGGCCTGCTCACGGTGCGCTACGAGGATCTGGTCGCGGACACGGAAACCGTGGCGCGGCGCATGATCGACTACGTCGGCCTCGAGTGGTCGGATGCCTGCCTCGATTTCCATCGCAACCCGCGCGCGGTCGTCACCGCAAGCCGTGCGCAGGTTCGCCAGCCCGCTTATCGCAGCTCGGTCGGCCGCTGGCGGCGTTACGAGCGCCATCTCGGGTCGTTGCGCGAAGCGCTCGGCGATGCCCTCGACCGCGAGCCGCCGGCGTGAAGCTCGGTCACCTGTTCGCGGTTCCGCTTGCCGAGCTCCGCGTCGACGATGCCGGGCCCCTCACCGCCGAGCTCAGCGAGCTCTTCCTGGCCAGGGAGTCCGCCGATGGCGCCTGGCGAAACGAGATCCGCCGCGACACGCAGCACGGGGCACTGTTCGAGAGCCGCTTCGACCTGTTCAAATGGCCCGAGGCGCCGGTGCGCCGGCTGGCGGCGTTCTGTCACCTCGGCGTTGCCAGCGTGCTCAAAAGCGTCAGCGATTATCCCGACGCGGATTTTCAGCGCCTGGCCTTCGACTATCATGCCTGGTTTCACGTCACGCGCCGCGGCGGCTACCAGGGCCTGCACAACCACCAGAACGCGACCTGGTCAGGCATCTTCTGCGTGGATCCCGGTGACGACCTGCCCGACAAGCCGCAGAGCGGCGCGGTACGCTTTCACGATCCGCGCGGCTTCGCGGACCAGTACATCGACGCCGGCAATCAGCAGCTCAAGGTGACGTTCCGCCACGGCAGCTACCAGATCCGGCACGAGACCGGCAAGCTGCTCGTGTTTCCCTCATACCTGACCCACGAGGTGTTTCCGTACGAAGGCGAGCGCCCGCGCATCGTCGTCGCATTCAACTGCTGGGTGCGTCTCGACGAAACCCCGTAGGGCCGAATTCATTCGGCCGCGAATGGCGGGTTGAAACCCGCCCTACGGGGCGGCCAGCGCGGCTTCGAGCGCGCCGATATACGGCGCGTATCTGTCACGCCGGCCGACGGAGTCGGCGTAGACCGGCTGGCGGACCTGCCAGCGGCTGAGCGTCGCCACCACGCGCTCGCTGGTGTCGAACTCGAGACACGCGTCCTCCCAGTCGAGCCCGCAGAAAGCCAGCAGCTCGCGGGTCACGCGCTCCCGCTCGCGCACGAGCGCGGCGTAATCGACGTCGAAGATCGCACCGGGGAGCACGGCTCGCCAGTGCTGCATGAGCCGCTCGTAAGCGCGATAGAAGGACGCGATGTCTTCGAGGTCGTTCGCGTACAGGTTGCCGGTGCCGAAATCCTGAAAGAAAATCGACAGGCAGGTGTCGACGGGGTCGCGCCGGCAGTGGACCAGCGCGGCGCGCGGAAACAGCAGGTGGATCAGCCCGGCGTGTAAAAAGTTGCCGGGCATCTTGTCGGTGACGCGCTCCGAGCCGCCGCCGAGCCGCGCGAGCAGGCCGAGGTATTCGCCGGCGATGCGCTGCGCTTCGCCGGGGCCCCAGTCCAGCACGGCGCGTGGTCGTTCGGCGCCGAGCGACCGGTTGAGCCGATCGAGCCAGCTCTGCTCGCCGCCCGCGGCGACCCGGGAATGGCAGGAGAGAATCTGCTCGACGAGCGTGGTGCCCGAGCGCGGCATGCCGAACACGGGCAACGGTGTGCGGTCCGGCACGCCGAACTCCGCGCGCGGCGGAAAAAAATCGGCGGAGAACGTCTCGATGGTACGCTCGATGAGGGCTGCGTGCGCGGCGCGATCGAAGCCGCCGACGCGTTCGCGCTTGAGGCGATTCGCCTCTGCGAAATGCGCGAACGCGGCCGCGTAGTCGCCGAGGTCGTCGCTCGCCTTGCCGAGCGCGAAGCTGAGCTTCTCGCGGGCGAGCGGCGAGCGACCCGGCTCCCCGAGCAGCCGGCGCATGGCGACGAGGTCGGGGTCGGCGGGATCCTCGAAGCGCCTGATCTCGGCGAGCTGCTGGTAGACCTCGACGAAGTCCGGATCGGCGGCGAGCGCCTGCCGGAAAAGCGCCGCCGCTGCCTCGAACTCGCCGCGCGCCCCGCGCACCATGCCGAGGCCGTGCATGGCCGGCGCGCAGGCGGGCTCGATGGCGAGCGCCTCGTCGAAGCGCGCGGCGGCCGCCTCCTCCCTGCCGGCCATGAGCAGCGAGCCGCCGAGCCGCGCGAGCACCTCGTGGCGGTCGGCCGGTTGCAGCTCGAGCGCCGCTTCGAAGCGCAGCGCCGCATCCGCGTGGCGCCCGGCGCGATCGAGGGCGCAGCCGAGATTGAAATGCGCGTCGGCCGTGGCGGGTTTCTGCCCGAGCAGCGCCGAGAAATGCGCGACCGCCGCTGCCGGCTCGTTGCGGGTCAGGGCGAGAAAGCCGAGCTCGGCGAGGAGCTGAGGCATCTGCGGCGCTGCGGCGCGCGCGGCCTCGAGCGACGAGGCGGCGTCGTCGAGGCGCCCCTGCCGCCGCCGCACGCGCCCGAGCAGGCACAGCGCGTGCGGCTGTCCCGGCCGCGCGGCCAGGAGCTCGCCGCAGAGCGCCGCGGCTTCGTCGAGGTTGCCCGCGTGATCCAGCTCGAGCGCTCTTCGCATTTTGTTGCCGGCCTCATCGACCTTCATTCATCGCCTCCCGCATCGGTTGCAGATCGACGGCGTAGCGACGGTAGCGCGCGACGGAGTCCGCGTAAACCGGCCGGCGCACCTGCGCGTGGCTCGCCGTGTTCACGTATCGCCCGCTTCGGTGAAAATCCAGGCAGGCTGCATCCCACTCGAGGTCGAGAAACGCGACCATCTCGCGGCTCACCGCGCCCGGCTCGGCGACCAAGCGCTCGTAATCGATCTCGAGCATCGCCAGCGGAGCGAGCCGGCGCCAGTGCTCCATCAGCCGCAGGTAATCGGCGAGGTAGTGCCCGGTATGGCCGAGGTCGAACGAAAACGCGAGCGCGGGATCGAGGAAATCCTGGAAATAGCAGGACAAGCCCGTGTCCATGGGCTCGCGCCGCACGTGCACGACGCGGGCGCGTGGAAACAGCAGGCCGATGAGCCCGAGATGGAGAAAATTGAGCGGCATCTTGTCGGTGGCGCGGAGCGCGCCGCCGGCGTCTCGCGCGAGCGTTTCGGCATACCCGTGCGCCGCAGCCTCGAGCGATGCCACCGTTGCCGATGCGATGCCTGCCGGGTAACCGCCGGCGTGCGCGCCTGAGCGCTGGGCGATTTCCGCGATCGCCGCCAGCTCGCCGGCGCCGTGCACGCGCGGGTGCGCTGCGAGGATCTGCTCGACGAGCGACGTGCCCGAGCGCGGCATGCCGACGATGAACACGGGAAGCTCGCCCGTGTCGCGCGCGCGCGGCAAGCAAGCATAACGCTCCACGCTGAACGTCTCGATGAGCGCGTCGACGAACCGCGAGTGGGCGGCGGGATCGAACGCCGCGCGGCGCAGCCCGTTGGCGCGGCGGACCTGGTCGAACGCGCGCCGATGGTCGCCGGCCGCGTCGTACAGCGCACCCAGCGCGAAATGCGCCTGCCGGCGCTCGTGGGGGTTGGCCGGCTCCTCGAGCGCGGCTTCGAGCAGCTCGATGGCGCGCTGCTCACCGGGCGTGGCTGCCTGCAGCCGGGCATGGACCGTCGCGGCCGCCAGCCCCGGCCTGCCGGAGGCGAGCAGGGGCTCGAGCACTGCGAGCCCTGCCTCGCGCTCGCCGCGCCAGGCGTGCAGCTCGGCGAGCCCGGTGCGGGCGCCCGGGTGGCCGGGTTCCCGCGCGAGCGCGCTCGCGAAACCCTCGCGCGCCGCGTCGATGCGGCCGAGCGCCTGCAGGACACCGGCACGGTGCACCTGCGCGTCGAGCCAGCCGGGCCTGAGCTCGAGCGCGCGCTCGTGACAGGCGAGCGCTTCGGCCAGCCGGCCCTGTTGCTTGAGGGCCAAACCCAGGTTGTCCGCAGCTTGCGCGTAGTCCTTGTCGAAGCGAAGCGCCGTGGCAAAGCACTCCGCGGCGGCGCCCGGGTCACCGAGCTCCATGTGACACACGCCCAGGTTGTTGAAGGCCGGCGCATGCGACGGCCGCGCGGCGGCAACGGCGGCGAATTCTTTCGCCGCCTCGCGCCAGCGCCCCGCGACCGCCAGCGCATGCCCGCGCCGGCGACGCGCTTCGATGGCCGCGCTCACCCGGGGTCCGGCATGAAGGCGTCGAGGTCGATGAACGGCCGATAGTGCTCGTGCCAGCCGACCTCCCGCGCGTCGACGGGCTCGCGCAGCGGCGCGCCTGCGGCCAGGGTCGCCACGCCGGGCTCGAAATAGCGCAGGCAGGCGTCGTCCCAGGGCAGCCCGAGAAACTCGATCATTCGCCGGCTGACTCCCGCGGTGTCATCGACGAGGTCTTCGTAAGCGACCTCGAGCATGTCGAGCCCGCTCACCTCGCGCCAGTGGCGCATGAGCCGCCGGTATTCCGCGAGATAGGCGGCGATGCCGGCGATATCGAACGCGAACGCCTGGCTGCGGCCCGCGAAGTTCGTGAACCAGCAGGCCAGCGCCAGATCGCGCGCATCGCGCGTCACGTGCACGACCCGCGCGCGCGGGAACAGAAGCTCGACCAGGCCCACGTGGACGAAGTTGCCGGGCAGCGTATCGATCACGCGCGCGGCATGCGCATCCGCCGCGGAAAGCGTGTCGAGGTATTCGCCGGCCATGCGCGCCAGCTCCTCGGCCGCGAGCGCCTGCACCGAGTCCGGCCACGGCGCGTTGCGCGGCCCGGCGGTGAGCTCGCCGAGCGCCGTCAGCTCGCCCGCGCCGGCGATGTCCGGATGACTGGCGAGGATCTGCTCGACGAGCGACTTGCCGGCGCGCGGCATGCCAACGACGAATACGGGCCTTTCCGACGCGTTGCCCGAGCGCGGCAGGCGCGCGAGCCCGGCCGCCGAGAACACGCGCATCAGGCTGTCCGTCGCCGCCTGCTGGCGCGCGTGATCGTAGCGCGCGGGCTTGAGGGCATTGCCGCGCTCGAGCGAGGCGGCCGCCTCTCGGGTCCGGCCGAGCGCGTCGTAGCAGCGGGCCAGGGAGAATTGCGCCTGCACCTGCGCATCGAGCGGCAGCCGCCGCACCAGCAGCGCCTCGAGCGCCGCGGCCGCCTCAGCGTGCCTGCCGAGCCGGCGCAGCGCGCGGGCCGACGCGATGACGATCTCCGGGCTGCGCGCGCCGTCCGCGGCCTCGAGACGCTCGAGGGCCTCGGCGTGCCGGCCCTGCCGGTCGAGATGCAGCGCGAGCCCGGCGAGCGCTACGGCATGGCGCGGATCGGCTGCCAGCGCGCGCTCGAAATGGCGCGCCGCCTCGTCAGCGCGACCGCTCGCCTGGCGCAGCTTGCCCAGGTTGCAGTTCGCGTCGGCATCCCCCGGATCGATGGCAAGCGCCCGCCGGTAGCACTGCTCTGCCGCGTCGAGATCCCCCGCCAGCTGCCGTGACGCGCCCAGCCAGGCGAGTGCTCGCGGATTGCGCGGCTCCAGGTGCAGCGCGCGCTCGAAGCACTGCGCGGCGCCCGCGTAGTCGCCGAGGGCGTTCAGCGCGCTGCCCTGATGCTCGTGCGCGGCCGCGTGGCGCGGCGCGAGGCCCGCGGCGCGGCCGAAGGCCTCGGCAGCGGCCTGCATGTCCCCGCTCGCGGCGTGGCACAGGCCGAGGTTGTAATGCGCGGCGGCCAGCCGCGGGTTCTCCTCGAGCGCGCGCTCGAAATGCGCGGCGGCCGCGGCGAGGTCGCCGCTTTCGCCCGCGGCACGGCCGGAGCGGAGCGCCTCCCGGCCGTCGCCGTTCATGCAGCCCCGGCCTCGCCGCGCATGTCGCCAAGCGCCTCGCGCAGCGGTCCCAGGTAGCGTTCGTAATGCCGGTGGCGGCCCATCGAGCTCGCATAGAGGCGCCTGCGCACCTGGTCGTGGCTCACGGTCTTGACCACGCGGCCGAGCTCGTGGAAGCGCAGGCAACGATCGTCCCAGTCGAGACGCGCGAAGTCGACGAGTGCGCGCGTTGCGCGCTCCTGGTCGGTAACCAGGTCTTCGTAGACGAGCTCGTGGATCGGCAGCGCCGATGCCTCGCGCCAGTGACACATGAGCCGCTCGAGCTCGCGGTGATAAGCGCCGATATGGGCGAGGTCGTAGCAGAACGGCAGGCTCGTGCCTGCGAAGTTCTGAAAGTAGCAGGACAGCCCGTTGTCGAGCGCATCGCGGCGGCAATACACGATCCGCGCGTTGGGAAACATCATTTCGATGAGTCCGAGGTAGAAGGGATTGCCGAGCGTCTTGTCGGTGATCCTGCGGATGCCGGGCCCGGCCGGCCCTGCGGCGCGGCGGAAGTCCGCGGCCATGCGCTCGAGCACGGCAGCGGGCAGGCCGGCCGCTCCGCCCGGGTACGGCGCCGGCGTCCCGTAGCGCTGCACGAGGCCGGCTGCGATGGCCGCGACGCATTCGAGCTCGCCGGCGGCATGCACGGCCGGGTGGCTGGCGAGTATCTGCTCCGCGAGCGAGGTGCCCGAGCGCGGCATGCCGACGATGAACACGGGTGCCGGCTCGCGCGCCGCGGCTCGCGGCAGGCCGGCAAGCACCGGACGCGTGAATGCGGTGACGACCTCGTCGATCGCCGCGCGCCACCGGCCCGGCTCGAAGCGCACCTGCTTGAGCGCGTTGCCCTCGCGATAGTGCGCGAATGCCTCGTCGTAAAGACCGAGCGCATCGCACACGTCACCGAGCAGAAAAAGCATGCGCTGCCGATGCGCGGGCCCGTGCCGGCTGGCGGCGAGCGCTGCACCGAGCATGCCCTTCGCTTCATCGAGACGGCCGGCGCGCATGAGCAGGCGCGCGTAGCTGACGACGAGCTCGGGATGAGCCGTGCCGCCCCCGGCGAACGGCTCGAGCAGCTCGAGCCCCTCGGCATAACGTCCCTGCCAGTCGAGCAGCGCGCCGACGCCGGCGAGCGCATCGAGATGGCCGGGATCTATGCTGAGAGCAGTGCGGAAGCTCGCCATGGCCTCGTCGATGCGACGCAGGCCCTGCAGCACGGTGCCGAGATTGCTGTGCGCGTCGACGAGCCCCGGATCGAGCTGGATGGCGTGCCCGTAGCAAGCGCGCGCCTGCTCGTAGCGGCCGAGAAGCTGCAACGCCGCGCCGAGGCTCGTCCACAGGGTCGCGTTGCGCGGCGCGCGCTCGACGAGACGCTGAAGGTGCGCAGACGCGGCGCCGTAATCGCCGCCGCGGAACTCGGCCATCGCCTGCTCGTAGCCGCGGGAGAGCTCGTCGCGCCCCGGCTCCACGTCAACGCATCCAGCCGGCGTAAGGCCGGTGACAGCCGATTTCGCGCGTGTCGAGCGGCGCCGATACGCTGCGCGCCGAGCGCAGGTCCGGCACGCCGGCCTCGTGATAGCGCAGGCAGCGCTCGTCCCAATCGAGCCCGAGCGCCTCGACCAGCCGGCGCGACTCGCCTGCCGTATCGCGGACCAGCGACTCGTAGCGCGCCTCGACGATCGGCAGCCGGGACACCTCGCGCCAGTGCGCCATGAGTCGCGTGTAATCGGCCTGGAAGGCGCGGATGTCGTCGAGAGCGCAGGCGAAGGCGAATCCCGGATCGATAAAGTCCTTCGTGAAGCAGGCCCAGGCAACGTCCTCGGGGTCGCGCAGGCAATGCACGATGCGCGCGTTCGGAAACAGCAGCTCGACGAGTCCGACGTGCAGGAAGTTCGTCGGCAGCGTGTCGGTGACGCGCACGGCGTCCCGCGGCGCGGCCACGCTCGCGAGGTAGTCGGCGGCGAGCGCCGTGAGCGTATCCTGCGTCGCGCGCGCGACGCACATCGGATAAGGTTCATGGTCGCCGAGCGCCTGCCTGAGCCTGAACGAGATCTCGCCGAGGAACCGGGTCTCGCCGGCGCCGTGCACGCGCGGATGCGAGGCCAGGATCTGCTCGACGATGGACTTGCCCGTGCGCGGCATGCCGACCACGAAAACAGGCTGCTCCGTGACCGTCGCCGAGCGCGGCAGCCGGTCGAGCGCCTCCCGGCTGAAGCTCGCGATCAGCGCGTCGACGCCGCGCGCATGGGTTGCCGCGTCGAAACCGGCGCGCCGCAACTCGTTGCCGGCGCAGAAATGACGGAACGCGCGTTCGTGGTCGCCGAGCCCGGCTCGCGCGTGGCCGAGCGCGAACTCGACTTGCGCCCCGCTGCCGTGCGCCAGGCAGGGCGCCTCGCGCAAGGTTTCGAGCGCCGCCACGGCACCGGCGTGATCGCCGGTCCGCCCGAGCAGCCGCGCGCGCGCGAGCGTCACCTCCGCACCGGGCGGCTGCGACGCGAGCAGCGACAGCGCCTCGCTGACGAGGCCGTCGGCCTCCAGCAGCCTCGCGCGGCCGGCGAGCGCCGCCGGTTGCGCCGGATCGAGCTGCAACGCGTGCCCGAAATCCTCCGCTGCGCGCCGGTCGTCGCCGAGGGCGTGCCGGATGCTGCCCGAGAGCGCTTGCGCGGCGGCGTCGGCGGGTGCGAGACGGGTCGCCCGCTCCGCGGCCTCCGCCGCCTCGGCGAGCCGCCCACCGGCGAGCAGCGCGCGGGCGAGGTTGCGCCACCCGGGCACGTACGCCGGATCGAGGTCGAGCGCCTCCCGGAACAGCGCCTCCGCGCGCCCCGGCTCGCCGCGATTGAGCCGCGCCGCGCCGAGGTTGTCGCGCGCGACGGCGCTGGCCGGCTCGAGCGCGACCACCCGCTCGAGGCATTCGATGGCACGCTCCGGCTCGCCACGCCTCTCGTGCACCCCGGCGAGATAATGCCAGGCTTCGCTCTGCTCCGGCGCCGCGGCCAGGGCAGCGCGGAACTCCGCCTCCGCCTCGTCGTGCCGGCCGAGCATGGCGTGGCCGATGCCGAGGTTGCGGCGCGCGGCTGCGTGCCCCGGATTGAGGCGCGCGGCCTCGGCGAAAGCCTGCATCGCCTCCGCCAGCCGCCCGGCCGCGCCGAGTCGCTCGCCTTGCCGGTTGCGCCGCGCTGCCCCGGTGTCGTCCAGCGCTTCCCGCAGCGGTGCGAGCTGGCGGTGGTAGCGCCTGTGGCGTCCGACCGCGCTGCGGTAGATCGGGCGGCGGACCTGTGCGCTACTCGCCGTTCTGACCACCCGCGGGTTGGCATGAAATTCGAGCACACCCGGATGCCATTCGAGATCCACGAACGCCACCAGGCGGCGGGCCTGCCCCTCAGGGTCTTCGACCAGGGCCTCGTAGTCGAGCTCCAGCAGGCGCAGGCGTGACACCCCGCGCCAGTGCTGCATGAGCCGCTCATATTCCCGAAGATAGGCGCCGATGTGCGCAAGATCGTAGCTGAATGGGGGGCCCGCGGCGCCGAAGCTCTGGAAGTAGCAGGACAGCCCGGTGTCGAGCGGATCGCGGCGACAGTGGACGACGCGGGCTCGCGGGATCAGGAGCTCGACCAGGCCGAGATTCTCGAAGTTCTGCCACATCTTGTCGGTCACCCGCGCCGCCGCGCCGCCAAGTGCGGCGAGCCGGCCGGTGTAAGCCGCGGCGAGCTCATCGAGCGCGCCTGCCTGCACTTCGGCGACGCATTCGGGATAGGGACGCCGGCTCGCCGTCAACCCCGGCAGCCGCGCGGCCAGGCGGCCAATGTCGCGCAGCTCGCCCGCGCCGTGGATCTGCGGGTGGCTCGCCAGCATCTGCTCGACGAGCGATGTCCCGGAGCGCGGCAAGCCGACGATGAGCACGGGCAGCTCGCTCTGGTTGTGCGAGCGCGGCAGGGTATCGAGCGTGTTCGCGCCGAAAGCGGCGATGATCCGGTCCACGGTCTCGCGCCGCTCGTCGGGATCGAACGCCGCGCGCTTGAGGGCGTTGGCCCGCCGATAGTGCTGGAACGCAGCCTCGCCCTCGTCGCGGGCGTCGCAGAGTGCCCCCAGGCTGAACTCGAGCGCCATGCGCTGGTCGCGGTCGAGATCGGCGCGCGCGGCCAACCGCTCGAGCGCGGCGCGCGCCTCCGCGTCCTGCCCCCCGGCGTGCAGCAGCTGCGCGCGACAGAGCATGACGTCCGCCTGCGGCAGGGGCTCGCCGGCCACATCCACGAGCAGCGCGAGGCCCTCCGCGGCGCGGCCCGTCAGCTCGAGCACGCCCGCCAGCCCGGTGAGTGCGGCGGTATGGCGCGGGTCGACGGCAAGCAGCCGCCGGAAGCCGGCCTCGGCTGCCTCGAGGTCGCCCTGGGTGCGCCGCGCGGCGGCGAGGTTGGCCTGCGCGTCGATGCGTTCCGGCGCGCGCGCGAGCAACGATTGCCACAGCTCCACCGCCCGTTCGAGCTCGCCCTCCGCCTGGCAGGCCAGCGCCAGGTTGTGCTCGACATCGGGCACGCCCGGATCGAGCTCGAGGGCCCGCTCGAGACTGGTCATCGCTGCGCGATAACGCCCCTGCGCATAGAGCGTCTCGCCGAGCCCGCGGTGTGCGCCGGCGTCGTGCGGATCGAGCGCCGCCGCCGTGCCGAACGACTCGGCGGCGGCATCGAGCGCGCCCTGCCTGCGTTCGACATGCGCGAGATAACGACGCCACTGCCCGGTCTGTGGCGCGAGGCGCACCGCCTGGCGCAGCGCCGCGGCGGCTTCGTCCAGCCGCTCCAGGTTATTGAGCGCACGCCCGAGGGCGGCGTGCAGCTCGGCGCGCGCCGGGGCGAGCGCGACGGCGCGCCGCGCAGCCTGCTCGGCGTCCCCGGGCCGCCCGCCGTCCAGTTCCTCGAGCGCGCGGCGGTGCCAGCTTTCCGCCTCGGCGCAGCCCGCTGCGCCGTCGCTGCGCCGCGTGGCCTTGCCGTCAGCGACCATCGGCATCGGCCGCGAGGCGCGGCGGGTCGAAAACGCTCGCCCCGGGCCGCCACGCCCGGCTCGCCGGCCGGCCCGCACGGTAGAGCGCGAGGTCTTCCTCGAGCGCCGCAACGTCATCGGGCCGAGCCTCCGCGCGCGCTGCCTCGAGCGCGCCGGACTGCAGCTCGGCCGCCTCGGCGAAGTGGCCGCTCGCCGCCAGCGCCATGGCGAGCGTCGCTGCCTGTTCGGGCCGCGGGCGGGCCTCGTAGAGCAGCCGCGCGGCTTCCAGTGCCGTGGCGCGCTGCGCATCCGTGCTCGAGGCGCAGCTTGCATAAGCGCGCGCCAGCGCGTCGAGAATCTCGCCGGAGCGCGGATTGAGCTGCCGGGCCTCCTCGAGGGGGCCGTGCGCGCGCGCGCAATCGCCGGCGCCGAGGTGCGCGAGACCGAGGCGGTAGCGCACGATGGCGGCGCCCGGCTGGCGCTCGCTGATCTCGGCGAACTGCTCGGCTGCCGCGGCGAACTCATGCCTGCGCATCAGTGCATAGGCGAGCAGCAGCCGGGCCTGGGCGTAGCCCGGGTCCAGGGCCACGGCGCGGCGGTAGTGCGAGAGCGCGGCATCCGGGTCACCCCCCTGCTCGAACAGCGAGCCCTTGCGGTAATGCGCAGGTGCCGATTCCGGCTCCAGCTCGAGCGCTGCGTCGATCTCCGTCATCGCGGCCCCGGCGTCGCCCGCGGCTGCGAGCGCCTGCGCGAGGCTGAGCCGCGCCGAGACGTCGCCGGGGGAGACGGCGACCGCCTGCCGGAATGCCTCCACCGCGGCGCGCGGCGCGTCGCTGCGCAGCGCGGCATAGCCGCTCTCGAGATGGTACTGCACGCTTGCCGACTGCGCGGCCATCCCGGCCAGCAACGGATCGTCGATGACGGGGTCGCGCTCGCCACGCCGCTCGAGCAATACCTGTGCGCGCTCCCGCTGTCCCATCTGCCGGTAGGCCATGGCCAGCGGATAATTGAGGCCGTTCGCCTGCGGCTCCGCGGCGAGCGCCTGCTCGAAGGCGCGCACCGCGGCCGGGTAATCGCGGCGACGCAGGGCGATTCGCCCGAGGCCCGCGAGCGCCGCTGCGGATCGCGGCCGCCGTTCGAGCGCCGCCAGGAATGACTGCTGCGCGTCTTCGAGCCGGCCGGCCGCGAACTGCGCCTCGCCGAGCCTGAGCACCACGGCGACGTGATCCGGCTCGAGCTCCAGCGCGCGGGCGTAGTCTGCGGCCGCTTCGTCCGGCTTGCCCTGCTGCTGGCGCGCATAACCGAGCAGGTAGCGCCACTCGAAGGTCTGCGGCGCGAGCGCGGCCGCATTCGCGAGCACACCTTCTGCGGCGTGCGTCAGGTGATGGGCGAGATAGAGCCTGCCGAGCTCGCCGTAGGCGGCAGCGAGCTCCGTATCGCTCGCACCCGCGCGCGCGGACTCGAATGCCGCCAGCCCCTCGACGAGGGCATCGCGCACACCGGGCTCGAAATCCTCCGGATCGGGGTGCTCGAGCGGCGGCGCCGCCAGTGCGATCGGCGCGAGCAGAAACGCCGCGGCGCGTAGGGCCGAATTCATTCGGCCGCGTGGGGACGGCGGGTTGAAACCCGCCCTACGGGGCATCGCCGGA
>DATKAX010000427.1:0-4391 GCA_035514595.1 Burkholderiales bacterium
TCGACGCGCGGCAGGAGCAGGTCGCTCGCGCCCGGCTCGCCGCCGAGCGTGTCGCGCAACGCGGCGAGGAACGCGTTGGCCGATGCCTGCGGCGCCGGCGTATTGAGCGCCGAGACGCACAGCGGCCGCCACAGGTAGCGCGCGAGGCGCCCGGTCTGTCCGTGGCGCTGCAGCAGCTGCGACACTGGCACGTCCTGCGCCAGGCGAAAGCCGGCCTGCTTCATCGCGCGGATGAAAAGACCGGCGCCGATGCGCTCCCGGAGCGCCACCCCGCGCGCCGCGAGCAGTCCGCCGAGCATCCCGAGCGGGGCGGGCAGCCACAGCGCGCGGAACCGGAACCCTTGCGGATAGCGGATCTCGAAGGGCAGGCGCAGCAGCGCATCCGAGGCGACGCCGACCGCGCGCATCATCCCGAACAGCGCCGTATACGCGCCCACCAGCAAGTGCTGGCCGTTGTCGAGCGCTTCGCCCTGCGCGCTCACGCGGCGGGCGCGCCCGCCCGCAACCGGCCCGGATTCGAACACGCTCACGCTTGCGCCGCGCCCGGCGAGAGTCACTGCGGCCGCCATCCCGGCGTAGCCGGCGCCGACCACGGCTATGCGCTGGCCCACGTCGTCCAGGCGATCCAGAACTTGCGCAGCGGCGTGAGCGAGGTGCGGCTCGTGAGCACGCGGAAGCGCTCGCGCTCGATCTCGCCGAGCAGGGCGCGGTAGATTGCCGCCATGATCAGGCCGGGCCGCTGCGCGCGGCGGTCGGTCTCGGGGAGCGCGCCGAGCGCCTTGCGATAGCACTGCTTCGCGCGATCGGCCTGGAACGCCATCAGGTCCCTGAACTGCTCGGTCTCGCGCGCCTGCAGGATGTCGGCGGCGCTGACCCCGAACTGCTGCATGTCGTCCATCGGCACGTAGATGCGGTTCTTGCGCGCGTCCTCGCCCACGTCGCGGATGATGTTGGTGAGCTGGAAGGCGATGCCGAGGTCGTGTGCATATTCGAGCGTGCGCGCATCGCGGTAACCGAAAATCCCGGCGGCGAGCAGTCCCACCACGCCCGCCACGTGATGGCAGTAGCGCTCGAGCGCGGGCCAGTCGAGGTAGCGCGTTTGCGTGAGATCCATTTCCATGCCGGCGATGATCTCCGCGAGCCGCTCGGCGCCGATGCCGAAGCTCTCCACGTGCGGCGCCAGCGCCCGGGTGACCGGATGCTGCGGCTTGCCGGCGTACAGGTTCGCCACCTCGGCGCGCCACCAGCCGAGCTTGGTCGCGGCGAGCTGCGCATCGGCGCCGTCGTCCACGGCGTCGTCCACCTCGCGGCAGAACGCGTACAAGGCCGTGATGGCGCGACGGCGCTCCGCCGGCAGGAACAGGAACGAGTAGTAGAAGCTCGAGCCGCTCGCCGCCGCCTTCTTCCGGCAATACTCGTCGGGGCTCACACGGCTCTCGCGAGCAGCAGCGGCCAGTCGAGCGTGCGAAGCACAGGCCGGCGGGAGAAGACGTCGTAATGCGCGCGCTCGATCTTCTCCAGGATGCGCAGCCCTCCCTGCACCGTGGCGCGGATTTCGAAGCCGATGCGCCCCGCAAGCGAGCGTCCCAGGCTCTCTCCGGAGCGCATGATGCGCCGGGTCCTTTCCACCTGGAAGCGCATCAGCGCGCGCCACGCCGGATCGCAGGTCCTGCGCGCCAGGTGCTGCACGGTCACGCCGTGCCGGGCCATGTCGTCCTCGGGCAGGTAGATGCGCCCCCTGGCGTAGTCGATCTCGACGTCCTGCCAGAAGTTCGTGAGCTGCAAGGCTGTGCAGATGGCGTCGGAGCGCTCGATATCTAAGTCAGTCGTTCGTTTGAAAACGTGCAACAGCAGGCGGCCGACCGGATTCGCCGAGCGGCGGCAGTAGTCGAGCAGCTCGTCGAAGTCCGCATAGCGCGGCTTCGTCACGTCCTGCGAGAAGGCATCCAGCAGGTCGATAAATAGCTGATGAGGGAGGGAATGTTCCCGGATGACGGCGGCGACGTCCCGGAAAAGCGGCTGCTGCGGCGCCGCGCCCGCAGCGATGGCGAGCAGCTCGCGCCGGTACGCGTCGAGCTGCGCCAGCCGCACCTCGGGCGCCGCGTCGCCTTCGTCGGCGAAATCGTCGGCGCTGCGCGCGAAGCGGTAGATGACCGCGACGGGTCGGCGCAGCTTTGGCGGCAGCAGGACCGAGGCGACCGGGAAGTTCTCGTAATGGCCGACGGACATCGGACGAAACTCGAAAAGGCGGCGAAGGTATAATACGTTGTTTTTTTCGCGCTTTTTCGCGAAGGTGGCGGAATTGGCAGACGCACCAGACTTAGGATCTGACGCCGCAAGGCATGAGGGTTCGAGTCCCTCCCTTCGCACCAACAGGAACGCAAGCGACCAACTGGATCGACTCTAGGGAATGGCGAACGTGGAAACGCTGGGCGCGCTCGAGCGGCGGGTTTCGGTGAAGCTCCCCGCCGAGGACATCGAGCGGCAGGTGGACGAGCGGCTGAAGAAGCTGGCGCGCAACGTGCGCATGCCGGGGTTCCGGCCCGGCAAGGTGCCCCTCAAGCTGGTGCAACAGACCTACGGCCCGCAAGTGCGCTCCGAGGTGATGGGCGATGCGGTGCAAAAGGCGTTCAGCGACGCGGTAAGGGAAGCGAACCTCAAGGTTGCCGGCTATCCGCGCATCGAGAAAAAGAACGATTTCGAGTTCAGCGCCACGTTCGAGGTGTACCCCGAGGTGAGCGTCGGCAACCTGTCCGCCGCCGCGATCGAGCGCCCGAGGGTCGAGATCGACGACGCCGCGATCGACCGCACCATAGAGATCCTGCGCAAGCAGCGCACCAAGTTCGTGCCGGTGGAGCGCGCGGCGCGCGACGGCGACCGGCTCACGGTCGACTTCCAGGGCGCGATCGACGGCCAGCCGTTCCAGGGCGGCAAGGCGGAGAACTTCGCGTTCTCGCTCGGAGAAGGCCGCATGCTGCCCGAGTTCGAAGCCGCCGCCCGGGGCATGGCGGCCGGCGAGGCGAAAAGCTTCGAGCTCAGGTTCCCGGCCGACTACCACGGCAAGGACGTCGCCGGGAAGCAGGCGGTCTTCGAGCTCGCGCTGAAGAAGGTCGAGGAAGCGCAGCTGCCGGCGCTCGATGCCGAGTTCGCCAGGTCGCTCGGCGTGGCCGACGGCGACCTCGACAAGATGCGAGCCGAGGTGCGCGCCAACGTGGAGCGCGAAGCGGGCAAGCGCATCGAGGCGCGCGTCAAGGCGCAGGCGCTGCAGGCGCTGCTCGACGCCACCCCGCTCGAGCTGCCGAAGTCGCTGGTGCAGATGGAGGCGCAGCAGCTCGTCGAGCGCGCCGGCGCCGATCTGCAGGCGCGCGGGGTCAAGCCCGGCGAGGTGCCGCTCGATCCGGCGGCGTTCGAGGACGCCGCGAAGCGCCGCGTCGGGCTGGGGCTGATCATCGCCGAGCTGGCGCGCGCCGAGAACCTGCAGCCCAAGCCCGCGGAGGTGCGCGCGTTCGTCGAGCAGGAGGCTCAGACCTACGAGAGCCCCGCCGAGGTAGTAAAATGGTTTTATATGCAGCCGCAACGCTTGTCGGAGATGGAAGGCGTGGCCCTGGAAGCCAACGTCGTGAAGTGGGTCCTCGGCAGGGCGAAAGTCGCCGAGAAGCCGATATCGTTCGACGAGCTGATGGGCGGCGCCGCATGAACTGGGAAACATCCGGTCCGGACGTGAACGGCCTCGGCCTGATCCCGATGGTGATCGAGCAGTCGGGCCGCGGCGAGCGCGCGTACGACATTTATTCCAGACTCTTGAAAGAAAGAGTCGTTTTCCTCGTCGGCCCGGTGACCGAAATCACCGCCAACCTGATCGTGGCGCAGCTGCTGTTCCTCGAGTCGGAGAACCCGGACAAGGACATCTTCTTCTACATCAACTCGCCGGGGGGCTCGGTGTCGGCCGGCCTCGCGATCTACGACACCATGCAGTTCATCAAGCCCGACGTCTCCACGCTGTGCGTGGGGCAGGCCGCCAGCATGGGGGCGCTGCTGCTTGCCGCCGGCGACAAGGAGAAGCGCTTCTGCCTGCCGAACTCGCGGATCATGATCCACCAGCCGATGGGCGGGTTCCAGGGCCAGGCCTCGGACGTGGAGATCCACGCGAAGGAGATCCTGTTTCTGCGCGGGCGCCTGAACGAGATCCTCTCCCGGCACAGCAAGCAGCCGATCGAGGCGATCCAGCGCGACACGGAGCGCGATTTTTTCATGGGAGCCGAAGAAGCGGTAAAGTACGGCATCGTGGACAAGGTCCTCACCTCCAGGGACAGCGGCTAGCGAATGTCGGAAAAAGGTACCCCGGGCGAGAAGCTGCTGTACTGCTCGTTCTGCGGCAAGAGCCAGCACGA
>DATKAX010000428.1:0-2059 GCA_035514595.1 Burkholderiales bacterium
GAACAGCGCGAGCCCGGACTCCAGGTCGAGCTGCAGGACGTTCACGTCGTTGCGCAGGCTGGCGAGGACCTCCGCGTCATCGATCTCGACGCCGTAGCCGTGCGCCTGGTTCCTTTCCCACAGGTGCTTGAGCAGCGACCCGTCGCCACAGCCCAGATCGAGCACCCGCGCGCCCGGCGCCACCCACTGCGCGATCGTTTCGAGGTCGGGGCGCGTCACAGCTCGATGTTGCCGAAGTAGGCGGCGAGCGCGCCGTGGTAGCGCGGGTCTTCCAGCAGGAAGGCGTCGTGCCCGCCCGGCGCGTCGAGCTCGAGGTAGGAGACGATGCGCCGGTTGTCGAGCAGCGCCTTCACCAGGGCGCGAGAACGCGCAGGCGCGAAGCGCCAGTCGGACTTGAAGGACACCACCAGGAAGGCCGCCTTGGCGCGCGCGAAGGATGCCGCCAGGTCGCCGCCGAAGTCGCCCGCCGGGTCGTAGTAGTCGAGCGCCTTGGTAATGCGCAAGTACGTGTTGGCGTCGAAGTAAGTGGAGAACTTGTCGCCCTGGTAGCGCAGGTAGCTCTCGATCTCAAAGTCGATGTCGAAGTCGAAGCCTGGCGCAGCCCGGCGCAGCGCACGGCCGAACTTCTCCATCATCGCGTCGTCCGAGAGGTAGGTGATGTGCCCGATCATGCGCGCGATGCGTAGCCCCCGGCGCGGCACCACGCCATGCTCGTAGTAGTGCCCGCCGTGGAAATCGGGATCGGTCATGATCGCCTGGCGCGCGACTTCGTTGAAGGCGATGTTTTGCGCCGAGAGCCGGGGCGTGGAGGCGATCACCAGGGAGTGCCCGACGCGATCCGGATGGGCGAGCGCCCACTGCAGGGCCTGCATGGCGCCCAGCGATCCGCCGATCACCGCGGCGAAGCGCCCGATGCCGAGGTGGTCGGCCAGGCGTGCCTGCGCCGCCACCCAGTCCTCGACCGTGACCACGGGGAAGTCGGCGCCGTAGGGCTTGCCGGTGGCGGGGTTGACCGAGGTCGGGCCGGTGGAGCCGAAGCAGCCGCCGATGTAGTTGTTGCCGATGACGAAGAAGCGGTTGGTGTCGAGGGGCTTGCCGGGACCGACGAGGTTGTCCCACCAGCCAACGTCCTCAGGATGCCCCGCGTAGGTGCCGGCGACGTGGTGCGAGGCGTTGAGCGCGTGGCACACGAGCACCGCGTTCGAGCGCGCGGCATTCAGCGTGCCGTAGGTCTCGTACATGAGCTCGAAGCGCGGGATCTCGGCGCCGCTGCGGAACCGGAACGGCGCCTCGAACGCCGCGCGCTTCGCCTCTACAATGCCGACCGATCCGGCCATGCGCCCTCGCAATGAAAAAGCCCGTTCAGCTTTCGCGAGAACGGGCTTTGCGGGCCGGTCTCTTTAGCGGCATTTGTAGAGCGCCCGCAAGCTGAACATCAAATCGGCGCTGGCGCGGATTATAGCCGGGCGGCTCCGCTTTCGGCCATCGCGTCGATCTCGGGGTCCGTGAAGCCCGCCTCCTTCAGCACCTCGCGCGTGTGCTCGCCGTGTCGCGGCGCGTGGCGCCGGTACTCCGGGTGCGTCTCCGACCACTCCGAGGGCACCTGCATCGACAGGAGCTTGCCCTCGCTCGGGTGCTCGATCTCGCGGAAATAGCCGATCGCGCCCAGGTGCGGGTCGCGCAGGATGTCCTCGAGGCTATTCATGCGCTGCACCGGAATATCGGCGCGCTCGAACGCCTCCAGCCAGTGCGCCGTCGTCTGCTTTGTCATCTCGGCGGCGACGAAGCCGTACACCGCGTCGTAGTTCTGGCTGCGGCCGGTGGGCGAGGCGAAGCGCTCGTCCGCCAGCATGTCCTGGCGCCCGATCATCTCGAAGAACGCCTTCCAGTGCTTGTCGTTGTAGATCAGCACGCAAACATAGCCGTCGTGCGTCTCGTACGGGCGACGGTGCTTGGAAAGCATGCGCGGGTAACCGCCTTCGCCGAGCTGCGGCTCGAAGGTATAGCCGCCCATGTGCTCGCCGAGCACGGTCTGCAACAGGCTCTCGAACATGGGCAC
>DATKAX010000429.1:0-8125 GCA_035514595.1 Burkholderiales bacterium
TCTCGGCGGTGACGTAATAGATCTTCTCCTGCCCCTCCTTCATGCGCCCGACATAATCGGCGAGCGACACCGCCTGCTCCTCGCGCTCGTCGTGCGTCGAGGAAAAGCGCAGCAGCGGGGCGATGCGCTCGCGGTTGGCGCTGTCCTCGGCCGCGCCTTCCTTCAGCACCCGACCGAACTCGCCCCAGAACTGCGCGTACTTCTCCCTGTCGTTCGCCGCGAGCTCGTGGAGCAGGTCGAGCACGCGCCGGGTACAGCCGGCGCGGATCGCCTCGACGTCGCGGCTCTGCTGCAGGATCTCGCGCGACACGTTGAGCGGCAGGTCGCCGGAATCGACCACGCCGCGCACGAAGCGCAGGTAGGCCGGCAGGAGCTGCGAAGCGTCGTCCATGATGAACACGCGCCGCACGTAGAGCTTGAGGCCGTGGCGGTGCTGGCGGTCCCACAGGTCGAAGGGCGCGTGCGACGGAATGTAGAGCAGCTGGATGTACTCCTGCCGTCCCTCCACGCGGTGGTGGGTCCAGGCGAGCGGCGGCTCGAAGTCGTGCGCCACGTGCCGGTAGAACTCGACGTACTGCTCCTCGGTGATCTCGGCCTTCGGCCGCGCCCAGAGCGCGCTCGCCTGGTTCACCGTTTCCTCGCCCATCACGATCGGCACCGCGATGTGATCGGAGTACTTGCGCAGGATCGCCTTCAGCCTGAGCTCGTCGAGCAGCTCCTCCTCGCCCTCGCGCAGGTGCAAGGTCACGTCGGTGCCGCGGCCGACCTTCTCGGCGGGCTCCACCGTATACTCGCCCGCGCCCTGCGCCATGTCGCATTCCCAGCGCACCGCCTCGCCCGCCGGCAGCCCGGCGCGGCGCGTGACGAGCGTCACCCGGCCGGCGACGATGAACGACGAATAGAAGCCCACCCCGAACTGCCCGATCAGGCGCGCGTCCTTCGCCTGGTCGCCGGTGAGCGACTGCACGAACTCGCGCGTGCCGGAGCGCGCGATGGTGCCGATGTTCTGCACCACCTCCTCGCGCGACATGCCGACGCCGTTGTCCGACACCGTGATGGTGCGCGCCGCCTTGTCGACGGCGACGCGGATCCTGAGCTCGCTGTCCGACTCGTACAGCGCGTTGTCGGAGAGCGCCTCGAAGCGCAGCTTGTCGGCCGCGTCGGCGGCGTTCGACACCAGCTCGCGCAGGAAGATCTCCTTGTTGCTGTACAGGGAGTGGATCATCAGGCCGAGGAGCTGCTTCACCTCGGCCTGGAAGCCGAGCGTCTGTTTTTCAGCGGTCGTGGACATCGTCAGGCACCTCCGGGAAATTGCGGCTCACTTGGGTGCGGAGGACGGACTTTTCAACCGGGGTTCTCATTCCGGCGCAATCTCCAGAAGAAAGCCGAGATAGGCGGCCGCGCCCTGCAATAGGTTCCTGATCGGCAGCTGCTCGTCGTCGGTGTGCCACATCGACTGCTCGCCAGGACCCCACATGGCCGCTTCACACCCTTGCCGCACGAGCAGTCCGGCATCGACGCACCCATGACTCGAAAACGTATCAGGCCCCGACAGGCCCATCCTGCGGTTGCCGGCCCGGGCACACCGCATGAACGTGCCGTCGGGCGGGATTTCCGCCGCGTACTGCAAGGCGCCGCCTCGAACCGAGACCTTCCAGGGAGGCAGGTGCGACACGGCCTGCCTTATGGCGTTGAGCGCGGTTTCCGGATCCTGGCCAGGCAACAGCCGGCGATCGTAAGTCATCCGCACCAGGTTCTGAATGGTGTGCGTGGCCTCAGGGAAGCTCCGAATGGCAGTGGCTGTAAGCGTCGGCCGTCCAAGACTCGGATGTTCCTCTGGCCCGAGATCGAGCGCCGCAAGCCGGTCCATCAAGGCGCGTGCTCCCATGATCGCGTCGATTCCAAGCCAGGGCGTGGAACTGTGGCTTGCCCTGCCTGCCACCTCGATATGGACGTCCAGCCGCCCTTTATTCGCCAGCGATACGCGGTCTCCGGTACCGATTGCCAGAATCGCAACGTCGGGCGCGCGATCCAATGATCCGAGGATGGACTCCGCCGCCTTGTGCTGGCCGGTTTCGCCGGCAGTGCTGACCGCAAGCACCAGTCGCGCCCGAGGATTCGATCTCGACGCGGCGACGAAGGCCGCGATCGCCGCCGCCAGGGCGCCTTTCTGCTCGGCAACCCCGCGACCGCGCACCGCAGGACCCGAAGTCGAGCTCACGATCTCGCCCCGGAACGGTTCCTTCATGCTGGAAGCCGGATGCGTCATGCTGTAGGCGAGGATAATGGCGCAGCGCGCGGCACTTCGCGGGCCCGTCTCCAGGATCAGGTTGCCCATGGCATCCAGGCGTCCGCCGAGGCCTTCATGGGCAAGCATAGGACGGACGCAATCGGCGATGAAGGTCTGAACCGCCGGCTCTGCCTCGAAGCGCTCCGTCTGCGGGCTTGCGTGACGCACCAGCGCCTGAAGCCATCCCACCAGCTGCTCCTGCGATACCACGTCCTGTAGTTCCCTCATACGGGAGCGAGCGACCCTCAGCGCGGCGCCATGGTGGGCGGATACGGCATGAGGACCGATCCCGCATCCACGATAAGCTCCTGCCCCGTTATGTTGCGCGCCCGGCTGCTTGCCATGAACAGCGTAGCGTTCGCTATGTCGTCGTCGGTCGCTATGCGCCTTAGCGCGCAGTTGTCCTGGTAGAAGGAGCGCACCTCGTCGTACGTCCGGTCCAACCGCTTCGCGGTCGCATTGAGCACGTTCTCGAGTCGAGGCCCCTCCACGCTGCCGGGACACACCAGGTTCACTGCAACTCCGTAGGGGCCTGCCTCCAGGGCGGCACTCTTCGTCAGTCCGCGCACTGCCCACTTCGAGGTTGAGTAGACGGACCGGAAGTCCTTTCCTTGGATGCCGTAAGTGCCGCCGATATTCACGATGCTTCCACCGCGCTGCTTCACCATGACGGGAAGCACATGCTTCATCGTGAGAAAAAGACCCCGGACATTGACGTCCATCACGTTCTCGTACTCATCGTCCGTGTGCTCCCACAGCGTCTTGTTGAACGGGCCCGATACGCCGGCCACGTTGACCAGCACATCGATGCGACCGTTAAGAGCGGCCATGGTTTTCTCGACGAGCATCTTGACGTCTGCGTTCCGCGTCACATCGGCCTTGGTCACCACGACCTTTGCGCCCAGCTTGCGCGCGGCTTCCGCCACTGGCTCGATCGCCGCGGTATCGCGGCCAGCCAGTGAAAGCGAAGCCTGTTCGCGCGCGAATCCCATAGTGATCGCGCTGCCCATGCCCTTCGCCGGACCTGTGATGAGGATAGTCTTGCCGTCAAATTCCATGAAGTCTCTCCGTCATTAAGCCACTACTCCAGTGCTAGAAGATCCGGCCTCCCGGAAGAGGAACCTGCAGTCCATAAGCCAACAGCCCGTAGAAGAAGGCGAAGATTGCGGCGTGGCCTACGATATGAACCAGGATCCGGCGTGCGTTCCAGCGGGAGAAGTTCGATACCAGCGTCAAGCCGGCAATACCGACAACGCTCGCCAGGACGATTCCGAGCCAGGGTAGCGAAACGCCCCAGATCGAGATGATCACGACGAACAGCGCCCGGCGCGCCATGGATCCTTCGAGCGCGGGAAGAAGGGCAGAGCTGCGCCGGCGAATCAGCCTTGCGGCCATCAGGATGATCCCGAGCACGATCATGCTGAGGCCAACGGCCCGGGGAAACGCGGCGCCCAGATCGGTGTAGCTGCGGCTGGCGATTATCAGGAACGCGCCAAATCCGGCAGCAACGGCTCCGATGAAGACATCAGCGACCCTGGACATGATCGCGCTCACGCAGCGATTCGCCGGGTGTACCGGCGCAGCAGATACGGAGCGAACAGCGTGGCCACGATCAGCGCGAGGATCGCCAGGGCAATCGGGCGCCCGAAGAACTGCGCCCAGACGCTTCCGGTTGCCGTCCCGATGATTACCCCCTGGCCGAATCCCTGCTCGGCGATCGGCCCCAGCAGCAGGCCCAGCACCATGGGCGCCGCCGGTATGCCGACGCGCCCGATCAACCAGCCGAACAAGCCCAGCACCAGCATCGCGACGACGTCATTGACGTCGTTGTGAATTGCGAAGCTGCCGATGATGGTGAAGAAGGCGACCAGGGGAACGAGAAACGTCTTCGGAACGCTCACGATCGCGCCATAAGCGTAGCGGCCCATCAGCAGGCCGACCGGCAGCATCAGGATCGTCGCGATCAGCAGCCCGAAGATGAACGTATAGATCAATGGTGCGCGCTCGGTGAAGAGCGAGGGACCGGTGCGCACGCCGTGGATCAGCAGAGCGCCCAAGATCACCGCGTCGGCCGGCGTGCCCGGGATACCGAGAACGAACGTGGGAATCAATCCGCCGCCCACGGTCGCGTTGTTGGCGCTTTCGCTGGCCAGCACCCCCTCGGGCTCGCCGCTGCCGAACGCTTCCGGGCGACGGGACGCGCGCCTCGTCTCGGAATAGGAAACCAGGCTGGCGATTGACCCGCCGGCAGCGGGCAGCACCCCGATTCCGGTGCCGATCAGCGAGCCGCGCGTCAGGGTGACCCAGCCCCGCCTGCATATCCGCAGCGCTTCCCGCAACCGATAGCCGCCGACGGTGCCTTCCTGCTTCAGATGCGGCTGCGGAACAGCGACCAGATCGATGAGGACCGGGATGCACAGAAGCCCGATGACCGCCGGCACAAGATTGATGCCGCCGACTAGCGCGGGACTACTGAACGCGAACCGGGTGTCCCCGCTCACCACCGAGACCCCGACCAGCGACAAGGCGAGCCCCAGGCAGCCGCTTATCGCTCCCTTGACGAGATTTCCCTCCGAAAGCGACGCGATCATCGTCAGCCCAAGCACCGCGAGCCAGAAATACTCGATGGGACCGAAGGCGAGCGCCACGCGGGCGAGGGGCGGCGCGACCGCCCACAGCGCCACGGCGCCGACCAGGCCACCTACTACGGATGCAAGGCACGCGAGGGTAATCGCGAGGTTGCCGTCGCCTCGTCGGGCCATGGGATAGCCGTCGAAGGTGGTCGCGATGTTCTGCGGCGTGCCGGGCGTGTTTACCAGAATCGCGCTGTAGGCGCCGCCGTAGGTGGAGCCCGTATAAACGGCGCCCAGGAAAATAAGCGCCGACACGGGTTCCATCGTGAACGTCGTCGGCAGCAGCACCGCGACGGCAAATGTCGACGAGATGCCGGGCAGCGCGCCGAGCACGACCCCGGCAGTGACGCCGATGAACGCGAGCAGCAGGTTGTACGGCGTCGCTGCCGCCGCCGCGTATCCCACTAGCTCCATGCTCCCCTCTGACTGGAACTATTTCTTCGCCTTGATCTGCTGGGCTATCGGCCGGTATTCGGAAGTCTTCTGTTTGACGAAGTCGCTCACGGCCGGATAGGTGATCGCCATCGTCACGTACCCGAACTCCGACATCTTTGCCTGGTACTGCTTGTCCTGGATCACCTTGGCGAAACTCTGGGAGACTTGCCTGCGAAGATTCTCGGGCGTCGATTTCGGTACCGCCACTGCCCACCACGCACCGCTGGTCACGTTGTAGCCGAGCTCCTTCAGTGTCGGAAGCGACGGCGCAAGCGCTACCCGCTCCTCCGAGGCGACCGCCAGCATCCTGATGTTGTCCTTGAGCGTAAGGCCCTGCGACAGCCAGGTCCACGCGGTATCGACCTGGCTCCCCATCAAGGCAGCGTTGCCTGACGCCGTGTCCTTGAAGGGTACGTAGGCAGTGCGCACTCCTGCCGCCCTGTCGAAGAGGGCTTGCGCCGCATGGTTGCCGCCGCCGACTCCGGTACCGGCGATCGTGATCCGGCCCGGGCTCGCCTGGGCGGCAGCGACCAGATCCTTCACCGTCTGGAACTTGCTCGCTTTGGGCACCGCCAGCACTTCCGGCAGGTAGCCGTAGACCAGCACGATCGTGATGTCCTCCGTCTCATAGCCTGACGGCTGATTGACCACCGGCTGGAGGATGATGTGCGGCATGGCGGTGAGCATCGTCGTATAGCCGTCGCCGGGCATCGAATTGAGCTGCGACCAGGCGGTGGCGCCGCCCGCCCCCGGCCTGTTCTGGATGACCAGCTCATGCCCGGTGGCGTTCTTGAATGCCGGCTGCATCACGCGGGCGCCGAGATCCGACGGTCCGCCGGGGCCGTACGGCACCACGAAGACAACCGGCTTTTCCGGATACCCAAGTGCGGCACCCGAGAGCGCCGCAAAAGAAGTTGTTGCGGCAGCAAGCAGCCATCCTCTCAGCTTCATCTGAGCCTCCTTGGCATCGCCATGAACTGGTTTGATTGCTTCACAAGGTTTCCAGCTAGCGGAGCTCCGACGTTTCCATGACGGGCCGCGTCCGGGCAAAGTGCGCCCGCATCTGGGCCTCTGCGCCGTCGGCGTCCCGTCGGCGAACGGCGTCGAGAATCGCGACGTGCTCGGCGTAACCCTTCTCGATGTGACCCGGCGTGAACGCCGCTCTCTGGATCGCAACCTGCGCGAGGCCGTAGAGGTGCGAAAGGGTGCGCGCAAGATGATGCGTGCTGCTTATGCGACTGATGGCGCGATGGAACTCCTGGTTGGTCGCGGCATAAGCCTGCGCATCCAACGCCTCCACGGCAAGCGCCTGCTCGTCCAGAACCGCGCGCATTGCTGCAACGTCTGCCGGATCCGCTCTGAGGGCGGCCCGCCGCGCTGCCAAGCCCTCCAGAGCACCACGCATATCGTGGACGTCCATCGCATCCTCGAACCCCAGCGAAACCACCACCGAACCCTTCCAGGGGCGCTCTTCGGCTAGCCCCTCGGACCGCAGTTGCTGTACCGCTTCGCGCACCGGACTACGGGAAACATTGAAACGACGCGCGAGCTCTGGAACGTTCAAGGGAGTGCCGGGCTTGAGGCGCAAGTCGAGAATTGCCTGCCGAAGGGCGACATAAACCGCGTCCGCAAGGCGCGACGCAGGCGTCAGCGGCGGCAGATCTGCGAAAGGCACGAACGAAGCCATGGCTTGCACATTACATATCTTCTGCAACGCAACAGGCTGAATAGCAAAACAGCCCGGCGCTAACGGACCGGCTCGGCAATTGATTCTTTGGCCTTTACCGTAATGGCCGACCAACCTGAGGCTTCTACGGTAAAGCCCATCAAATAAGCGACTTAGCTGAAGTAGGCGGCGCCCCTGCGGTCTGGGTCTGCCGGCGGCCGAGCCAGAGGGCGACGGCGAGCCATAGCGCAGCAAGCGGCACTGCCACCACGGACACCCCGGCGATGCCCAGGCCCAGGGTCGAGAGCAGGAGGTAGGACCAGCTTCCGACCTGGTCGCCGGCGCGGTAGACCACGGTGTCGATGAAGGTCTTGGCCTTGTACTTGTCCTCGCGCGCGATGACGGTGTAGAGGAGCTCGCGCGCCGGCCGGGCGAGCGCGAAGTTCGCGGCGCGGCGCAACACCTGGAACGCGACCACGACGGCGATCACCGGCGCCATGGCGAGGGCGGCGAAGCCGATGACGCTGACGAGCGGCAGGACGCCGAGCACCAGCGCCACGCCGAGCTTCTTCAGCAGCCGCGCGGTAAGGAAGAGCTGCACCGAGAGCGTGAGGACGTTGACCGCGAGGTCGACCTGGGCGAAGAACGCGGTGCGCGCTGCGCGCTCCGTAAAGTAGTCGCGCGCGATCGTCGCCTGCTGGAAGTAGAGGAACGTGGAGAGCACCGTGAACAGCAGCATGAACACGCACACGTTCAGCAGGTACGGCGAGCGCAGGGTGTGCGAGATTCCGGCGAGCACGCCGCCGCCGAGCGGCGCTTCCGCCTTCTGCGCGGCCTCGGGGCTCGCGGCGAGCTTTCCTGAGATCGCGGACAGGCGCCGCACCGCGAGCACCGCCACCTCCAGCAGCACGATCGAGGCGAAGAGCAGCGTCGTCGGCCCCAGCTCGCGCACCAGCGTCACGGTGATCGTCGAGCCGGCGATCGCGCCGAGCGTCGCGCCGGCGGCGAGGAAGCCGAACAGGCGCTTGCCCTGCTCCGAGTCGAACACGTCGACCATCAGCGCCCAGAACACCGACACCACGAACAGGTTGAACACCGACA
>DATKAX010000430.1:0-3860 GCA_035514595.1 Burkholderiales bacterium
TCGAGCGAATCCAGGCTCACCGTGACGCGATCCAGCCCGGCATCGGCCAGGGCCGCGGCGTGCTTGGCGAGCAGGGAGCCGTTGGTGGTCAGCGTCAACTCGGCCCCAAGAGATGAAAGCATCTGTACGAGGCGAGGCAGATCCCGCCGCACCAGCGGCTCGCCCCCGGTGAGGCGGATTTTCTTGACGCCGAGCTCGACGAAGATTTTCGCCAGGTGCGCGATCTCCTCGAAGGAGAGGATCGCGCTGTGCGGCAGGAAGCGGTAGCTCGAGTCGAACACCTCGCGCGGCATGCAGTACACGCAGCGGAAGTTGCAGCGGTCGGTCACCGAGATGCGCAGGTCGCGCAGCGGCCGGCCGCGCGTGTCGGCGAGCGGCCCGCCTGCGAAGCGGGGCGCCGCAGCGCGCCCCGCGAGGATCGGAATGACCTTCTTCATCACATTGTTTCTCGTCGGAAAATTATAGCGGAGCGGGTATAGTCGCGGGCATGGACAAGCCCAGGAAGCGCCTCGCCGTGATCATGCAGCGGCGCGCGATCCAGAACCGCTGGCAGAGCGAGGTCTGGGAGCCGCTCGGCGTGATCGAGGGCTACGAGGGCGAGGACGGCGCGCGCGTGCTGGTCGAGGAGCCGGGAATGACGCAGTGGCTGTACCCGGGGCTCGAGCTGGTGCTGCACCGCGCCGAAGCCGAGGGCTACTTTCACAACGTATCGACGCCGGCGCCGCAGGTCTTCGTGCTGTGGCGCATGGAGGAGGAGCGCGCGGTGCCGCACTACGTCACCGTGAGCTACGACGAGGCGAGCCGCTGGATGGACGGATCCGCGCAGGTCGACCCGGTGGAGATGCCCGCCGGCCTTCGCGCCTGGCTGGAGGCGTTCGTCCAGGCGCATTACCGGCCCGAGCCCCGGAAGCGCATCAAGCCCCAGTCGTTTCTCTCGCCGAAGGACCGCGCCCGCACCTGATGTCGCAGGACAACGAAGATTTCCTCCGCCGCTGGTCGCGCCGCAAGCGCGACGCGGCGCAGTCCGTCCGCAACCCGGCGCAGCCCGAGGCCGCGGCGCCGGCGGTGGAGCTGCCGGCGCTCGACAGCCTGAGCTTCGAATCCGACTTCAAGGCCTTCCTGCAGGCGAAGGTCGAGGAGGGGGTGAAGCGCGCCGCGTTGAAGAAGCTGTTCAGCGATCCGCGCTTCAACGTGATGGACGGGCTCGACGTCTACATCGACGATTACACCAAGGGCGAGACCCTGACTCCCGAAATGGTGGCCTTGCTCGAGCATGCCAAGAACACGCTTCTCGGCCCGAAGCAGCAGGAGGAGGAGAAGCTCGCCGAGAAGGCTCCGGAGCCCGATTCCAAGCCGAAAGACGATGGCCCTCCAGGACAAAACGCTTAAGCTCTGCAGCTGCAACGGCACCGCCGCGCTCGACGCAAAGGCGCTCGGCGCCGCGCTCAAGGCCGGCGCGCCGCTCAAGGTGCACACCGAGCTCTGCCGCAGGGAAGCCGGCGCCTTCCAGGGCGCGCTCGGCGATCCCGAGGTGCTGGTCGCCTGCACCCAGGAGGCGGCGCTCTTCGGCGAGCTGGCGCAAGCCGCCGGCTCCAAGGCGGAGCTCGGCTTCGTGAATATCCGCGAAGCCGCGGCCTGGTCCGCCGAGGGCGCGCAGGCCACGCCCAAGATCGCCGCGCTCATCGCCATGGCGGCGCTGCCCGAGCCCGAGCCGGTGCCGAGCGTCGAGTACAAGTCCGGGGGGCAGGTGCTGGTGATCGGCCCTTCAGGTGCCGCGCTCGATTGGGCCGAGCGCCTCGCCGGGCCGCTCGAGCCGAGCGTGCTCATCACCCGGCAGGAAGGCGGCGAGCTGCCGGCCGAGCGCCGCTACCCGGTGTGGTCGGGCCGCCCGGCGAAGGTCTCCGGATGGCTAGGCGCCTTCGAGGTCGAATGGACGCAGGACAACCCGATCGATCTCGAGCTGTGCACGCGCTGCAACGCCTGCCTCGACGCCTGCCCGGAGAACGCGATCGACTTCACCTATCAAATAGACCTCGGGAAGTGCAAGGCGCACCGCAAGTGCGTCGCCGCCTGCGGGGCGATCGGCGCGGTGGATTTTTCGCGCCTGGAGCGCAGCCGCAAGGAAAGCTTCGACTTGGTGCTCGATCTGTCGGCCGAGCCGCTGGTGCGCAGCCCCGACCTGCCGCAGGGCTACCTTGCGCCCGGCGCCGACCCGCTCGAGCAGTCGCTCGCCGCGGCGAAGCTCGTCCAGCTCGTCGGCGAGTTCGAGAAGCCGCGCTTCTTCCAGTACCGCGAGACGATCTGCGCCCACGGCCGCTCCGGGATCACCGGCTGCACCCGCTGCCTGGAGGTGTGCTCGACCGGCGCGATCCGCGCCGACGGCGACCATGTCAGGGTCGAGCCGCACCTGTGCGCCGGGTGCGGCGGCTGCGCCACGGTGTGTCCCTCTGGGGCCATGACCTATGCCTATCCGCGCGTGCCGGATACCGGCATGCGGCTCAAGACGGCGCTCAATGTGTATCGCGAGGCCGGAGGACGGGACGCCGCCATCGTGCTCCACAATATGGAGGCAGGGCGCGCATTGCTGCGCGCGCTCGGCCGGCGCGCAATCCGCGGCGGCAGGGGGCTCCCGGCGCGCGCGATCCCGCTCGAGGCCTTCCATATTGCATCGATCGGCATCGACGTGCTGCTCGGCGCAGTGTGCTACGGGGCAAGCCAGGTCGTGGTGGTTGCCACCCCCGAATCCGAGCCCTACGCTGGAGCGCTGCGCGAGCAGATGGCGCTGGCCGACACGATTTTGAATGCCCTCGGTTACCAGGGCCGGCATTTCGAGCTCCTCGAGGGCGATGACCCCAAGGCGCTCGAGGAGCGCCTGTGGCGGCTCGAGCCGGCGCAGACAGTGCAAGCGCCGGCCGGCTTCAACCTTTCTCCCGAGAAGCGCACCTCGCTCGACTTCGAGTTGGAGCACCTTTCAAAAAACAGAAAGGTCACTGAGATCAAGCTGCCGGCCGGGGCACCGTTCGGCGCGCTCGTGGTGAACAAGGAGAGCTGCACGCTGTGCAAGGCCTGCATCGGCGCCTGCCCGGAATCGGCGCTGCTCGACTCGCCCGAGGCGCCGCAGCTGCGCTTCATCGAGCGCAACTGCGTGCAATGCGGGCTGTGCGAGCGCACCTGCCCCGAAGACGCGATCCGCCTCGTGCCGCGGCTGCTCCTCGGCCCGCAGGCGAAGGAAGCGGTGACCCTCAACGAGGCCCAGCCGTTCCACTGCGTGCGCTGCGCGAAGCCTTTCGGCACGCGCCAGATGGTCGAGAGCATGACCACGCGCCTGGGCGCGCACTCGATGTTCGCGGGGGCCGCGGCGCTGCGCCGGCTGCAGATGTGCGCGGACTGCCGGGTGGTCGACATGATGGACAACAAGTCGGAGACGAGCATCTTCGACTACCCGAAATGAGCAGCCAGCCCGTGAACTTCGTCCGCACGCTGCCCCCCGAGGAGGCGGCGCGCGCCAACCTGTATGGCGTGCTGGCGCGGCTTTTCTACGTGCCGCCGGACGCTGCGCTGCTCGAGGCGCTCGCGAGCGACGACGAGCTCGAGGCCGAGGAGGGCGAGCTCGCGCTGGCCTGGCGCGATCTGGCAGCCGCCGCGGCGAGCGCGGATGCCGAGGCGCTGCGCGAGGAGTACGACCGGACATTCGTCGGGACCGGCAAGGCGCCCGTATCCCTGTACGCCTGCGCGTACACGCTGCGCTACACGAACGAGACCCCGCTCGCCGCCCTGCGCGCCGAGCTCGCCGCGCTCGGCCTTGCACGGCGCAGCGAAGCGAACGAGCCGGAGGACCATCTCGCCGCGCTCTGCGACAC
>DATKAX010000431.1:0-4415 GCA_035514595.1 Burkholderiales bacterium
AACGGGGTGAAGCGCGTGTCGCGGTCGTAGTAGTCCTCGTTCTCCGCGCGCTTGAGGAAGCCCACGATCAGGTAGGTGAGCGGCGTGAAGGCCACCTCGACCGCCACCTTGCCGACGAACTGCGCGAGCATGATGAGCGGCAGCTTGTCGTCGGGGATGATCCCGGCGCCGTAGAAGGCGAGCGGGTAGAAGAGCGCCGAGTCGACCGCCTCGCCCACCAGCGTCGAGCCGATGGTGCGGGTCCACAGCCATTTGCCCGCGGTGAGGAGCTTCATCTTCGCCATCACGAAGGAGTTGGCGAACTCGCCGCAGAAGTAGGCGATCATCGAGGCGCCGGCGATGCGCCAGGTGATGCCGAACGCGGTCTCGTAGGCCGCCTGGTTCTCCCAGAACGGCGCCGGCGGCAGCTTCACCACCACCCAGGCCATGAAGGAGGCGAACGCGAGACCGGCAAACCCGGCCCAGATCACGCGCCGCGCGCGCGCGTAGCCGTACACCTCGGTGAGGATGTCGCCGAAGACGTACGAGATCGGGAAGAACAGCACCCCGGCGCCGAACACCAGCGCGCCGGCGAGCGGCACCTCGACCTGCACGATCTTCGCCGGGCCGATCAGGTTCGAGCAGATCAGGATGGTGACGAACGCCGCCATCACGAACTCGTAATAGCGGTAGTTGCGCGGCTCGCTCACGGCAGGCGCGGGCGGTGATCGCGCATCTCGGGCTCGAGCTCGATGCCCATCGCGTCGAGCATGCGCGCCACCATGGCGTAGAACGCCGCCACCATCGCGAGCTCGACGTACTCGTCGTGGTCGAAGTGGCGCGTCGCCTCGGCGTACACCTCGTCGCCGACGCGGCCCTGCGTCACCGCCTCGGCGAGCGCGAGCGCGGCTTTCTCGCGCGCGTCGAACTCGCCCGAGCCGCGCCAGAGCGCGAGCGCCGCGATCTGCGCCTCGCGCACCCCGCTGCTTCGCGCCATCGCGAGATGCTGCGCCCACTCGTACTCCGATCGCACGAGCTGCGCGCCGCGCAGGATCACCAGCTCGCGCAGCGCGCGCGGCGTGCGCGTGTCGTAGCGCAGCGCCTTGGAGAACTCGGTCCACGCCGCCGCGAGCTTCGGATGATTCCCCAGGCCGCGATACAGATTCGGCGGCGTGCCCCACAACTCCTCGACCCTTTTCTTGAGGGCAGGCCCGAACGCCGCCATCGGCACCCTTTTCATGGGCCGGCATGATAACCGACCCGAATTCGGGGTCAGAGCCCGATCTCCAGCGTGAACGGATCTTCTTCGACGGCGGGCCCCTTCGGCCGCGGTCCCGGCTTACCACGCCCGAGCTTGCAGCCGAGCGTCTGCTCCACGCGCGCTTTCAGCGCATCGCTCGCGAGCGGATAACCCGCGTTCGTCGCGTCCCGGATTTCCTTCACCAGCGACGGGTCCAAGGGCTGCTCGAAAAGTCCGCGATAGGCATCGTGTCGTGCCTCGGCTCGCTCGCCCAAGGCCAGGTATTCCGGGTGAGGGGAAAGCATGGGGTCGCTGTGCACCCCCGCATTCGACCGGAAGCTGGACCAGGGGTAGGCGTCCGGGTGGTTCGACAGTCCCGCCCGGACCGGATTCGACTCGATATACCGATGGCACGCCAGCGCGTAGCGCGCCGACTCGACCAGGCAGGAGCGAAAGCGGCCTTCCCAGAGCGTCCCGCTGCGCTCGTGGCGCCGGTTGAAGTACTGCACGTAGCGCTGGCCGAGGTCCCGCATCAGCGTGGAGCAGCCCTCGGTGTCCTCCGGCGTGAGCAGCAGATGCACGTGGTTGGTCATCAGGCAGTACACATGCACCGCGCAGCCGTGCCTCGCGGAAAGCTCGCGCAGATGAGCCAGGTAGACCAGGCGGTCGCTCTCGCAGCCGAAGCAGTCGGCGCGGTTGTTTCCGCGCTGCACGATGTGCAGGGCGACCCCGGGCAGGACCAGGCGCTCTTGTCTGGGCATGCCCCTAGAACGATCGGGAACCCGGGCCGGTTGACGGAATTCGGGCTCTGACCCCGAATTCTCGGCCCGAATTTTTCGCCGCCCTGCGGGTCTAGAATCCTTGGGACGCGAACGGAGGCGACATGGGCGAGCTGTGGGACAACCCGATCCAGACCGACGGCTTCGAGTTCGTCGAGTACGCGGCGCCGGATCCGCGGGCGCTCGGCGCGATCTTCGAGCGCATGGGCTTCCAGGCGATCGCCCGGCACCGGCACAAGGACGTGACGCTCTATAAGCAGGGCGACGTCAACTTCATCGTCAACGCCGAGCCGCGCTCGTTCGCGCAGAACTTCGCGCGCCGCCACGGCCCGAGCGTGTGCGCGATCGCCTTCCGGGTGAAGGACGCGGCTGCGGCCTACGAGAAGCTCCTCGAGCGCGGCGCCTGGGGGGTCGAGGCGCGCCCCGGCCCGGGCGAGCTCAACATCCCGGCGATCAAGGGCATCGGCGACTCGCTGATCTACCTCGTCGAGCGCTACCCCGAGAACGACTACGGCAACACCATCTACGACGTCGACTTCAAGCCGCTCGCCGGCTTCGAGGCGTTCTGGCGCGGCGCGGCGCCGGCGCCCGAGGGCGCCGGGCTCGCGTTCGTCGATCACCTCACGCACAACGTGCACCGCGGCCGCATGAAGGAGTGGGCCGAGTTCTACGAGCGGCTGTTCAACTTCCGCGAGGTCCGCTACTTCGACATCGAGGGCAAGCTGACCGGCCTCAAGTCCAAGGCGATGACCAGCCCCTGCGGCAGGATCCGCATCCCGATCAACGAGTCCTCCGACGACCGCTCCCAGATCCAGGAGTACCTCGAGGCCTACCACGGCGAAGGCATCCAGCACATCGCGCTGCACACGCGCGATATCTACCGCACCGTGGACGCGCTGAGGGCGAAGGGGGTGGAGCTGCTGGATACGCCGGACACATATTATGAGTTGTTGGATAAGAGACTTCCCGGCCATGGCGAGCCGATCGAAGAGCTCAAGAAGCGGAGAATCCTCCTGGACGGCAGCCCCGGCGGCGGGCTGCTGCTGCAGATCTTCACCAAGACCGTGATCGGCCCCATTTTCTTCGAGATCATTCAGAGAAAGGGCGACGAGGGCTTCGGCGAGGGCAACTTCAAGGCGCTGTTCGAGTCGATGGAGCTCGACCAGGTGCGCCGCGGCGTGCTCACCGCCTGAAACCGGGGTCAGAGCCCGAATTCCAACCTTATGAATACAAAAAACCCCGTTCAAAAGAATTCGGGCTCTGACCCCGAATTAAGGGGCGATTACTCCAAGGCCGGGCCGGACTACGCGGTCGAGCAGGACTGGGGCGACTACATCGCGGAGGAGCACGCGCTGTACCGGCGCCTCTTCGAGCGGCAGTCGAAGCTCGTGCCGCGCTACGCCTGCCCTGAATGGATCGATGCCATTGCCCGCCTGGACGCCGCGAAGGAGATTCCTCGTTTCGACCTGGTTTCGAAAGACCTCAAGCGGGCCACCGGCTGGGAGATCGTACCGGTGCCCGGCCTCATCCCCGACGACGCCTTCTTCACGCATCTCGCGAACCGCCGCTTCCCGGTCACGGTGTGGCTGCGCCGCCCGCAGGAGTTCGACTACATCGTCGAGCCCGACGTGTTCCACGACTTCTTCGGCCACGTGCCGCTGCTCTTCGATCGCACCTACGCCGACCACCTCCACGAGTACGGCAAGGGCGGGCTCAAGGCGATGCGCCTGGACGCGGTCAAGATGCTGGCGAGGCTCTACTGGTTCACCATCGAGTTCGGGCTGATCCGGGTAGGCTCCGAAGTGCGGGCCTACGGCGCCGGGCTGCTCTCCTCCGGCGGCGAGCTCGCCTACTGCGTCGAGGACCCGCGAGCGCAGCGCCTCGCCTTCGACCTCGAGCGCATCATGCGCACCGACTACCAGATCGACCGCTACCAGGAGCGCTACTTCGTCATCGACTCCTTCGAGCACCTGATGCGCGAGACCGCGCCCGATTTCACCCCGATCTACGCCCGGATCCGCGACTCGTAGTACGCTCTGGCGCCATGACGATCCCGCACCAGACCGGACGCGCGCGCTCCGGCGAGCTGTCCATCTTCTACCGCAGGCTGGGGCCGGAAGATCGGGCTCTGACCCCGATCTTGATCGTGCACGGGCTGTCGTACTTCTCCTGGGACTGGCTCGGGGTGGCGCAGGCGCTCGCCGGCGAGCGCGAAGTGGTGTGCATGGACATGCGCGGCTTCGGCGACTCCGACTGGAGCCCGCAGCGCGATTACTCGGTCCCGGCGATGGGCGGGGATATCGTGCGGCTTCTCGATCATCTCGGCTGGAAGCGCGCCGCGCTCGTCGGGCACTCGATGGGCGGGCGCTCCACGACCTGGGTCGCCGCGAAGCACCCGGAGCGCGTCGCGGCGCTTG
>DATKAX010000432.1:0-2340 GCA_035514595.1 Burkholderiales bacterium
ACGGCGCCGACGCCGCTCTCGCGAGCGAGTGCGATCGCCTCGCGCATGGCGCGCGCGGCGACGAGCTGGCCCATGCCGGCGTCGCCCTCGACGGTGGCGCTGGAGGCGCCGCTCCTCTGCACGGTGATGTTGGGGCGCGGCTTGATGGTGCCGTTGCGAAGCCGCGTCGCGTAGTGCGGCAGGCGCACTACGCCGTGGCTGTCGACGCCGCGCAGGTTGGCGGCGACCAGGCTCTCGGCGACCAGGCGCGCGTCGGCGCGCTCGAGCCCCAGCCGCTCCAGGCACGCGGCGGCGAACTCGGTGAGCCGCTCGTGGGGTATCGAGGTTTCGCGCACGACGGGAATTCTAGGCGCGGCCGCCTGCGCAGCGCGGAAGCGGTCAGACTGCGATGACGGTTACGAGTTGCTCGAGTCCGGCGAAGTCGGCCGGGTTTCTGGTGTAGAGCGGCAGGCCGTTCGCCGCCGCTGTGGAGGCGATGAGCAGATCGGCCAGACGCGTTCGGCTGGATCGCCCCGCTGCTTTTGTAGCGGCGAACACCCGGCCGTAGGTTCGGGCGGCCTCGGTATCGAACGGCAGCGCATTCCAGGTCGCCGCAGCCCACTGCAGCCGATCCTGGCGGCGCGCCCTTTCCTGCTCGTCGCGGGTGGCATGGGGCCCGGCAGCCAGTTCGGCGAGGCTGACGGCGGAAATGGCCGATTCGTCGGGAAGCAAAGCAGGATCGACCAGGTCATGGTCCACCACTACGGAGGTATCCAGCAGGCCCCTCGTGGGCTCAGCCATCGACGGACTGGTCTACCACGGCATCAAGGTCTTTTCGCAGCCGGCCGGCATCGACCCGGGGAGCGCGTCCCGCCGCATCCGCAATCACTGCCCGCGGCACGAAGCTGCGTGGCGGGATCGGCCGCAGCTCGGCGACCGGTACCCCGTTGCGCGTGACTATGATCGTCTGTCCCGCCTGGACTTCCCGGAGAACCGCGCCGGAGTCGTTGCGCAACTCCCGCTGGGTAATGGTCCTGCTCATGATGGTAAAGTAGCAGATGTAGCACATTGTAGCAAGTCGCTGTCGAGCGAGTGAGCAGCGGCTAGAATTCTTTCGCGAGGAGAGTTCATGGCGAAGCAGACTCGGCACCCGGAGCCCAGGATCGTGCGTCCGGACGACGTCGATCCGAAGCACCGCTGGGACCGGCCGCTGCAGGCGCCGGGGCGAACGCAGGTCGACTTCGAGGAGCGCATCGACTTTCGCCGGCTGCACGACTATCGCCTCGCGCGGGTGCGCGCCGCGCTCTCAGGCTCCGGCCTCGGCGCGCTGCTTTCCTTCGACCAGCACAACATCCGCTACACCACCAGCACGGTGATCGGCGAGTGGGCGCGCGACAAGCTCACGCGCTACTCGCTTCTCACCGGCAACGGCGATCCGTTCATCTGGGATTTCGGCAGCGCCGCGCGCCACCACAAGCTGCACGCGCCGTGGCTGCATGAGGACCATTGCCGCGCCGGCTTGCTCGGACTGCGCGGGGCGACCGGGGGCGACATCACGCTCTTTCGCAGCGCGGCGCGCGAGATCAAGGCGATCCTCGACGAGGAAGGCGTGGGCGACATGCCGCTCGGGGTGGATGTCGTCGAGCCGCCGATGCTGTTCGAGCTGCAGAAGGCGGGCATCGAGGTGCGCGACGGGCAGCAGGTGATGCTGGAGGCGCGCGAGGTGAAGAACATCGACGAGCTGACGCTGCTCAACATGGCCGCGGCGATGGTCGACGGCGTCTACCAGGACATCGCCGAAGCGCTCAAGCCGGGCGTGATGGAGTCCCAGATCGTCGGGCTCGCCACCAAGCGTCTGTACGAGATGGGCTCGGACTGCGTCGAGGCGATCAACTCGATCTCGGGCGAGCGCTGCTCGCCGCACCCGCACAACTTCACCGACCGCCTGATCCGCCCCGGCGACCAGGCGTTCTTCGACATCATCCAGTCCTTCATGGGCTACCGCACCTGCTACTACCGCACCTTCAACGTCGGGCGCGCCACGCCGCCGCAGCGCACCGCGTACCGCAAGGCGCGCGAGTGGATGGACCGCGCCATCGAGCTCCTGAAGCCGGGGATGTCGAGCGACAAGATCGCGGTCGCGTTCCCGGAGGCGAAGGAGATCGGCTTCGCGAGCGAGATGGACGCCTTCGGGCTCAACTTCTGCCACGGCCTGGGGCTCGGTCTTCACGAGCGCCCGCTCATCTCGCGGCTCACCTCGCTGCGCGAGCCGATCGAGCTGAAAGCCGGCATGGTGTTCGCGGTCGAGACCTACTGCCCGGCAACGGACGGCATCTCGGCCGCGCGCATCGAGGAGGAAGT
>DATKAX010000433.1:0-4883 GCA_035514595.1 Burkholderiales bacterium
GGCGAGCGTGACCGGCCAGCGCTCCTGGCTGCCGAGCTTGAGCGACAGGAAAGTACACAGCGTGCCGCCGATCGCGAATCCGAGCAGCCAGAGGGCCGCCATATAACCGATGATCCAGCCGAAGATCGCGAGCGTGCGGCGCAAAGCCGTGGCCGGCGGCATCTCGCTCCGCGCGGCGGCTGCTGGCCGCTTGCGGAAAATCTCCAGCAGCAAAAGCGCGCTCGCCATGGCAAGCACCGGGGCGCCGACCGCCCAGGGGAACAGCCCGGCCGTGAAGCCGAAGCCGCGGCTCTCCCACAGCGCCCCTGCAGCGAGCGCCGCGATCGCGGCGGTGAAAGCGAGATTCGAGCGCGATCCGGCCGGCGCGGACGCGCGGCGTGCTCGCTTGCGGAAAGGGTAGGCCGCACCGGCGAGGGTCAGCGCCAGGAGGATCAGCACCCCTGGACGGCCCAGCCAGGCGAGGCCGTAGTTGTCGATGGAGAGGAACAGCCGGTTCTCGGCGAGGGGGCCGAGCACCAGCCCGAGGATCAGCGGCGGCCTCGGCCAGCCGAGCTTGCTCATCGCCCATCCGATTACGCCGAAAAGCAGCACCAGGTATAAATCCTGGAAGGCATTCTTCTCCGCGAACGCGCCCACGTAGACGAGCAGCAGGACGGGCGGGATGAGCAGGCTGCCGCGCACTTGGGTCAGCTTCGCCAGCTGCTTGAGGAACAGAAAGCAGATTGCGACGGTGACCAGATTCGCGATGACGATGGTAAAGACGAAGGAGAAGGTGAGCGCGAGGTGCCCGCCGCGGCTCTCCGGAACCAGCATGCTCGGGCCGGGGGTGAGGCCCTGGATGATGAACGCCCCGAGCAGGATCGCGGTGGCGACGCCGCCCGGAACGCCGAAGGCGATGGTGGGAATGAGGGCGCCGCCGAGCGTCGAGTTGTTGGCGGCACCCGGCCCCAGCACGCCTTCGACGGCGCCCTTGCCGAAGCGTTCTTTCTCCTTCGAGCTTTGCAACGCGTGGGCATACGCCAGCCACTGGGAGACGCTGCCGCCCATCCCTGGGATGATCCCGATGCAGGCGCCGATGGCGCTGCAGCGCAGCACCAGCCAGCGGTGCCGGAAGCTGTCCTTGACGCCCTGCATCACGCCGCCCAGCCTGCCGGGCTTTGCGCGCGCGATCGCCGAGCGCCGCACGGCCAGCTCGATCACCTCGGGAATCGCGAACAGCCCGATGGTCGCCGGCACCAGCCCGATGCCGTCCCAGAGAAAAAGCTGGCCGAAGGTGTAGCGCGGCGTTGCCGACAGCGGATCAAGGCCGACCGTCCCGAGCAGCAATCCGAGGCCGGCAGCGATCAGGCCTTTCATCAGGCGCCCGCCGGAGAGCGACGCCACGAACGTGAGGCCGAGCACGGCCAGCATGAAGAGCTCCGGCGAGCCGAACCAGAGCACGAGGGGACGCACGAGCGGGATGGCGAGCGCCAGGAGAGCCGCGCCGAACAGCGCGCCGATCAGCGAGGCGGCGAGCGCCGCGCCGAGCGCCCGGCCGGCCTCGCCGTTTTTCGCCATCGGGTGCCCGTCGACGATGGTCGCGGCGGTGGTCGCCTCGCCGGGCACGCCGAACAGAATCGAGGTGATGTCGCCGGTGGTCGCCGTGACAGCCGCCATGCCGAGAAGGAAAGCGAAGGCCTCGGCCGGCTGCAGGGCGAAAACGAACGGCAGCATGAGGGCGAGCGCGGCCGGCCCGCCGAGCCCGGGGAGGATGCCGACCATGAAACCCACCCCGATGCCGACGAGCATCAAGCCCAGCGTCGCGGGAACAAGGACCAGAGCCAGCCCGGCGACGAACGACTCGGCCATTCGCCGCTACCGCTCGAGCGCCGCTTTCAGCCTGGCGAGGACCGCGGGGTCGAGCGTGAAGAGCTCCGCGATCAGCTTCGCCAGCGCCTCGCCGGAAACCGGGTCGATCACGAGATTGGCTTTTTGCGCTTCCGCGGCGAGGTCCGGATCCTGCAGCGCATCGAGGAACGCCTTGCGCAGTACCGCGACGTGCCGGCGCGGCGTGCCAGGGGAGAGCGCAAACGGCCGCGCAAGCGCGCTGCTGTCGTGCACGCCGACCTGGATCAGCCGGCGCGCCTCATCCGAGGCCGCGAAATCGATCGCGAGCGGAACATGGCCAGTGCCGGGAAACGGCCTGGGTGCCATTTGCACTACAGGCACCACCTCGCCCGCCTCGAGCGCCTTGCGCCAGGTGGCGCGCATCGATTCCCACGACCAGCACCCGCCGGCGAGCTCGCCGCTCTCCGCGGCAAGCCGGATCTGCGAAGTGCCCTTGTAGCCGGAGACCACCTGGATCGGCAGGCCGAGCGCCGCTTGCAGGATCTTTGCCGCGTTGTACGACGGCGATCCCGGCGCTACGCCGCCCAGCTTCACCGGCGCGCGGGCGCGCCTCCATTGCTCGAGGCTCGCGATGCCGCTTGCCCTGGTCAGGCTGCACACGACGCTTTCCTTCACCGGCGCGCCGAGATATTCGAACCTGCGGGCATCGAACTGGATGCCTCGCTGGCCGAGCACCTGCCCCTGGATGATCACGCCGCTGAAGTGCCCGATTGTGAGGCCGTCGGGCTTGGCGACGTGGTACAGGTGGTTGGCCATGAGGACGCTGCCCGCGCCCGGCATGTTGTCCACGATGACCGAGGGATTGCCGGGAATGTGCCTGCCGAGATGCCGGCCGACGACCCGCGCGTAGGTGTCGAAGCCGCCGCCCGGCGCGACGCCCACGAGGATGCGCAGCGTTTTGCCCTGGTAATAGGGCTGCGCCTGCGCCGCGCCCGGTGCTGCGATGGCGGTAAGCGCCGCCAAGACGAAGAGAGCTTGTCTCACCCGACGCGTTGTTCCATTCGCTGATTCGCGCCAGTCCAATGCGCGAGGCGTGTCGCGGCGAAGCAGGCGAGCGCCGCCGCGGCGGCCGCGATCAGCGTGTCGGTCGGGTCGGGCTTCCTGCCCTCGAGGAACAGCTTCAGCGTTTCCATCGCCGCCGCCGTGAATAGTGCGGCCAGCGCCGAAAGCCAAAGCGAGGTCCGCTCGCCCCGGCCGTCGCGCAGGATCCAGACGAGCAACCCGATCGGCGCGTAGGCGCCGGCATGGAGCAGCAGGCTGTACATCGCCTGCGCTTCGGTGGTGAAGTAGTGGTAGTAGAAGGGAAGGAACTGCACCTGCCGCAGCTTGGCGGATGCGGCCCACCGGCCCTCGAGATCCGAAGCGAAATAGCCGATCATCGCCAGGAGCAGCACCAGGTAAAGCGGCAGTGCGGCGAGCGCCACCATCTGCATGTGCAGCCGGTACTCGATCAGCCATTCCTTGCGGAAGAAGCGGTAGAAGCTGAGGCCGAGCGCGATGCCGAGGCCGCGCGTGAGGATCGAGGCGCCTTGGCTCATCCCGGAGGCGAGGAAGATCTGCAGCCCTTCGATGACGGCGCCGAACAGGATACCCAGCACGAATGCGCGCGCGACGCCGAATGGCCTGCCGGGCAGGGCCATCATGCCGAGAAACGCGCCCAGCGGTGCGGCCGTCAGAACTTCGGCGAGCAGTTTTGTGCCGCAGGACAATGCGCCGCCGCACGACCCGGTGAACAAGAACGTCCAGGCGCGCGGGCTTGCCAGCTTCTGCGCCAGCTCGCTCGCCGAGACGAGCAGATCGTAGGGGAACAGGGCGAAGGCGAGATACGCGGCGCTGTACAGGACGATCAGGGCGCGTGCGCCCGCGCGCCCTCCGCGCTGCAGCTCGCCCCACAACCGGGACAGGCGCTCGCCCGTGGCGTACCACAGGGCGATCCCGACGCCGGCTCCGAGGCACTCGGCGATCAGGTCGTTGAGCGAGACGGTGCGCGGAGGAAAGAAGAGCTGGGCGAATTCCACCGCGACGGCGAGAGCTGCGCACAGCCCGAACACCAGCACGCTCGCCGGCGCCGCGCGCACGCGTGCGCAGAGCCAGCCGCTCGCGAGAAAGCCGAGCGGGATGTAGAGCAGGATGTTCGCCACCCAGTCGGCGCGCGAGCCCAGGCCGAGCTGCAGGTAGGGGATGCGCAGGAAGGCTTCCCAGGCTTCGGCGAGCGGGCGGTAACGATAAGCGAGCGGAACCAGGCTGCCGTAGACGACGCATGCGGCGTAAATCAGCGCTGTGCAGCCGAAGCGACGGGCTTCAGGCAAGCTTGGCATCCAGGAATACCTGGCCGCCGCCGGCCGTCAGGTTGGTTGGGAAAAGCCGCGTAGTGGCGACCGGGATCTCGAGAAGTTGTGCCCGCGAGCGATAGGCAAAGCGGTGCATCAGGCAAGCCGTAGTGTCCTGTGAGCAGCGCCGCGGCTACTGAACGCCGATCGGCCGCCTGCGGCCGATGGCGGCTACCACTTTGGTGCCGTACGTTTCGGCTGCGGCATCGCCACGCTGTTTCTGAACGCCATGGCTCCTCCCGTCGTTGCACTTTCTTGCAGAAAGATAGCCGTCCACCGCCGATACAGCAATAGTCACCAATGGCTAAACGCTGCATGGAAGGCTCCGCGCGCGCGCCTTCATCCGAATCAACGCTTGGCGCCCCGTGCAGGGACGACGGTAAAGAAATCCGACAGTGGGGACCGAACTCGTCAAAGCTTGTGCGCAAGCGACACGCCGTTCCACGAAGCAGATATAACCGCAGCCATATTACGCGCGAGGCATCCCTCGAATGAAAGCTCCCGCTGAAGCCGCCGGTGAAGGGGAAGCAAGCGATCTCATCGAAAGGCTGGAAAGGCTGCAGGCTCAGCTTCTCGAGCTGAACGCCGTGCTGGAGGAGATGGTGGCGAGCGGCGGGACCCTGCGCCGGCGCAGGACAAGGCGAAAAGTTTCGGCCGCTGCGGAGC
>DATKAX010000434.1:0-2054 GCA_035514595.1 Burkholderiales bacterium
CGACATTTATGCCGTGGGCGCGGTCGCCTTCTTGATGCTCGCCGGCCGCCAGATGTTCGACTGCACCGACGAGCTCGCGCTCACCAGCAAGGTGCTGAACGAGGTGCCGCCGCGGGTCGCCGCGGCGGCGACGCAGCCGATTCCGCCGGCGCTCGACGCGCTCGTCGCCGCCTGCCTTGCGAAGCAGCGCGAGGACCGGCCGCGCGACATCGCGCGTCTGGCGGAAGTGCTCGACGAGATCGCGCTGCAGGCGCCGTGGACGCAGCGGGAGGCGCAAGCGGCGTGGCTGGCGGAGCATGGGCCGCCCGGAGCGACCGGGCCGGCAAGACCACGCGGCGGAAAGGACGTGTCACACAAGGCCACTACGATGGCCTGAGTTCGCCCTCGCCGAACGCGAGCGCGGGAAGCCGGCGACGCGCGCCGTGCTTCCCGCAATCGTGCTGCAGACCGCCAAGACCGAGCGCCGGCTGACGAGCGAATCGCTCGCCCGGCGCGCGGCCGAGCGCTACCGCGCCTGCCTGGCGCGCGGCTGAGCGCGCAGCTGTTCCGGCCACTGGTCCTTGTCAAAGGCCTTGGAGAGGTCGAGCTTGTCGCGGTCGTACTGCACCGCGAGATCGCCGCCGTCGCTGCGCACCTTGAGGTCGTCCATCGAGGCGGGCACCAGGCGATCGTCGCCCTCGGTGTCGATCACCGCGAAGCGGATCTCGCCCTGCTGCAGGTTGATTACCAGGTCCTCGATCTTGCCGAGCTCGAGGTTGTCGGGCCCGGTCACCTGCTTGTCCATGAGCTCGCTCGCGCGCACGAACTGGCGCGGCTGCTGCTGCTCGGCCTGCGCCGAGCCGCCGGTGGCGGCGGAACGATCGGCGTCGCGGCCGAAGCGCTCGTCGACGTTAGCCCAGAAGGACCGGTCCTCGCGCATCTTGGGCCAGTCGTCGTCGTCGAAGCCGGCGCTCTGCTCGAGCTGCTCCTTGGTCACGTCGAGCACCAGTTGGTCGCGCTCCTGGCCGGGCTGGAAGCGGCTCACCGGGTAGGCGTAGAGGTCTTCGCCCAGGCCGAGGAACCCGCCGTGGGCGAGCGCCGCATACTCGACCTTGCCGCTCTGCGTGTCGATCACGAGGTCCTTGATCTCGCCGATGGTGTCGCCCTGCGGGTTTTTCACGTCCATGCCGACGACCTGGCTCGCCCGCATGTCGGACTGCTGGAGCTGCGGCGCGGCTTGCTGCTGCCGTTGCGCCTGCGGCGTGGCGTGCTGCTCGGCGAGCACCGCGGCCGGAGCGGCGAGCGCGGGCGCCACCAGGGCGGCGATGAGCGTACGTCGGAATTTCGCTGGAAGCATGGAATGTCCTCCTGAAGGTTGTGGAAAACGAAGAAGTGAAGCTGTCACAGGGGGTCGCAAGATGCGGGCCCGGTCGGGGCCGGCGGCATGCCCGCTGAAAAAATTGCGCTTCACGGGAAGGAACTACACGGCGCTTGACAGCGGCGCCGCGATCCTTAATACTAAACCGCATGGTTAAGTATTCGGACGCGGTGCTGGACAGCGTGTTCGCGGCGCTCTCGGACCGCACGCGCCGCCGAGTGCTCGCCTCGCTGAGCGAGGGCAGCCGGCAGGTCACCGAGCTCGCGGCCTCGCACGACATGTCGCTCCCGGGCTTCATGAAGCACCTCGGCGTGCTCGAGGACGCCGGCCTGATCGCGCGCGCGAAGGAGGGGCGGGTGGTGAGCTGCGCGCTGACCGCCGCGCCGATGAGGCAGGCCGCGACCTGGATGGCGCACTATGAGAAGTTCTGGAGCGACAAGCTCGATTCGCTCGCCCGCTACCTGTATCAGCAAGAGGAGCTGCAGACATGGAACAAGCCCGCCTCCTTGAAAAGCCCTCGCTTACCCTCACCCGCAGCTACCCCGTCGAGCCGCAAAAGGTCTGGCGGGCGTGGACCGACCCGCAAGCGTTAAAGCGCTGGTGGGGCCCGGGCGGCAGCGAGCCGGTGTCGCTCGCCGAGCTCGACCTGCGCGTCGGCGGGCGCTTTCGCATCGTGTTCGGCGGCCCGGACGGCAAG
>DATKAX010000435.1:0-7423 GCA_035514595.1 Burkholderiales bacterium
TTCGAGCCCTACGAGGCCGACCGGCTGACGCCGGAGCAGGAGCGCTTCTACCGCGCCTCGCAGTGGCAGATCATGTGGTGGAAGTTCAAGCGCCACCGCATCGCGCTCGCCGCGGGCGTGATCCTCGCCGTGTTCTACGCCTCGACCCTGGTGAGCGAGCTCATCGCCCCGTACCACCTGCACAGCCGGGACACGCGCCACATCTACGCGCCGCCGCAGGAGCTGCATCTGTTCCACGAGGGGCGCTTCGTCGGGCCGTTCGTCTACGGCTACCGCATGCGGCTCGACCTGGACACGCTGAAGCGCGAGTACACGCCCGACCCGTTTCTCGTCTACCCGCTGCGCTTCTTCTGCCTCGGCGACGAGTACCGCTTCTGGGGGCTGTTCGAGGCGCGCTTGCACTTCGTCTGTCCCGCGCCGGGCGGGACGCTGTATCTGTTCGGCACCGACCGGCTGGGGCGCGATCTGTTCTCGCGCATCGTGTACGGCACCCGCATCTCGCTCACCGTGGGCCTGCTCGGCATCGCGGTGAGCTTCCTCATCGGCATCACGCTGGGCGGCATCTCGGGCTACTACGGCGGCGGGATCGACAACGTCATCCAGCGCTTCATCGAGATGGTGCGCTCGTTCCCGGAGCTGCCGCTGTGGATGGCGCTCTCGGCGGCGCTGCCGATCACCTGGAGCCCGATCCTGATCTACTTCGGCATCACCATCATCCTCGGGCTGCTCGACTGGCCGGGCCTGGCGCGCGCGGTCCGATCCAAGCTCCTGGCATTGAGAGAAGAGGATTTCGCCACCGCCGCGGTGCTGATGGGCGCGAGCCCGGCGCGCGTCATCCGCCGCCACCTGCTGCCCTCCTTCGCGAGCCACCTCATCGCCTCGGCCACGCTCTCGATCCCGGCGATGATCCTCGGCGAGACCGCGCTCTCGTTCCTGGGCCTGGGCCTGCGTCCGCCGATCACGAGCTGGGGCGTGCTGCTGAACGAAGCGCAGAACATCAACGTGGTCGCGCTCTACCCCTGGCTGATGCTCTCGGTGGTGCCGGTGTTCATCGTCGTGCTCGCCTTCAACTTCTTCGGCGACGGCCTGCGCGACGCCGCGGATCCCTACAGCGCCACCCGCGCCTAGTTCGGGGTCAGAGCCCGATTTCTGTAGAAATGTGGATCTGACCCCATTTATTCAAGGCCGCGCGGGCTTGGGAAGCGGCGTCGGCTCGGGAGCTTCGCCGTGCTCGCCGGAGGAGTACAGGCAGTAGGCGTTCTTGCCGGCCTTCTTGGCGGTGTACATCGCCTTGTCGGCGTGCTCCATGAGCGTCGCGGTGTCGCCGGCGTCGTCCGGGAAGATGCTCACGCCGAGGCTCGCGGAGACGTAGGCCTTCGCGCCGCCGGCGAGCTCGTAGGGCCGCAGCATCCCCGACACCAGCTTGCCGAGCACCCGCTCGATCGCGTCGGTGTCCTGCACTTCCTCCAGCACGACGAAGAACTCGTCGCCGCCCAGGCGCGCCACCATGTCGGTCGCCCGCAGGCTGCTGCGCAGGCGCCGGCCGACCTCGACCAGGAAGGCGTCGCCCGCCGCGTGGCCGTGCAGGTCGTTGATCTGCTTGAAGCCGTCGAGGTCGACGAACACGCCCGCGATCCGCGTGCCGCGGCGCCGCGCGCGCTGTACCGCGTGCTCGAGCGCGGGGACCAGGCTGATGCGGTTGGCAAGACCGGTGAGCGCGTCGCGGTAGGCGAGCGACGCGATGCGCTCGCGCGCGAGCGCGATCTCGGTGACGTCGCGCCCCACGCCGCGGTAGCCGAGGAAATGGCCGTGGGAATCGAAGCGCGGCTGCCCGCTCACCGACAGGTAGCGGATGGTGTCGTCGCGCATGGTCCTCGCGAACTCGAAATCGCGGAACGGCAGGTGGGATTCGAGCAGCGCCTTGTGCGCGGCCCAGCCCGCCGGGTCCGGGCTGACCGACGGAATGCGCCAGGGCGCCTGGCCGACGACGCCGCGCCCGGCGAGCGCCGCGCCCAGGCTCGGCCCGTGCACCAGGCTCGAGATGCGGTGCTCGGTGTCGGTTTCCCAGAAGAAGTCCGACGACAGCTGGGTGAGGTTGCGGAAGCGCGATTCGCTCTCGCGCAGTGCCTCCTCGGCTTCCTTGCGCTGCAGGAACTGCGCGAACAGGCTGCCGAGCGCGGGCGCCGCCTCGAGCAGGCTCTGGTCTGGCTCTCCGCCCGAATGGCCGGAGAAGGTGAGCATCGCGATGGTGCGGCTCTGCGCCACGGCGGGGAAGGCGAAGGTCGCGTAGCCGCGGCCGGATTCGGCGGGCGCGGGCCGCGCGCCGGTCTTCGGCAGGTCGCTCGAGGAAACCGCCTTGCCCGCCTGCCAGAGCACCCGCGAGTGCTGCAGGAACTGCTCGATGGCGGGCACATGGGCGAACCATCCCTCGAGGAAGGTGAGCGCGCCGCTCGCGGGGTCGACGCGGAAGCAGCGGCCGGCGTCCCAGCCCTCGAGCTCGCAGATCGCGCGCAGCGCCGCCTGCAGCCCCTCGGCGGCGCTCGCAGCGTTCGCCAGGCTCACCGCCACCGTGCGCTCGAGCTTGAGCACCTCCGCGACGCGCTTCTGCGCGGTGATGTCGCGCCCGAAGCCGCGGTAGCCTTTGCAGTGGCCGGCCTCGTCTAATACCGGCTCGCCGCTTTCCGAGATCCAGACGCTGCGGCCGTTGGCGCCGACGCGCTGGATCTCGAATTCGCGGAACGGCTCGTTGCGCTCCAGGCGCACGCAGTGCCGGTTCCAGTCCGCCTCGCCCAGGTTGAGCGCCAGCACCTCCCAGCGCTTGCGGCCGAGGTAGGCCGAGGGGTCGAGCCCGGTGCGGTCGGCGAAACCGGCCGACAACGTCGTGAAGCGGAACTGGTCGTCCTGCTCCCAGTACCAGTCGGACACCAGCTCCGTGAGACCGCCGGGATTGAACGCCTTGTCGCCGGCCGGAAGATTCATCGGTGGAAAAGAGCCCCCTAAGCTCTGCCGTTATTGGGCCAGAAATCTCGCGGTGCCGCAATTGCAAAAAGCTCGACCTCAGCTCCGGATCAGCCACAGGCTCGACTCGATCGCGCCGGGCACGAGCGGCAGGCGCCCGAGCACGCCCTGCGCGAGGCGCCCGGGGTGCCGCGAAGCGATCTCGTGGCTGGAGAACTCCACCTCGAACGTCCCGTCGCGGATGAGCGCGGCGACGGCCTGCTGCTCATCGTAGCGGCGCCATGCCCAGGTCGGCGGATAGTCGTCAGGTAAAAAAATGTCATGGAAGTGCACCCGCACGCCGGCGGCGAGGCGCGGCAGCACTTCGCGCAGCAGGAACTCGACGTCGCCGCCGGGCTTCAGCTGGTGGCTGGAATCGATGAACACGATGTCGTCCGGCCCGAGGCCGACGAAAGGTGCAGTTCCGATGTGTTGAATCTCAGAATCGAGAAACTCGAGAGGAAGACCGGCAAGGCTCGCCCGTGGCTCGGGGTCGATCGAGGTGATGCGCGTCGCCAGGGCGCCGTCGGCCACCGCGCGCGCGAGAAAGCGCGTCGAATGCCCGGCGCCGACCTCCACGATGCGCCGCGGGCTGCATTCGCGCACCATGGCGTAGGCGGCGGCGGCGTCCAGGCGCGGGAACCAGTCCTGCTCCCAGCGCGGCGCCGGCGGCGGGGCGCCGCCGATGGCCTGCAGCTCGGCGGCATAGGTCTCGATGCAATTCAGGAGCCGCTCGCCGGTCACGGCTCGAGAAGCATGCCTTCGGCCGCCACCACCGATCCGGGAAGCGTCTTGTTCACCTCGCGCGCGATGGCGTCGAGCATGTCGTCGTCATGGTCGGGATCGTGGTGGAACACGGCGAGGCGCCTGGCGCCGGCGGCGCGGCACAGGCGCACGCCCTCCTGCCAGGTCGAGTGCCCCCAGCCGACGTAGCGCGGGTACTCGTCGTCGGTGTACATGCAGTCGTAGATCACCAGATCCGCGCCCGCGATCAGCTCGAGGATCCCGCGGTCGAGGCTCCCCGGCACGTGCTCGGTGTCGGTGAGGTAGCACAGCGAGCGGCCGCCGCACTCGATGCGGTAGCCGGTGGCGCCGTCGGGATGGTTGAGCGCGATGCTGCGAAGCCGGATTCCCGGTCCCGGCGAGAGCGTGTCGCCGGCGGCGAAGTCGCGGTAGGCGATCTCGGCGCGGAACACCTCCGGCGGCACCGGGAACAGCGGCGACATCATGAACTCGTTCATCACCCGGCGCAGCGTCATGCCGCCGGCGAGGTGCCCGGCCCACAGGCGCCAGCGGTTGGCCGGCTCGAAGAACGGGCGGAAGAAAGGCAGCCCGCAGACGTGGTCGAAATGCGTGTGGGTGAAGAACAGGTCCGCATCGATCGGCTGCGAGGCGTCGAGGCTGTGGCCGAGGTAGCGGATCCCGGTGCCGGCGTCGAACAGCAGCAGCCGCTCGCCGCAGCGCACCTCGAGCGACGAGGTGTTGCCGCCGTAGCGCGCGGTGCGCGGCCCCGAGCAGGCGATCGATCCGCGCACCCCCCAGAAGCGGACGCTGAAGTCCATTACTATATGTTACAAGGGACCCGCGCTCGCGATGGATCGCAGCCTGTTCGGCTTCATACTGCGCTACAGCAGGCGCGATCAGCTGGCGATCGTGCCGCTGGTGGTCGGAACGATGGTGGTCTACTACCTGTCGCTCGACCTGCCCAAGACCATCATCAACCAGGCGATCCAGGGCGACAGCTTCCCGCAGCCCGACTCGACCGTTTCGTTTCTCGGCTTTCCCCTGGAAAGGATCCCGTATCTGTTCGCGCTCAGCATGGTGTTCCTCGGGCTGATCGTGCTGAACGGCTTCCTCAAGTTCCAGATCAACACCATGAAGGGCTGGATGGGGGAGCGGCTGCTGCGGCGCCTGCGCTATGCGCTGTTCGACTACATCCTGCGCTTCCCGCTGGCGCGCTTTCGCCGCGTCAAGGCCGCCGAGATGGCGACCATGATCAAGGACGAGGTCGAGCCGCTCGGCGGCTTCATCGGCGAGGCGTTCATCACGCCGCTGTTCCTCGGCGGGCAGGCGCTCACGGCGCTTTTCTTCATTCTCTACCAGCACGTCGCGCTCGGCGCGGTGGCGCTGGGCGTGATGCTGGTGCAGGCCTTCCTCATCCCGAGGCTGCGCCGGCGGCTGCTGGTCCTGGGCCGCGAGCGCCAGCTCACCGCGCGCGCGCTCGCCGGGCGCATCGCCGAGGTGGTCGACGGCGTGGCCGAGATCCACGCCAACGACACCTCGAACTACGAGCGCGCCGAGATCGCCTCCCGGCTGGGCAGGATCTTCCGCATCCGCTTCGAGTTCTACCAGCGCAAGTTCCTGATCAAGTTCCTCAACAACTTCCTGTCGCAGGTGACGCCGTTCCTGTTCTACACCGTCGGCGGCTACCTGGTGATCGTCGGGCGCCTCGACATCGGCGCGCTGGTGGCGGTGATCGCCGCCTACAAGGACCTGCCCAGCCCGGTGAAGGAGCTGATCGACTGGGACCAGCAGCGGCTCGACGTGCAGATCAAGTTCCAGCAGGTGATCGAGCAGTTCACGGCGGAGGACGTCGCGCCGCGCGAGCTGCAGGCGCCGATCGAGACCCCGGCGCTCGCGCGCGAGGGCACGCTGCGCGTGCGCAACCTGACGCTCGCCGACGAGGCGGGCGCCAAGCTGGTCGACGGGGTTTCCTTCGAGGTGGACCTGAAGGACCATGTCGCGCTGCTCGGGCGCCAGGCGAGCGGCGCGAGCGAGCTGGCGCGCCTGCTGGCGCGGCTCGTGCCGGCCACCGGCGGCAGCATCGAGATCGCCGGCGTCGACATCACGCGCGCGCCCGAGGCGCTGACCGGCCGTGCGCTCGGCTACGTCGGCGCGCCGGCGTACCTGTTTCCCGCCGACGTGCGCGAGAACGTCCTCTACGGGCTCAAGCACCGGCCGCTGCGCGAGCCGCAGTACGAGGCGGGATCGCGCGCGCAGCGCGAGCTCGAGCTGCGCGAGGCCGAGCGCACCGGCAACAGCATGCTCGACATCAACGCGGACTGGATCGACTACGCCGCCGCCGGCGTTGCCGATGCAGAGGCGATGGAGGCGCGCATCGTGGAGCTGCTGCGCGCCGTCGACCTCGAGGAGACCATCTTCGAGCTCGGCCTGCGCAGCGCCGCCGGCCCCGAGCACGACGGCGCTCTCGCCGCGCGGGTCCTGGAAGCCCGCGCCCGCATGAGCGAGCGCCTCGCCGCGCTCGGCATCCGGGACTGGGTCGAGCGCTTCGACCCGGGGCGCTACAACCGCAACGCGACCTTCGCCGAGAACCTGCTGTTCGGCACGCCGGTGGGCAGGACCTTCGACATCGAGAACCTGGCGTCGAACTCCTACGTGCGCCGCGTGCTGCGCGAGACCGGGCTGCACGAGCTCGTGCTGCGGACCGGCCACAAGGTGGCCGAGACCATGGTCGAGCTGTTCAGCGGGCTTTCCGCCGGGCACGAGTTCTTCGCCCAGTACAGCTTCATCCGCCAGGAGGACCTGCCGCAGTTCGACGCCATCCTCAAGCGCACGGCCGAGGTCGGGCTCAAGGGCCTGCAGGAGGACGAGCGGCGCATGCTGCTCGCGCTGCCCTTCAAGCTGGTCGCCGCGCGCCACCGCCTGGGCCTGATCGACGAGAACTTCGAGGCGCGCGTGGTCGAGGCGCGGCGCCACTTCGCCGCCAACCTCCCCGGGAGCCTGGGCGGCGCCGTGGAGTTCTTCGATCCCGCGCGCTATAACGCCGCGGCATCGCTGCAGGACAACGTCCTGTTCGGCAAGATCGTGACCGGGCAGGCGGAGGCCACCGCGCGCATCACCGCGCTGGTGCGCGAGGTGCTCGACGAGCTGGGCCTGCGCCCGCTGGTAGTAAGCATCGGCCTCGGATACCACGTGGGCGTCGGCGGCGCGCGGCTCGGGGCCGCGGACCGGCAGAAGGTGGCGCTGGTGCGCGCGCTGCTCAAGCGGCCGGTGCTGCTGGTGATCGACCAGGCGACCGCGATGCTCGACCCGGCCTCGCACCAGCGCGTGCTCGCCGGGGTCCTTGCCGAGCGCAGCGGCCGCTCGCTGGTGTGGGTGCTGCACCGCGCCGAGCTGGCCGAGCATTTCGGCCCGGTGCTGATGATGGAGCGCGGACGCCTCGCCGAGAGCGGCCGCTTCGAGAAGCTGAAGTGCAGCGGCGGGCCGCTGCACCAGATGCTGGCGCAGCGCTAAGGAGGCACGCGATGAGCCTGGAACAGGAAACCGAGCTGCTGCGGCAATACCCGATCTTCAGCCGGCTCGAGCCGGCGATGCTGAAGCTGCTCGCCTTCTCGAGCGAGCGGCTCACCTACGACGCCGGCCAGGTGATGTTCCGCGCCGGCGACATGGGCGACGCCGCCTACGT
>DATKAX010000436.1:0-3997 GCA_035514595.1 Burkholderiales bacterium
TCGCTCCAGGGAATCCCGGCGGCTCCGGGCAGGATATCGATGGTGAACTCGTCGTTAATGCGAATGGCGTACTGCTTCTGCTTCGCGAACACGTCCGGCTCCGACGCGAGCTCGCGGGCTGCCCCGTCCGGCAGCCTCGACAACGCCACGATCCAGCGGCGGCTGTTCGCGGCGGCTGGATTCACGAGTACGTCGATATCCTCGGTGAGCCGCACAAGACCGTGCGCGGCGAGCGCGTAGCCGCCGATGAGGGCGTATTCGACGCCAGCCTCCTCGAGATAGGCCGCGACCCGCTTGACGTCTTCCCAGGTGGCCGGACGGGTGTACTCAGCCACGCGACCGGACCGTGTCGACGATGGCATCGACGGTCCAGCGCTCTCGGTCGGCAGCCATCTCGCCGTGGCTGCCGTAGCGGAACACGCCCTTTGGAGCGCGCGTGAGGCGCCTGGCGAGGCTGTCGAGCGCCGCACGGTCCTCTGGCGGGGGCGGAGCGCCCGGCGGCCGCTGCTTACGGCGACCGACAGTGCGGGCGACCGGCTGCTGGTCGAATGGAGCTTCGTTCACGCGGGCATTCTAGCCCCGCCGGTCAGAACAGGGCCATCTGGCCGCCGCGGGAGGGCGGCCGGAAGCGGCTGCAGTCGAGCTCGGGCGGCTTGCGGCCGGCGCCGTGGCCGTTCAGCCCGAAGCGGCGGCAGGCGAGCTCGAAGCGCTTCTCGACGAGCTCGGCGAAATTACCCGTCCCGCTCATGCGCGCGCCGAAGCGCGGGTCGTTGTCGCGGCCGCCGCGCATCTGCCGCACGATGCTGATCACGTGCTCGGCGCGCTCCGGGTAGTGCGCGGCGAGCCATTCCTTGAACAGCACCTTGAGCTCGTTGGGCAGCCGGAGGATCACGTAGGCGGCCTCGAGCGCGCCGGCCGCGGCCGCCGCCCCGAGCACCTGCTCCAGGGTCTTGTCGTTCAGCGCCGGGATCAGCGCCGCGACCATCACCCCGCAGGGTACGCCGGCAGCCGACAGCGATCTCAGGACGTCCAGGCGGCGCTGCGGGCTCGCGGCGCGCGGCTCGAGCTTGCGCGCCAGGCTGCGATCGAGCGTGCCGATGGACACGAACACCTTCACCAGGTTGCTGCGCGCCATGGGCGCGAGCAGATCCAGGTCGCGCTCGATCAGCGCCGACTTGGTGACGATCGTCACCGGGTGCTGCGCCTCCAGCAGGATCTCCAGGATCTGCCGGGTGATCAGGTACTTGCGCTCGATCGGCTGGTAGCAGTCGGTGTTCGCGCCGAGCGCGATCGGGCTCGGCGCGTAGCCCGGCCGCGCAAGCTCGGCGCGCAGCAGCTCGGCGGCGTTCGTCTTGGCGAACAGGCGCGTTTCGAAGTCCAGGCCCGGCGAAAGCTCGAGGTAGGCGTGGCTCGGGCGCGCGTAGCAGTAGATGCAGCCGTGCTCGCAGCCCCGGTAGGGGTTGATCGAGCGGTCGAAGCCGATGTCGGGCGAGTCGTTGCGCGACACGATCGAGCGCGCCGTCTCTATCGTGGTGCGGGTCTCGAGGCGTGCGAGCGGCGGGTCTTCACGGGTCCAGCCGTCGTCGAAGGCGGCGCGCTCCTCGCGCTCGAAGCGCCCGGCGACGAAGGAGCGCGCGCCGCGCAGGAAAGTCGTTTCACGTGGCATTTCACTCTCGAGGTCTGCGCTCATGCGGGTTCGAACCTAAAATCGCTCGGATGCATTCTACCCCCGATGCTGTATAAATGAACAGTACCCGCCGCAACGTCGCGCTGCTCGCCGCCTGCCAGGCGATGTTGTTCACCAACAACGCCACCCTGATCGCGGTGAACGGCCTCGCGGGGCTCGCGCTCGCGCCGAGCGCGCTGCTCGCCACGCTGCCGGTCACGTTCTGGATCCTGGGCGGCGCGATCGCCACCCTGCCGGCGTCGCTTCACATGAAGCGCGTCGGGCGCCAGCGCGGCTTCACGCTGGGCACCCTCTGGGGAGTGGGCGGCGCGCTCACCTGCGGCGCGGCGATCTGGCTGCAGAGCTTCTGGCTGCTGTGCCTGGGCACGCTGGTGTTTGGCGTCTACAACGCCTACGGCCAGTATTACCGCTTCGCCGCCGCGGACGTCGCGAGCGCGGATTTCCGGCCGACCGCGATCTCGCTGGTGCTCGCGGGCGGGCTGGTCGGCGGCATCCTCGGCCCGAGCGTGAGCCGGCTGACGGTCGATCTGGCCGCGCCGAGGTTCATGTGGGCCTATCTCGCGCTGATCGTGTTCATCGTCGTGACGCTGGCGCTGCTGCGCTTCATCCGCATTCCCACCCCCAGCGCGAGCGAGCAGGCGGCGAAGGGCCGGCCGTTCGCGCAGATCGCGGCGCAGCCGAAGTACATCGTCGCGGTGCTCGCTTCCGCGGTGGGCTACGGCGTGATGAACTTTCTCATGACCTCGACGCCGATCGCGATGCAGGTCTGCGGCCATCCCTACGGCGACGCGGCGTTCGTCATCTCGGCGCACGTGGTGGCGATGTTCGCGCCCTCGTTCGTCACCGGCGGGCTGATCCGGCGGCTCGGCGTGCTGCCGGTGATGTCCGCGGGCGTGGCTCTCAACCTCGTCACCATCGCGGTCGCGCTCGCCGGGATCACGGTGGCGCATTTCTGGTGGGCGATGGTGCTGCTCGGCGTGGGCTGGAACTTCCTCTACATCGGCGGCACCACGCTGCTCACCCAGACCTACCGCCCCGAGGAGCGCGCCAAGGCGCAGGGCATGAACGACCAGATGATCTTCCTCATGATGCTCGTGTCCTCGTTCACCTCCGGCCTCACGGTCACCGCCGCCGGCTGGGAGCGGGTGAACCTGTTCGCCCTGCCGATGGTGGCGCTGATCGGCGCGGCGATCGTCTGGTTCGCGCTGCACGAGCGCGCGCGCAAGGCGGCCGCGGCGTGACGCGCGCACCGGCGGCCGTCGGGCAGCGCCTCGACGAAGTCGACACCCCGGCGCTGGTGCTCGATCTCGACGCCTTCGAAAGCAACCTCGCCGCCCTGCAGGAAAGCGTCAGCGGCCGCGCCATCCGGGTCCGACCGCACGCGAAGACCCACAAGTGTCCCGAGGTGGCCAAGCGCCAGATCGCGCGCGGCGCGGTCGGCATGTGCTGCCAGAAGGTGTCGGAGGCCGAGGCGATGGTCGAAGGCGGAATCGCCGACGTGCTGGTGTCGAACGAGGTCGTCGGCGCGGCCAAGCTAGGGCGCCTCGCCGCGCTCGCCGGGCGCGCCCGGATCGGGGTCTGCGTGGACAACCTGCAAAGCGTGCACGACCTTGCGGCGCTCGGAAAGCCGATCGACGTCTACGTCGAGATCGACGTCGGCATGAAGCGCTGCGGCGTGCCGCCCGGCGCAGCCGCGGTCGAGCTCGCAAGAGCGATCGCCGGTTCGGCGCCGCTGCGCTTCGCCGGCCTGCAGGCCTACCACGGGCGCGCGCAGCACATGAGAACGATGGAGGAGCGCCACGCCGTGATCGAGGCCGCGGCGCAGCACGTCCTGCACACCCGACGGCTGCTCGAGAAAGCGGCGATCGCCTGCCCGATCGTCAGCGGCGCGGGCAGCGGCACCTACATGTTCGAGGTCGAGTCGGGCGCCTGGGACGAGATCCAGCCCGGCTCGTATGCCTTCATGGACGCCGACTACGCGAGGAACGAGTGGGCCGCGCCGCTGCCGCGCTTCGCGCACGCGCTGTTCGTGCTGACGACGGTGATGAGCCGGCCTTCGCCGGCGCTCGCCATCGTCGATGCCGGCCTCAAGGCCTCGAGCGTCGACTCGGGCATGCCGACCGTCTGGCAGCGCCCGGGCCTGGAGTACACGCACGCCTCCGACGAGCACGGCTGGGTCGAGGCCGCCGGGCGCAGCGTGCCGGCGCTCGGCGAGAAGCTCCTCCTCGTCCCCGGCCACTGCGATCCCACGATCAACCTGTACGACTGGTACGTCTGCGTGCGCGGCGGCATCGTGGCGGATCTTTGGCA
>DATKAX010000437.1:0-6659 GCA_035514595.1 Burkholderiales bacterium
AACCTATTCCGCAAAGACAGGCGAGGTCGACCAGGGCTGGTACGTGGTCAACGCCCAGGGCAAGGTCCTGGGGCGCCTTGCGAGCCAGATTGCCACGCGCCTGCGCGGCAAGCACAAGCCGGAGTACACGCCCCACGTCGATACCGGCGACTACATCGTGGTCGTCAATGCCGCGAAGTTGCGGGTGACCGGCAAGAAGGCCCAGGACAAGACTTATTACCGCCATACCGGCTTTCCGGGTGGCATCCGGCAGACGAGCTTCGCGAAGCTGCAGGCGACGCGGCCCGAGCGCGTGCTGCAAAAGGCAGTGAAGGGCATGCTGCCCAAGGGCCCGCTCGGCTACGCCATGATCAAGAAGCTGAAGATCTACGCCGGCGAGACCCATCCGCACTCCGCGCAGCAACCCAAACCCCTCGAGATCTAGGATCCCCATGGTCGGCGACTATTACTACGGCACGGGACGGCGCAAGAGCGCCGTGGCCCGGGTGTTCCTCAAGCCCGGCAAGGGCCAGTTCATCGTGAACGGCAAGCCGGTGGACGACTTCTTCGGGCGCGAGACCGGCCGCATGGTGGTGCGCCAGCCCCTCGAGCTCACCAAGAGCGCCGCGAGCTTCGACATCATGGCGAACGTATACGGCGGCGGCGAAAGTGGCCAGGCGGGTGCAGTACGTCACGGCATTGCCCGTGCCTTGATCGAGTATGATGCGGGACTCAAGGGCGCGCTGAGCGCAGCGGGTCTGGTGACGCGAGACGCGCGCGAAGTGGAGCGAAAGAAGGTAGGACTGCACAAGGCGAGGCGGCGCAAGCAGTACTCGAAGCGTTAAGCGTAAGACACCAGCGAATCGCGAAAGCCGCCTGAGGGCGGCTTTTCTTTTTTGGGCTTGGAGTCGATGATCAAGGCGGGCATCGTAGGCGGCACCGGCTACACGGGCGTCGAGCTGCTGCGGCTGCTCGCGCAGCACCCGCAGGTCGAGCTGAAGGCGATCACCTCGCGCAAGGAGGCGGGCACGCCCGTGGCCGCCACGTTCCCGAGCCTGCGCGGGCGCGTCGAGCTCGCCTTCAGCGCTCCCGGCCCGAACACGCTGCGAGGCTGCGACGTGGTGTTCTTCGCCACGCCCAACGGCGTCGCCATGGGCGAAGCGCGCGCCGTGCTGGAGGCCGGCTCGCGCCTCATCGACCTCTCGGCGGACTTCCGCATCCAGGATATCGCCGAGTGGGAGCGCTGGTACCGGATGAAGCACGCCGCGCCCGAGCTGGTGCGAGAGGCGGTCTACGGCCTGTGCGAGGTGAACCGTGAGCGCATCCGTGGCGCGCGGCTGGTCGCGAACCCGGGCTGCTATCCCACTGCGACGCAGCTCGGCTTCCTCCCCCTGGTGGAAGCCGGGGCGGTGGACCTCGATTACCTCATCGCAGACGCGAAGTCCGGCGTGAGCGGCGCCGGGCGCAAGGCCGAGCTGCAGCTCGCGTTCTCCGAGGCTGCGGACAACTTCATGGCCTACAACGTCCCGGGACACCGGCATTGGGCGGAGATCCGGCAGGGGCTTGCGCAAGCGGCGAAACGCGAGGTCGGGCTGGTGTTCACGGCGCACCTGCTGCCGCTGATCCGCGGCCTGCACGCCACGCTCTATGCGCGCATCACCCGGGAAGCCGACTTCCAGAAGCTTTATGAGACGCGCTACGCGGGCGAGCCCTTCGTCGATGTCATGCCGGCCGGCAGCCATCCCGAGACGCGCTCGGTGCGGGCAGCGAACCTCTGCAGAATCGCGGTTCACCGGCCGCCCCAGGGCGCTCGCGGCGGCGACACCCTCGTGGTGCTCTCGGTGATCGACAACCTGGTCAAGGGCGCCTCCGGCCAGGCGGTACAGAACATGAATCTGATGTTCGGCCTGCCCGAAGCGACCGGGCTCGCTCAGGTCGCGGTGGTGCCCTGATGCGACACGACGTCAGCGGCAAGTTCTGGAAGATGCGGCAGCGCTTCGGCATCGCGGCGCCGCGCGTCGCGGTAACTTCTCACATTCCATGGTACTGGCGCTGGGTCGGCATCGCGATCCTGCTCGGAATTTCGGCGGCGTCGGCGGCGTGGATCTACGACGCGGGCAGGCGCTTTGCCGGGTTTGACCGCAGCGAGGTGCAGCGCGAGCTTAACGTCGTCCAGGGCGAGCTGGCGAGCGCCCGCGCCGAGCTCGAGCGCCTGCGCGCCATCGTCAATGCGGCGGACAACCGGCTCGCGATCGAGCGCACGGCGCAACAGAAGCTCGCCCAGCAGATCCGCACGCTGGAGGAGGAAAACGCGGCGGTGCGCGAGGAGCTTGCCACCCTGGAGAGCATGCTGGATTCCGATGCCCGCCAGGCAAGCGGGCTCTCGATCTATCGCTTCAAGGTGGAGCCCGACATCCTTCCCGGCGAATACCGCTACCGCCTGCTGCTGCTCACGCCGACCACACGGCGCGAGCGGACTTTTACCGGCCGCCTGGAGCTCGCGGTCAGCCTGACGGAAGGGGGTGAGAGTGCTATGATGACGTTCCCCGAGCCAGCGGACGCCGGGGCAGCCGCTTTCCGGTTGGCATTCAAGTACTTCCGCCGGGTGGAAGGGACCTTCCGGGTCAACCCCAAGGCGAAGGTGGAGAGCGTGCAAGTGCGGGTCTACGAGACTGGGTCCACCCAGCCGAACGCAACCCACAGCGTGAGCCTGTAGAGGAGGGGAGAAAAAGGGAGCCTGTGATGTTCAACAAGACGAGCAAGCCGCAGAACCGAATCGACAGCCTGATCGGCGCCACGACGCGCATCGAGGGCAACGTGATCTTCAGCGGCGGGCTGCGCGTGGACGGGATGGTCCGCGGCAACGTGGCGTCGCTCGCCGACCAGCCGGGCACGCTGGTCGTGTCCGCCGAAGCGCGCATCGACGGCGAAGTGCAGGCCGCGCATGTCGTGGTCAACGGCACGATCAACGGCCCGGTGCATGCGACCGAGACCCTCGAACTCCAGCCAGGCTCGCGGGTCAAAGGAGACGTGTACTACAAGAGCATCGAGATGCAGCAGGGCGCAGTGGTCGAGGGACGTCTCGTGCATCACCCCGCGGAGGCCAGGGGCGGCGTAGAGCTGAAGCTCGCCTCGGGCGGATAACGGGAATCAGGAGCGACAGAGATGAATGCAGTCACCGAAATGCCCGCGCCGCTGCTGTTCAGCGACAGCGCCGCGAACAAGGTCAAGCAGCTGATCGTCGAGGAAGGCAACCCGGAGCTCAAGCTGCGCGTGTTCGTCACCGGCGGCGGCTGCTCGGGCTTCCAGTACGGCTTCACCTTCGACGAGGTGCAGAACGAGGACGACGCCGTGATGGAGAAGAACGGCGTGCGCCTGCTGATCGACCCGATGAGCTACCAGTACCTCACCGGCGCCGAGATCGACTACCAGGAAGGCCTGGAAGGCGCGCAGTTCGTGATCAAGAATCCGAACGCGCAGAGCACCTGCGGCTGCGGGTCTTCGTTCTCCGTCTGACGAACGCTTAGCCGCGAACCAAAAGGGGCGCCGCCCGGCGCCCCTTTTTCATTGCTGCAGCAGGGCGAGCTTGCTGGAGGCGAGCAGCTCGAGCTGCGCGACCAGCGGCTCGGCGTGCGCGAGGAAGGTAGGCAGCTCGCGTGCGGGAACCGGCAGCGCCGCCGGCATGGCGATCGACAAGGGGTTGCGCGCCCGGCCGGCGATGTGGAACTCGTAATGCACGTGCGGCCCGGTGGCCCAGCCGGTCTGGCCGACGAAGCCGATGGTGTCGTTCTGGGCCACGCGCGCGCCGCTATGGATGCCGCGAGCGAAGCGGCTGAGATGCGCGTAGAGCGTCGTGTACTGGCTTTGGTGGCGCAGGATCACGACCTTCCCATAGCCGCCTTTCACGCCCGCGAACTCGACCACGCCGTCGCTGGTGGCGCGCACGCGGGTTCCGGTCGGCGCCGCGTAGTCCACGCCGGTGTGCTGGCGCCAGGCGCGCGCGATCGGGTGGCGCCGCATGCCGAAACCCGAGCTCACGCGCGAGAACTCCAGCGGCGAGCGCAGGAAGGCCTTGCGCATGTTCTTGCCGTCGGGCGTGTAGTAGCCGGTGCCGAAATGCACCGCACGGAACGCCCTGCCCTGGTTCACGAACTCCGCCGCGAGAACGCGTCCGGCGCCCACCGGGCGGCCCGCCAGGTGATAGAGCTCGTAGACCACCGTGAAGTGGTCGCCCTTGCGCAGATCGCGGTGGAAATCGACATCGCCGCTGAAGATGTCGGCGAGCTGCATCGCCACGCCGTCCGGGATCCCGGCCTCGTCGCTCGCGGCGAAAAGCGACGAGCGGATGAGCCCCGACCCCATCGCCACCCGCGTGCCGAGCGGCGCGCGCTCCTCGCTCACCCGGAAGCCGTCGTCCTCGGGAGCGATCAGCACCATGGTCTCGCGCCCGGAGAGGAAGCCGAGCGATAGCGGCAGGCCGTCGGCGCTCACCTCGGCGCTCACATGGTGCCCCGGGCGCAGCAGCCTCAGGTGGTATACGCGCGCAAGTTTCGCGATGTGCTCGTCGGCGACCCCGAGCCGCGCCAGGAACGCCGGGACGGTGTCGCCGCGCTGGAACTGCTCTTCGCGGATGTAGGACGCCGGTGCCGGCACCAGCATCTCGTCCGCGCTGATTGCAAGCGGTTCCACCATCGCGTGGATCGGCGGCACGGCGATATCCGGCTGCGGCGCGATGGTGGCGAAGGCCGCTACGCCGAAAACGGCAAGGACAGCGATCGCCGCGCTGCGCCGGAGCATCCTGTATCCCATGGATGGGCTAGAATCCCTTGTTTTTCAGAAGCCTGCGTTCAGAAAGAAGCCTGCGTTCAGAACGTGCAGCGAGTCTAGCAAAAATCGGGTCAGACGCAAATCTTATATGTCCGCCATTGAGCACGCCATCCGGACCATCCGTCGGGGGTGCGACGAGCTGATCGTCGAGGATGAGCTCGCGAGAAAGCTCGCCACCGGCCGCCCGCTGCGCGTGAAGCTCGGCCTGGACCCGACCGCGCCCGACCTGCATCTCGGGCATACGGTGGTCATCAACAAGCTGCGCGACTTCCAGAACCTCGGCCACCAGGTCCAGTTCCTGATCGGCGACTTCACCGGCATGATCGGCGATCCGACCGGCAAGAACCAGACGCGCCCCCCGCTCAGCCGCGAGGAGATCCTGGCCAACGCCCAGACCTACCGCCAGCAGGTGTTCAGGATCCTGGATCCCGACAAGACCCAGATCCTGTTCAATTCGGCGTGGTCCGACAAGCTGGGCGCCGAGGGGATAATCCGGCTCGCCGCGCGCTACACCGTTGCGCGGCTGCTGGAACGCGACGACTTCAGCAAGCGATACAAGAGCGGCCAGCCGATCGCGGTCCACGAGCTGCTCTATCCGCTGATGCAGGGCTACGACTCGGTGGCGATGAAAGCCGACGTCGAGCTCGGCGGCACCGACCAGAAATTCAACCTGCTGGTCGGCCGCGAGCTGCAGAAGCAGTACGGCCAGGAGCCGCAGTGCATCGTCACCATGCCGCTGCTCGAAGGGCTCGACGGCCGCGACAAGATGTCCAAGTCGCTCGGCAACTACGTCGGCATCGCCGAGGCGCCGCGCGACATGTTCGGCAAGCTGATGTCGATCTCCGACGAGCTGATGTGGCGCTACATCGAGCTGCTGTCCTTCGAGCCGGTCGAAACGACGCAGGCCTGGAAGCGCGAGGTCGCCGCCGGACGCAACCCGCGCGACATCAAGGCGAGCTTCGCCAAGGAGATCGTGGCGCGCTTCCACGACCTGGCCGCGGCGCAGGCGGCCGAGCGCGAGTTCGAGCAGCGCTTCCGGCACGGCGCGCTTCCGGCGGAGATCGCGGAGGTCAGGGTAGCCGTCGGGGGCGCCGTGAGCTTCGCGCAGCTCCTCAGGATGGCGGGGCTGGTCGAGAGCACGTCGGAGGCGAACCGCCTGATCGAGCAGGGCGGGGTAAAAATCGACGGCGAGCGCCTGTCCGACCGTTCGCGGCAGGCCGAGCGCGGCAGGTCGTATCTGATGCAGGTCGGAAAGCGCAAGTTTGCGCGCGTCAGCGTCGAGTGACACCGGGCTTCGTTGACACCCCGGGGGCCGGCTTCTAACATCGCGATTCCCTTCAGGGAAGCCCAGATCAGAGAGAGGAAGATCCCATGCGCAGTGCATACAGGAAGGCGTTCGCGCTTACCGCGCTTGCGGCCGCGTTCGGTTTTGCGGCGCAGGCGGGGGCGCAGTCCGGCCCGCGAACCCTCAAGATGCAGTCGACCTGGCCGGCGAGCCTCACGCTGCAGGACAATTTCCGCTTCTTCGCCGACCGCGTCGACAAGCTCACCTCCGGTCAGCTCAAGATCGACGCCATGGCCGCGGGCCAGGTGGTCCCCGCTTTCGAGGTGCTCGATGCCACGCACAAGAAAGTGATCGACGGCGCGCACGCGGTTTCGTATTACTGGGTCGGCAAGAGCAAGACGGCGACGCTGTTCGCCTCCACCCCCGCAGGCCCCTTCGGCATGGACCAGATCGACTTCATGGGCTGGCTCTACGAGGGCGGCGGGCTGGAGCTGTGGTGGGAGTTCTACCAGAAGGAGCTCAAGCTCAACGTGCTCGCTTTCCCGATCCTGCCCGCTAGCCCCCAGGC
>DATKAX010000438.1:0-4052 GCA_035514595.1 Burkholderiales bacterium
CGCGCGGGTAATCGACCAGCACGAGGTCGAGCTGCCGGCAGCCCGCGTCCCAGTCACCGTCGAGAAAGCAGCGCGTGGCCGCCATCAGGCCGCGCTCGCGCTCGTTGGCGCGGCGGCCATGGCGCTGCGCTTCGGCGAGCGACGCCTCGATCGCCGGCACGAGCTGCTTCTCGCTCATCGTGAAGAGCGCGAGCCCCTTGAAAAGATGCCCCGGCACGAAGTCCTGCGCTTCGGCGAGCGTCGCGTCGATGGTGGCGACCGGATCGCCGACATAGGCCTGCAGTTGCCCAAGGGCTTTCTCGTAGCCGGCCAGCGCGTGCGGGCTGGCCGAAGAAACGGGTACGTCGCGCGCATCGCGGGGCATCGGGTTTTCTCGAGACAGACAGTGGGCAGGAGGATACGGTCCCGCGCTGCAGCATGCAATCCTCGCATTGCCCGGCGCGGTGCGGAGCCTTACATTCGCCCGATGCTCGCTGTCGAGAACATCACCAAGCGCTTCGCCACGGCCGACGGCGGGGTGACCGCGCTCGACGGCCTGTCGCTCGAGGTCCCGAAAGGCCGCTTCGTGGCGGTGATCGGCCCCAGCGGCTGCGGCAAGTCGACGCTTTTCAACATCATCGGCGGCCTGGCGGAGGGCTACGAGGGCCGCGTCGCGATCGACGGCCAGCCGGTGAGCGGCGTGCACCGCGACGTCGGCATGGTGTTCCAGGAGGAGTCGACCTTTCCCTGGCTGACCACGCTGGAGAACGTCGCTTTCCCGCTGGATGTCGCCGGCGTGCCGAAGGCCGAGCGCCTGGCGCGCGCCGGCAGCCTGCTGCGCCTGGTCGGCCTGGACGGTTTCGAGCACCGCTCCCCGGCCGAGCTCTCCGGCGGCATGCGCCAGCGCTCCGCGCTCGCCCGCACGCTCGCCTTCGAGCCGAAGCTGCTGCTCATGGACGAGCCCTTCGGCGCGCTCGACGAGCAGACGCGGCTGCTGCTCGGCGACCAGGTGCTGCGCATCCACCGCGAGCTGGAGCAGACCACGCTGCTCATCACCCACAGCATCACCGAGGCGGTGCAGCTCGCCGACCAGGTGGTGGTGATGACCTATCGTCCGGGGCGCCTGAAGCGCCTCGTCGACATCGACCTGCCGCGCCCGCGCAGCTCCGAGATCGTCTCCAGCCCCGAGTTCGGGCGCCTGGTGGCGGCGATCTGGAGCGACCTGCGCGAGGAGGCGTCGCGCGGCATGCAGGACATCGAATCGCATCGAAAGGAGGAGATACATGACTTTTAAAACAAAACTAGTAACCGGGGTTTGCGCGGCCCTGGTCGCCATTCCCGCCGCCTCCCAGGAAAAGGTCCGCGCGGCGATCGGCCAGCGCGGCCTGTGGGACACGCACTTCATTCCCGCCGGCGTGGAAGCCGGCATCTTCCGGAACGCGGGCATCGAGGTCGAGATCACCTGGACGCGCGGCGGCGCCGAGACGCTGCAGGCGATCATCACCGACAGCGCCGACCTCGCGGTGGCCAACGGCATCCTCGGCGTGATCGGCGCCGCCTCCAAGGGCGCGCCGGTGAAGATCGTCAGCGCCCAGATGACCGGCGCGCCCGATCTGTTCTGGTACGCGAAGGCGGACAGCGCGGTGAAGTCCATGAAGGACCTGGACGGGCGCACGATGGGGTATTCGCGGCCGGGCTCGTCGACCCACCTCGTGGCGCTCGCGCTCTCCGAGCACTTCGGCGTCAGGCCGAAGCTCGTGTCCACCGGCGGCGTGCCCGACACGCGCACGCAGGTGATGTCCGGGCAGATCGACGCCGGCTGGTCGGCGCCGCCCTTCAACCTCGATCTGGTGAACGACGGCAGGATCCGCATCGTCGCGCGCGGCACCGAGATTCCGGCGCTCAACGAGCAGACGGTGCGCGTGAACGCGGCGAGCGTGAAGTTCCTGACGCAGAAGCGCGATCTCGCGCGGCGCTTCATGAAGGCCTACCACGACAGCATCGAGTGGGTTTACGCCAACCCCGACAAGGACGCCGCGTTCTATTCGGCCTTCGCCAAGGTGACCCCGCAGATCGCGAAGCAGACGCACGACATCTTCCCGAGAGCCGCGGTCGCCGGCTGGCCGGTGAAGGGCCTGAAGAAGAACCTCGAGGAGGCCTTGCAGAACAAGCAGCTCGCGCAGCCGATGTCCGAAGCCGAGGCCGAGAAGCTGCTTTACGACTTCGTCTACAGGCCTTGAAGCCGGCGCTGGCGGGGGTTCTCGGTGTTTTCTCGCTCGCACTAATCATCGAGCTGGCGGTCCAGGCGGGCTGGGTGTCTTCCCTCGTGGTCGCCCGGCCGTCCGCCTTGCCTGCCGCCTTCATGAGGCTCTGGAGCGAAGGCTTCGTGGCCGGGCCCGTGGGCATCACCCTCGCGCAGGCCTTCGCCGCCACCGGTGCGGCGGCGGCGCTCGGCATTCCGTGGGGCTACTGGCTCTGGAGGAAGCCCGTGCTCGGGGAGGCCTACACGCCGTGGATCGGCGCCGCCTTCGCCGCGCCCACGGTGCTGCTGTTCCCGCTGTTCCTGGTGCTCTTCGGCCGCGGCTACGCCACCACCGTGTTCGTCGGCTTCATCGCCGCGGTGATCCCGATCGTGCTGAAGACGCGCGAAGCCTTCCTCGGTGTTCCCAAGGTGCTGCTCGACGTCGGGCGCAGCTTCAAGCTTTCCGGCGCCGCGCTGCTGCGGCGCGTGGCGTTTCCGGCGGCGGTGCCGGGCATCTTCACCGGGCTGCGCCTGGGCCTCATCTATGCGCTCGTCAACATCATCGGCATGGAGTTCCTGATCGACTTCGGCGGCCTGGGGCGCATCGTCTCCGAGATGTACTTCCGCTTCGAGATTCCCGGCATGTACGTCGCGATCCTGCTTATCGTGCTGGTGAGCTGGACCTTCCTCGCCGCGCTTTCGCGGCTCGAGACATGGCTGCGGCCCAGATAAGGATCGCCACCCTGGTCGTGATCCTCGCGGCGTGGGAGCTGGTGGCGCGCTCGGGCCTGCTCTACCAGGACGTCGTACCTTCCCTTTTCGAGATCGGCACCGCCTTCTTCCAGATGTTCTTCGACAAGGAGACCTACTGGCACTTCGGCGTCACCGCCTGGGAAGTCGGTGCGGGCCTTGCAATCGGCTACGTGCTCGGCGTCGCCTTCGGCTTCGTCGCCGGCACCCGCCGCTTTTTCGGCGCAACCGTCGCGCCGTACGTCGACGGCATCGCCACTGCCCCGAAAATCGTCTTCCTGCCGATCGTGATGCTGCTGGTGGGCACCGGCATCGCCTCCAAGCTGGCCCTCGGCGCCCTGTCGGCCTTCTTCCCGGTGGCGATCAACACGGCGGCTGGCGTGCGCCAGGTCAACCCGGTTCTCGTGCGCGTCGGCCGCAGCTTGCGCCTCTCCCGCTGGCAGATGGCCACCCGCATCTACCTCCCCGCGCTGCGGCCTTCGCTCGTCACCAGCCTGCGCCTGGGCTTCGGCCTCGCGGTGGTCGGCGTCCTGCTCGCCGAGATCAAGCTTTCCAGCGCGGGCCTCGGCTTTCTCGCCAACGAGCACTACAGCCACTACCGGGTGGCGGATCTCTACGCGGTCCTGCTCCTCATCTTCATCATCGCCGTCGGCCTGAACGGCCTGATGGGCCGCTTCGCGGAGCGGCGCTGAAGTGACGAGCCCGCCGACCGCATTCTTTCGCGAAGCCGGAGCAGGTCCCGGGGTGGTGTGCCTGCACTCGAACGCGAGCAGCTCGAGCCAGTGGCGCGGGCTCATGGACCTGCTGGCGCCGAAGTACCACGTGCTGGCGGCGGACTCCTACGGCGCGGGCAAGAGCCCGGCGTGGCCGACGGACCGGCCGGTGCGGCTGCGCGACGAAGCTGCGCTCCTCGAGCCGGTCTTTGCGCGGGCGGGAGAGCCCTTTACGCTGGTCGGGCATTCGTATGGCGCCGCAGTGGCGCTCATCGCTGCGCTCGCCCGGCCTCATCGTGTTCGCGCGCTCGCCTTGTACGAGCCGACCCTGTTCGCGCTCGTGGACGCCGAGTCGCCTCCGCCGAACG
>DATKAX010000439.1:0-3186 GCA_035514595.1 Burkholderiales bacterium
AACGGGATGCGGGCGCCGGTGCCGGTGCCGCTCGACCTGCTGGACGACGAAGGCGGCTGGTACCGCTTTCGCAGCTTCCGCGAGTATGTCGAGGCGCTGCGCGCGCAGCCGGCGGCGACCAACTGCGCGCTGCTCGTCGGGCATTCGATGCTGCGCGTGCAGACGATGGACAAGCTCGAGCGGCCGGCGAGCGCGAAGGAGACCGCGCGCATGCAGGCGCTCGTGGATGAAGCGCTCGCGGCGGGCGCGATCGGCGTCTCGACCGGCCTTTACTACGAGCCGGCGTGCGCCGCGCCCACCGAGGAGGTGATCGAGGTGTGCCGGCCGCTCGCGAAGCGAAACGGCCTGTACTGCACGCACATGCGCAGCGAAGGCGACAAGGTGCTCGACTCGCTCGAGGAGACGTTTCGCATCGGGCGCAGCCTCGGCGTGCCGGTGGTGATCTCGCACCACAAGGTCGCCGGCAAGCCGAACCACGGCCGCTCCGCCGAGACGCTGCCCCTCATCGAGAAAGCGATGCGCTCGCAGAAGGTCGGGCTCGACTGCTACCCGTACTGCGCCTCGTCCACGGTGCTCTCGGCGGACCGCGTCGGCGTCGCCTCGAAGGTGCTCGTCACCTGGTCGAAGCCGCATCCCGAATTCGCAGGTTTCGAGTTGACCGAGATCGCTTCCAGGATGGGATTGACGGTCGAAAAGACGGTTGAAAAGCTGGTACCCGCGGGCGCGATCTACTTCTCGATGGACGAGGCCGACGTGCAGCGCATCCTCGCCTTCGAGCACACCATGGTCGGCTCCGACGGCCTGCCGCACGACGCCGCGCCGCATCCGCGGCTCTGGGGAACGTTTCCCCGGGTGCTGGGACACTACGCCAGGGGCCTCAACCTGTTCCCGCTCGAGACCGCGGTCTACAAGATGACCGGCCTTACCGCGAAGACTTTCGGCCTCGCCGAGCGCGGCGTGCTGAAGGAAGGCTTCGCCGCGGACCTGGCGATCTTCGGCGAAGCCGAGATCGAGGAAGCCGCGAGCTTCGCGCGGCCGATCCAGCCGGCCAAAGGGATCGACAGCGTGATTGTGAACGGCGAGATCGTGTGGCGCGGCGGCAAGCCGACCGGAGCGCGTCCCGGCCGGGTGCTCGCCCGCAGCTGATCGCAGGCGAGTGGGAAGGGGGGAACCATGGAGTACGTCAAAGTCACGTATCCGACGCGGCGCCTGGTCTACATCGACGAAGAAAAGAACGGCTATACCAACGAAGTGCTGCGGGTGGAGGCCGGGACGCACGTGTTCGAGCTCGGCAACCTCTCGAACTTCCGGCCCGCGTCGCGCAAGCTGACGGTGCGCGACACCACGGTGCTCGAGCCGCTGGAGATCCCCTTCTACCGCAAGCAGGACGAATGAGCTGCGCACCGGTCGCGGCGCGGCTGGTGCTGCTCGGCTGGGCGCTGCTTGCCGCGGCCTGCGCCTCGTTCACGCCGAATCCGCCGCTCGCGAAGTACGCCCCGGATGCCGGCTACCGCTTCGAGCGGCTGGAGCGCGGCGACAACAGCGACGAGCTGTTCGTGATCGTGACGTTCTCGGGCGGCGGGACGCGCGCCGCGGCGCTCGCCTACGGCGTGCTCGAGGCGCTGCGCGACACCGCCATCGAATGGCAGGGCCGCCGGGGGGCGCTGCTCGACGAGGTCGACGTCATCTCGTCGATCTCCGGCGGCAGCTTCCCCGCCGCGTACTACGCGCTGCGCGGAGGGCAGATCTTCGACGAGTTCCCGGACCGGTTCCTCTACCGGCCGATCCAGGCGAGCCTCATCAAGCTCGCCTTGTGGCCGGCAAGCTGGCTGAAGCTCGCGGCGCCGGACTTCGGCCGCAGCGACCTCGCCGCCGAGCTCTATCACCGCGAGGTGTTCGGCGGCGGGACCTACGCCGACGTGATCGCGCGCAACCGGCGGCCGTTCGTGATCCTCAACGCCACCGACATGAGCACCGGCTCGCAGTTCCCGTTCATCCAGGACCAGTTCGACCTGATGTGCTCGGACCTTGCCGGCGTCTCGCTCGCGCGCGCGGCGGCCTCCTCGTCGGCGTTCCCGGGCGGCCTGACCCCGCTCACCTTCCGCAACTACGCGGGCAGCTGCCAGTATCGCCAGCCGGCGTGGGTGCAGCTTGCCGCCGAGGACCACGCTTCGCGCGTCAATCCGCGCCGCACCGCGCGTGCGGAGAACCGCCTGTCGCTCGCCGCCGAGGGGCCGGCGCGGCCCTACATCCATCTCACCGACGGCGGCGTCGCCGACAACATCGGCCTGCGCGGGCCGCTCGAGGCGATCGCCTCCACCAGCCATCCGTGGAGCGTGCTGCAGATGATGAACCGGCAGCGGGTGAAGAAGCTCGTCGTGCTGGTGGTGAACGCCGCGACCAGTCCGGCGACCGAGCGCGACCGCAGCGCGAGCGTCCCGGGCCTGATCGACACGCTCACCACCGCGGCGACCGTGCCGCTGGACAACTACTCGTTCGACACCGTCGAGCTGCTGAGCAAGACGATGAATGAGTTCAACACCGATGCGCGCCTGGTGGAGGGCTGCAACCGGCTCTCGGCCCGCAAGGGCGAGCAGTGCGCGCTCAAGCTCCCCGCGCCCCACCATGTCGACCTCTACCCGATCCAGGTGGCCTTCGAATACATCGCCTCGCGCGAGGAGCGCGCCTGGTTCAAGAATCTGCCGACCACCTTCGAGCTTCCGCGTGAGACCATCGACCGGCTGCGCGCGATCGGCCGCCGGCTGCTGAGCGAGGACCCGCAGTTCCAGAACCTGCTCAAGGCGCTGAACGGCTGCCTCGCGGGCAGCGGGAAGGCCTGCTAGCCACCTCCGGAGAAACGATGGAAAAGTGGTTCGACTTGTACCGCAGTATCGTCATGCCGGCCCACTGCGACCCCTACGGGCACCTGAACGTGCGCAACTACGCGGCGTTCTTCGACGACGCGGGCTGGCACTTGCCCGCGATGGCGGGGCTGAAGCTCTCGGAGATCCGGGCGAGGGGGCTGGGCACGGTGATGGTGAGCCTCACGATCGAGTTCCACCACGAGGTGAAGGCGGGCGAGCTGGTGCTGATCAAGGGCGCCATCACGCGGGTGGGGACGAAAAGCTTCAGCCACGAGATGCGCCTCTACGAGCCCGATTCGATGCGTCACTGCGCGACGCAGAA
>DATKAX010000440.1:0-39735 GCA_035514595.1 Burkholderiales bacterium
CGGTCTCATGGACGACTATTTGCCGATGCAGAAGCGGGCGAAGATCTCTCCGAGCAGGTCGTCCGCGGTGAACTCGCCGGTAATGCTGCTCAACGATGCATGGGCAAGGCGTAGCTCTTCCGCAAACAATTCCCAGCGCCCCTGCTCGTCGGCGGCCGCCAGGAGGTGCGCGCGAGCCCTCTCGAGAGCGCGCAGGTGGCGTTCGCGAGCCAAGAACACCGATTCGCCGCTCGAGTGCCATCCCGCAGACTCCAGAATCAGCCGGCGAAGCCGGTCGAGCCCTGCGCCGGTTCTCGCAGATACCGCGACGGCGGGCCAGGCCCGCGGTGCCGGCACGAAATCCGGAACCAGGTCGAGCTTGTTGTAGACGTCGATGCGAGGCGCCCCGGCGGGCAGGTCTGCCAGCTGCGGCTCGGGCTTGCCCGCTTCGAATACCGCCAGCACGAGGTCGGCGCCCGCCAACTCGCGCTGCGTGCGCTCGATCCCCAAGCGCTCTATCAGGTCCGAGGCGGGCCTCAGCCCCGCGGTGTCGACCAAGATTACGGGCACGCCGTCGAGCTGGATCGTCTCGCGCAGCGCGTCGCGGGTCGTTCCGGGCACGGCGGTCACGATCGCGCGCTCCTCTCCCGCAAGCCGATTGAGCAGGCTCGACTTGCCGACGTTCGGCCGCCCCGCGAGCACCACATGAATGCCGGTGCGCAGCAGGCTGCCCTCACGACTCTTCGCGTTCACCTGCTCCAGGGCGGCGCGGATGCGCGCCAGCCGCGAAGCCGCATCTCCCCGATGCAAGGAAGCTACCTCCTCTTCGGGAAAATCCAGCATTGCCTCGGTCAGCGCCCGCAGCTCGACGAGCTCGGATGCCAGTGCCGCGATGACCGCGGAGAACTCGCCCGACAGCGAGCGCAGCGCCGAGCGCGCCGCCTCCCGGCTCGCCGCGTCGATCAGATCGGCGACCGCCTCCGCCTGAGCCAGGTCGAGCCTGCCTTGCAGGAACGCGCGCCGCGTGAACTCGCCGGGCTCCGCGAGGCGGGCGCCCGCATCCAGGCATGCCGCAAGCACCGACCGGATCACGACCGGGCCGCCGTGGCCCTGCAACTCGAGCACCGGCTCCCCGGTGTAGGAACGCGGGGCGGGAAAGTAAAGAGCGATTCCCTCGTCGAGGCGCTCGCCGCGAGCGTCCCGAAACGCCGCGTACCGCGCGCGCCGCGCCGCTGGCAAAGCACCGAGCAGCACTTCGGCAATCCTCGGCACCAACGCACCGGAGATCCTGACGATTCCGATTCCACCGCGCCCAGCGGGGGTGGCGACCGCCGCGATGGTGTCGCGCGCTACCTCATCTTTTGGCATGGGCAGGCTTGTCGCGATTGAACATGCGCTGGATCTGCCACTGCTGAAGAATAGAGAGGATGTTGTTGACAAGCCAGTAGAGCACCAGGCCGGCCGGGAAGAAGAAGAAGAAGATGCTGAATACATACGGCATGAACTGCATTACCTTCGCCTGAACCGGGTCGGGCGGTGTCGGATTCATCCGAGTCTGCAGCACCATGGTTACCGCCATCAGGACCGGAAGGACGTAATAGGGGTCGAGCGCCGACAGGTCCTCGATCCACAAGATGAACGGCGCGTGGCGCAGCTCGATCGCGGCGAGCAACACCCAGTACAGCGCGATGAACACCGGGATCTGAACCAGGATCGGGAAGCAGCCGCCCAGCGGATTGATCTTCTCCGTCTTGTACAGCTCCATCATCGCCTGGTTCATTTTCTGCCGGTCATTGCCGTACATCTCGCGTATCTTGGTGAGACGCGGCGTGATCAGCTTCATCTTGGCCATCGACTTGTAGCTCGCCGCCGACAGCGGGAAGAAGATCAGCTTGATCAGAATCGTGAGCAGGATGATGGCGACACCCCAGTTCCCGCTAAGAGCGTGGAATTTCTCGAGCAGCCAGAATAGCGGCCACGCGATGATGGCGAGAAAGCCGTAATCGACCACCAGGTCGAGTCCGGGCGCCGCCGCCTCGAGGCGGCGCTGCTCCTGGGGGCCGGCGTAGAGTTCGGCGCGCACCATGGCGCTCGAGCCCGGGGCCGCGCTCGTCGGCACCAGCACGCGGCCCGCGTAGAAGCCGTCCTGGCGCTTCTCGATGACATAGTCTCGAGTGACGCCCGTCTGCGGCAGCCACGCCGACACAAAGTAGTGCTGCACGAAGGCGAGCCAGCCGTTGTCGGCCTGTTTGGCGTATTCCGCGTCGCCTTCGTCCACATCGGACAGATGAACCTTCTCGAATTTGCGCTCGTCGGTATAGACGGCGAACCCGGTGAAGCTCTGCGCCCCGAAGGACTGCGCCACCGAAGTGCCGGTCGACTCCGGCTTGCCGTCGTGCGTAAGCTGGAAATACACATACGTCGCGGCGGCCTCGGGTCCCGGATTGCGTACCTGCAGCGCGACATCCACTACGTAGCTGTTTCGCTTGAACGTGTAGACCTTCTCCACTTCCAATCCGTCGTGTCTCTGGGCGCTGAGCCTTACCTCGACGCTGTCCCGGCCGGGCGCGAGCGCGCGCTCGCCCGGCTGGGCCCGCCACAAGGTGCGATGGTTCGGGCCTGCGTCTCCGGTGAGTCCGCTTTGCGCCTCGTAACCGTGCTCAGCACCGAGCAGCACGAAGTTCTTGCTCAGGTCGCTGGAATGCTTGTGGCGGATCAATTCGACGCGCTTCAGCGTTCCGCCCAGGGTGTCGATCTGCGCGACGAGAAGATCGGTGGTCACGCGCAGCGTCTCGCCCTTCGCCAGCGGCTCGTCCGCCGGGACCGCGGCGGCAGGCGCCTGGGGGGCCACGCGGGCGGGCGTTGCGGGCGCGCGGACGCCTTCCTGGACCGAGGGTGCCGGCGCCGGGGGCTTCGGGCGCTGCTCGCGTTCCCAGGCTTCCCACAGCATCAGCAACGAGAAGCTGAAGATGAACAGCAGAATGAGTCTTTGCGTGTCCATGCTCAGGGCACCGGGTCGTATCCGCCGGGATGCCACGGACCGCAGCGGCACAGGCGCCGCGCGGCAAGCCAACCGCCCTGCCAGGCGCCGTGGCGCTCGAGCGCCTGCTCCGCGTACTCGGAGCAGCTGGGGTGAAAGCGGCATGCGGGCGGCAGAACCGGGCTCACGAAGTAGCGGTAGATCCGTACCGCCAGCCGAAGGGCTTTCGCGATCATCTCGTAAGGGAACGGAGCAAATCGCGCAGCTGCTTGATCATGTCGGCAGAGCCCTTGATGCCGTACGGCGGGCGGACCAGCAGGTCGAGCGCACCCAGTTTCTCCTGCTCCATGCGGAACGCCTCGCGGATGCACCGCTTGATCCGGTTTCGCTCGGTCGCGGCCGCCGCGTGCTTGCGCGACACCAGCATGCCGAGCCGGGGCCCGCCAGCGCCGCGACGCTCCAGATAAAAAATATAGCCAGAGAAAGTGCGCCGCGCGCCTTGGCGAAGCAGCCGCTCGAAATCTGCCTTTCGCCTCAGCCGACGCCCGGGATCCAGTCCGAAGCGCTTGCCGCCCGCGGCTACAACCCGAGGCGCCGCCGGCCGCCGGCGCGGCGCCGGCGTAGAACCGCCCGTCCCCCGCGTGTGCGGCTGCGCACCAGAAAGCCGTGGCGCCGCGCACGGCGCGTCTTGGAAGGTTGATACGTCCGCTTCGTTGCCATTGCCGCCGGTCCGAAAAAGGGCGGTATTAGAGCGCGCGCATGAAGGCGTTGTCAAATCCGAAATCGGCTGTGCAACGCACATCGCCTCTGTGGATAACCCTCGATGAAGGGGGTAAAATTCAGCCTCGTCTAGGCCAACCACAAGATGCAGAATCTCTGGGACGCGTGCCTGCGTCGGCTCGAGCAGGAGCTCCCCGCGCAACAATTCAATACCTGGATCCGTCCGCTTGCGCCCGAGGCGGGCGCAGGCACCGACACTCTAGTCCTCGCCGCGCCCAATCGCTTCGTTCTCGAGCTGGTACGCGAGCGCTTTGCCGCGCGCATCGAGCGCCTCGCCGCCGAGGCGGGAGGCCGGGAGTTCGGGCTGAGGCTCGTGCTGGCACGCGGAGCCGAGGCCCCGGGACGGTCGTCCCCGGCGGCGGTGCGCAGCGCCGCGGAGACGCCGTCGCTGCTGGAGCGCGCGCGGCTAAACCGCGCTTTTTCGTTCGATAGCCTGGTCACCGGCAAGGCCAACCAGCTCGCGCGGGCGGCGGCAGTGCAGGTTTCGGAAAATCCCGGCACCTCGTACAACCCGCTTTTCGTCTACGGCGGCGTCGGGCTTGGCAAGACGCACCTGGTACAGGCGATCGGCAACCAGGTCGCCGACCATCGCCCCCAGGCTCGCATCCGCTACATTCATGCCGAGCAGTACGTGACCGACGTCGTACGCGCCTACCAGCAGAAGTCGTTCGACGAGTTCAAGCGCTACTACCATTCGCTCGACCTTTTGCTGATCGACGACATCCAGTTCTTTTCCAACAAGGGACGCACGCAGGAGGAGTTTTTCTACGCTTTCAACGCGCTGGTCGAGGCGCGCAAGCAGATTGTCATCACTTGCGATACCTACCCCAAGGAGATCGCCGGGATGGAGGAGCGCCTGATTTCACGCTTCGGCTGGGGCCTCACCGTCGCCATCGAGCCGCCCGAGCTGGAGATGCGCGTCGCCATCGTCCTGAAGAAGGCGGAAGCCGAAGCGGCGGAGCTCTCCGAAGAGATTGCCTTCTTCATCGCCAAGCACATCCGCTCCAACGTACGCGAACTCGAGGGTGCCCTCAAGAAAGTCCTGGCCTTCGCGCGTTTCAACGGGCGCGAGCTTTCGCTCGACCTCGCCAAGGAGGCGCTTCGCGACATCCTGAACCTGAACAGTCGCCAGATAAGCGTCGAGGGAATACAGAAGACCGTCGCCGAGTACTTCAAGATCAAGATTTCCGACATGCACTCCAAGCGGCGCAACCGCAACGTCGCGCGCCCGAGGCAGGTCGCCATGGCGCTTGCCAAGGACCTGACGCAGATGAGCCTTCCCGAGATCGGCGAGGCGTTCGGCAACCGCGACCACACCACCGTGCTGCATGCGTGCCGCACCATCGCCAGCCTGCGCAAGCACGACAGCGGCCTGAATCGGGACTATCTCGTGCTCGAACAGGTGCTCAAGGGATGATGAATGCATAAGCTGTGCGCAGATGCCAAACAAGCTGTGCGTAAGGTCCGTCGCGGAAGGCAGCACGGAAACTGTCCACATCTGTGCACAGGCGCTCCACAGCTTCCTCCGCGCCGCGTTTGCGCGCAAGCGCACGCGGCCAAAGGCGTTTCCGGCTTATCCTGCAATTGCGGCCGCTCTATTAGCTATTACTAGTTACTAAGGTAAATAACAATGATTAAAGCGAAGCGCGACGAGCTCCTGGGGCCGCTGTCGGCAGTGAGCGGCATCATCGAGCGGCGCCATACGCTGCCGATCCTGTCCAACGTCCTGATCGATCGCTCGGCCGAAGCGCTGTCTTTTCTCGCGACAGACATCGAGATCCAGATCAAGGCGCGCAGCCAGGTGGACGCTGAGGGCGAGGCCCGTGCCCTGACGGTCGGCGCGAGGAAGCTGCTCGACATCCTGCGCGCCCTTCCCGAGGACGCGGAGGTTTCGCTTCAGCCCCAGGACAAGCGGCTGCTCGTCAGGGCGGGGAAAAGCCGGTTCGCCCTGCAAACGCTGCCGGCAGAGGACTTTCCAAGGCTTGCGCCGCCCGCCGGCGAGGTCGCGCGCTTCGTCCTGCCCCAGAAAGCGCTGCGCCGGCTGCTTGCGCTGGTGCAGTACGCCATGGCGCAGCAGGACATCCGCTATTACCTCAACGGGCTGCTGATGGTGATCGAGGAAGGGCAGCTCAAGCTGGTCGCGACCGACGGCCACCGTCTCGCCTTCGCCTCCCTCAAGCTTGGCGCCGAGTTGCCGCGGCAGGAAGTCATCGTGCCGAGAAAGACGGTACTCGAACTCTCGAAGCTTCTTGCCGACACCGAGGAGGAAGTGAGCGTCGAGCTGTCGTCCACGCAGGCAGCGTTCAACTTCGGAACGGTCGAGCTGGTATCCAAGCTGATCGACGGGAAGTTCCCGGACTACACCCGCGTCATCCCGACTCAGCACAAGAATCTCCTGCACGTGGACCGCGAGCCGCTGCGCCAGGCCCTGCTGCGTGCTGCGATTCTGTCCAACGAGAAGTTCAGGGGCGTGCGCTGGGTGATTACCGACGGCAGCCTGAAGATCGTATCGTCCAACGCCGAGCAGGAGGAGGCGCAGGAAGAGGTGGACGTGAAGTATTCGGGCGCTCCTCTCGACATCGGGTTCAACGTGAATTATCTGCTCGATGTCCTCAACAACGTCGGCGGCACGGAGATCGAGTGCGCTTTCGGCGATTCGTCATCGAGCGCTCTCATCAGCTACGCCACGGAGAAGGACTTCAAGTACGTCGTCATGCCGATGAGGATCTGAGCAACCACCATGAATCTGCTTTCAGAAGGGACTTGAGACACTTGGGCGAACCGGAAAGGCATTTGCCAGACGCCAACGAGTACGGGTCGGACGCGATCAAGGTCCTGAAGGGCCTCGAAGCGGTACGCAAGCGGCCTGGAATGTACATTGGCGACACGTCCGACGGAACCGGCCTGCACCACATGGTGTTCGAGGTCGTGGACAACGCGGTCGACGAAGCGCTCGCCGGATTCTGCGACGAGATCGTGGTGACCATTCACACCGACAATTCGATCTCCGTGATCGATAACGGGCGCGGGATCCCCACGGGCATCAAGGAGGACGACGAGCTCAGGCGCTCGGCGGCGCAGATCGTCATGACGGAGCTGCACGCCGGCGGAAAGTTCGATTCGAATACCTACAAGGTATCGGGCGGGCTGCACGGCGTGGGCGTATCCGTGGTGAATGCCCTTTCCGAATGGCTGCGCCTCACTGTCTGGCGCGACGGCCACGTGCACCAGATCGAGTTCCGCGATGGGGCGGCGGTCGAGCCGCTGAAGGTTACCGGCGCCACCGAGCGGCGTGGCACGGAGGTGCATTTCCTCGCCTCGAAGGGGGTCTTCGGCAACATCGATTACCACTACGACATCCTGGCGCGGCGGCTGCGCGAGCTTTCGTTCCTGAACAACGGCGTGAAGATCGTCCTGATCGACCAGCGCGCCGGCAAGGAGGAGAACTTCGCCTTCGCCGGGGGCGTCAAGGGCTTCGTGGAGTACATGAGTCGGGCCAAGAACGTATTGCATCCCAACGTCTTTGTCGGCCAGGGAATGAAGGACGGGATCACGGTAGACGTGGCGATGCAGTGGAACGACTCCTACCAGGAAAGCGTACTCTGCTTCACGAACAACATTCCGCAGAAGGACGGCGGAACGCACCTGACCGGCTTGCGTGCCGCGATGACGCGCGTGCTCAACAAGTACATCGAGGAAATCGAGCTGGCAAAACGCGCCAAGGTCGAAACGACGGGAGATGACATGCGCGAGGGTCTGGCCTGTGTGCTCTCGGTCAAGGTCCCCGAGCCCAAGTTCTCGTCGCAGACCAAGGAAAAGCTGGTCTCCTCCGAGGTGCGCCCCGTGGTCGAGGAGATTGTCGGTGAGCGGCTGCGCGAGTACCTTGCCGAGCGGCCGGCCGATGCTCGTCTCATTACCTCGAAGATCATCGAGGCGGCGCGCGCTCGCGAGGCAGCCCGCAAGGCGCGTGAGATGACCCGCAGGAAAGGCGTGCTCGACTCGATGGGATTGCCCGGGAAGCTTGCCGATTGCCAGGAGCGCGACCCGTCGAAGTGCGAGCTCTACCTTGTCGAGGGAGACTCCGCCGGCGGTTCGGCCAAGCAGGGGCGGGACCGCAAGTTCCAGGCGATACTGCCCTTGAAAGGGAAAATTCTGAACGTGGAGCGAGCACGGTTCGACAAGCTGCTTTCCTCTACCGAGATCGCCACGCTCATCACCGCGCTCGGCTGCGGCATCGGCAAGGAGGAGTACAACGCGGACAAGCTGCGCTACCACCGCATCATCATCATGACCGACGCGGACGTCGACGGTTCGCATATCCGTACCCTGCTGCTCACGTTCTTCTACCGGCAGATGCCGGAGCTGGTGGAGCGCGGACACATCTACATCGCTCAACCGCCGCTTTACAGGGCGAAGCTCGGCAAGGAGGAGCGCTACCTGAAGGACGAGCACGAGCTCAACGAGTTCATGCTCAAGCAGGCGCTGGTCGACGCGGCGCTCTATCCGGCGTCGGGCCGGGAGCCGATTGCCGGCGATACGCTGGCGGAGCTCGCCAAGTCCTATCTTCTTTCCGAGGCCGTGATCGAGCGGGTATCGCGACTCATCGATCGCGAGGTGCTGCACGCGATCCTGCGTGGCGTGCAAATCGATCTTGCGCGCCGCGATACGGCCGAGTCGTCGGCCGAGGCGCTCGAGGCGGCGATCGGCGGCAACGGCGTCGCCGTCGCACCGCACTTCGACGCCAAGACGGAGCGCTATCAGGTCCGGATAGAACGCACCCGCCACGGCAACGTGCGCATGAGCACCATCGACACCGAGTTCGTCCATTCGGGCGATTATCTTCAGATCCGCCAGACCGCGGAGATGCTGCGCGATCTGCTCGCCGAGGGCGCCTACGTGCAGCGCGGCGACAAGAAGCAGCCGGTGCGCGAGTTTCCCCAGGCCATGAGGTGGCTCCTCGGAGAGGTGGAGAAGTCGATGACGCTGCAGCGCTATAAGGGCCTGGGGGAAATGAACCCGGGGCAGCTGTGGGAGACGACGATGGATCCCGCCAGCCGCAGGCTGCTCAGGGTTCAGATCGACGACGGCATCGCGGCTGACGAGATCTTCACCAAGCTGATGGGCGACGAGGTTGAGCCGCGTCGCGCGTTCATCGAATCGAATGCGCTTGGCGTGAGAAACCTGGACGTCTGATCAGGCGACGCGGCGCTTCTTCTTGGCCGGTTCTTCGGCCTTTTCCTTCGCGGCGCGCGGCTGGAATTCGAAACCGATCTTGCCGCCCGGCGTCTTGACGAGGTAGGCCTTGAAGCGCCGTCCCTTCTTGGACACGAACGCGGTGAGAAGATCGGTACGGCCGGTCGCGAGAAGCTTCTTCATTTGCTCGCGCTCGACGGGCTGCTGCAGGATCATTCGCCCGGAGCGAAAGTCGCAGCTGCGCGCGGCGCCGAATGCCTTTTCGCAGCTGTAGGTCACGCCATGCTCGTAAACCCGTGAGCCGCACTTGGGGCAGGGTCCGAGCGGCTCCTGACTGCTGAAGTCCGGGGGCGTCTCCCCTTCGGCGTCACTCGCCTGGCCGAAGTCGAACTCGGTGCGCAGGTCCTCGGTCAGCCGCATACCTGCGGTGAAGGGCCGGCCCTGTTTGCTGCGGAAGCCGCTCAAGGGTCCGACGAAGCGCCGGGTAATGAGCTCGGCGACTTCTTCGGGCGACCATTCGCGGCCCGACACCACTTTCCAGAGCGAAAAGTCGCATTTCTGACATTGGAATTTCCGGTAGTTCTCCTGCACCACCCCACCGCACTTGGGGCATGGCGCGGGGACCGTGGCGTACACGACATCGGGGATCTCGCCATGCTTGATCACCTGCACGACGTTTTTCACGAGCGCCCAGATCTGTTTCATGAACTCGTCGCGCGTCATCTTGCCAAGCTCGATCAGCTTGAGCTTGTGCTCCCATTCGCCGGTCAGTTCCGGCGAAGCGAGCTCCACCGTGCCGAGCATGTGCAGCGCGAACAGCAGCGAAAAAGCCTTCGGCGTAGGCACCAGCTCACGCCCGTCCCGATGGACGTAGTCCTCGCGGATCAGTCCCTCGATGATCGCGGCGCGCGTCGCGGGCGTTCCAAGACCCTTCGCCTCCATCGCCGCACGCAATTCGTCGTCCTCGACCAGCTTGCCCGCTCCTTCCATAGCGGATAGCAGCGTCGCTTCGGTGAAGCGCGGGGGCGGCTTGGTCTGATGCGCCTGGGCCGTTACCTCCAGGACTCCGACGTTCTCTTCCGGCGTCACGGCCGCCAAAGTCTCGCTCTCGCCGCCTGTGCGCCCGTACACGGCGAGCCACCCGGGGCTTTGCAGCACCTTGCCCTCGGTCTTGAAATGATGCCGGTCCACGCGCGTGATGCGCGTGGTCTGAAGATATTCCGCGGCCGGATAGAACACGGCGAGAAATCGGCGCACCACGAAGTCGTAGAGCTTGTGCTCGGCTTCGCTCAGAGTCTTGGGCGTCTGCAGCGTAGGAATGATGGCGAAGTGGTCCGAGATCTTTGCGTTGTCGAAGATGCGCTTGTTGGGGCGCACCCAGCCCTGCTTGAGGACCTGTCGCGCAAAAGCGCCGAATTCCCGCATCTCCCGGAGCGCCTCCAGCGTCTCCTTTACGGTCGCGACATAGTCTTCCGGCAACGCGCGGGAGTCGGTGCGGGGATAGGTCAGCACCTTGTGACGTTCATAGAGCGCCTGCGCGAGCGACAATGTCATGCGAGCGGGAAATCCGAAGCGGGCGTTCGCTTCGCGCTGCAGGCTCGTCAGGTCGAAGAGCAGCGGCGAGAGCTGCGTCGAAGGCTTGGTCTCCTCCGTCGCAACCCCGGTCTTCCCCCGGCACGCCTCGACGACCGCCTCCGCGTCGGCAGCGCTCCATAGACGCTCGGACTTTCGCTCCGGATCGTCGTCCTTCTTGAAACCAGGGTTGAACCAGCGTCCCGGATACTCGCCGGCGCCGGCCTGGAAGCGCGCATGAACCTCCCAATAGTTCCGCGGCGAGAACGCCCGGATCTTCTCCTCGCGCTCGACGAGAATGGCGAGCGTGGGGGTTTGCACCCGGCCCACCGTCGTCAGGTAGAACCCGCCCTCCTTCGAGTTGAACGCGGTCATTGCGCGCGTGCCGTTGATGCCCACCAGCCAATCCGCCTCCGAGCGGCACTTGGCAGCGTCGGCGAGCGGCAGCAGCTCGCTGTCCCTACGAAGGCGGGAAAAGCCGTCGCGAATCGCCTGTGGCGTCATCGATTGCAGCCAGAGGCGCTCGATCGGCTTCTGGTTGCGCGCGTGCTGGACGATGTAGCGGAAAATGAGCTCCCCCTCGCGCCCCGCGTCGCACGCATTCACCACGCCGGTGACGTCCTTGCGCTTGAGCAGTCGCAGCAGGAGATTGAGCCGGTCCTCGCCCTTGTCGATCGGCGCAAGGTCGAAGCGAGGCGGAATCACCGGCAGGTGCGTGAATGACCACTTGCCGCGCTTGACGTCGTACTCCTCGGGCACCGCAAGCTCCAGCAAGTGGCCGACCGCCGATGACAGCACATAGCGCTCGCTCTCGTAGAGAGCGTCTTTGCGCGTGAAGCCGCCGAGGGCGCGCGCAATGTCGGCGGCAACCGACGGTTTCTCTGCGATGATGAGTTTCTTTGCCATGTTCGCGAAAGGCGGCGATGATAAGTGCAAATGCTTCGGCGGTTCAACCTCCCCCGCGGGTCTCGCACCGCGCGCGCGGGGTGCGTTAGCTGGGCAGACGGCCGTGCGCCGTGCTGAAAAGGTCTTCCGCGAGCAGGCGGCTGGTCGCGGTCTGCTGATTCCAGAGCACCATCAGCACCACGAGCTTGAGCTGCTCCAGGCTAAGCGTCGGACCGGAGGCAGCCAGCGAGCGGTCGATGACCAGCTCACGGGTCTGCGGGTTGAGAATGCCCGACTGCTCGAGCGTGAGGAGGAACCCGCGGCAGGCGGCATCGAGCTTCACGAGTTCTCGGGGCGCGAAAGCACGGAACGAGCGGCGAGAATCCGGCAGCGCTTCGACGACGTCCTGCGGCGCGCGCTGCAGGCCGGCGAGCCAGTGAAGAGCTTCACTGATGTCCGAGTCCTCGAATCCGGCTGCGGACAGCTTTCGCGCGACGCGCTCGCGATCATAGGCGAGCTCGGCTTGCTGGCAGTGCTCGAACAGGTAAACGAGGATGTCGTACATGAAAGCCCCTTTTTATAACGCGGCTAGCGGCATGGCGTTTACGCGCCGTTGCCTTTCTCGAGGCGTTGGTACAGCCCGCCTGGCAGCGCCGTGACGCGCCCGTCGAGCTCCAGTCGCAGCAGGCCCGCCGACACCTGCTCCGCAGACATTCCCGCCCGCGCGCAAAGCGCGTCGATGTCGACGGGATCGTGTCCCATATGGCCGAGCAGTTTGGCGATCCCCTCGGGCGCGTTGCGCGCAGGGGAGGCTGGCAGCGCCGTAGTGGACGCGTAGCCGCTGGGCCGGAAACCCGAGAGCTCGGCCAGAACGTCGTCTGCCGTTTCGACCAGTTTCGCGCCCGACTTGATCAGCGCGTGGCATCCCTTCGACAGCGGCGAATGGATCGACCCGGGAATCGCAAATACATCGCGTCCCTGCTCGGCAGCGGCTCGCGCCGTGATCAGGGAGCCCGAGGCAAGCGCTGCTTCGACCACCAAGCAACCCTGCGCAAGGCCGCTGATCAACCGGTTGCGTCGCGGGAAATTGTGCGCGGCGGGGCTCGTGCCGAGCGCGAACTCGGAAAGGAGCAGACCTCGCGCCGCGATCTGCGATGAGAGCTCCGCATTGCGGCGCGGATAGATCACGTCTACGCCGGTACCGAGCACGGCGATGGTCGACGCGGCGCCGGAGAGGCCGCCGCGATGGGCAGCGGCGTCGATGCCAAGCGCCAATCCGGAGACGATGACCAGTCCGGCGTCGCTCAGAGCCCGTGCAAAGCTCTCGGCGTTGGCCTCACCCTGTGCCGTCGCGTTGCGGCTGCCGACAATCGCGAGCGACCCGCGCTGCAGGAGTTCAAGGCGACCGCGCGCGTATAGCAGCGGCGGAGGGTCGGGGATCTCCAGCAGGCTTCGCGGGTACTCGTCATCGGCCAGGGTGATGATCCGCTGTCCGGGTTCCTCGACCCATTCGAGCGCGCGTGAAACAGCGTCCAGGACCGCCTCCGAATGCAGGGCTTCGAGTACGGCGGGCGGTGCAAACGTCGCAAGCTCCGCGTGCCTTTTCGAAAGGACCGCCTGCGGCAAGCCGTACTGGCGAAGCATGCCGCGGATCGCGGTGGCGCCGATACCGGGGGTAAGCGTGAGTTGCAGCCAGCTAGCGAGCTCGGGATCGTGCTTCATGCGGGCGGCGAAGCGAACGCTTCCCGCTTGTGTTTATGGCGTCTGTACGACATCGAGAGGTCTGACAGGCCTCGTAATGCGCATGATCAGCGCATAGGATATGCGGTCGAATACGCGGAATACAAACGCGAGTCCTGCCCGCTCGTCGGGAAGCTTGATGTTCGCATCCGGTTCGCCGCGCGCCTTGGTCGTGTCGCGAACCGAGCCGCCGCGCGAGTACAACGCCAGCACGTGGCCGATCTCGATGCCGTCGGATCGGCCGCGATTGATGCTGATGATGGTTTGGGGGCCTGCCTCCCCAACCTGGCCCAATCCGCCGTAAATCGAGATCACCCGCCCGCGGATATGCGTAGCCGGTGCGCGAGGCGCGTAATTGACGGGCTGTGGCCTGCCGGCAGCGACGAGCTTGTCGCCGGCGCCGACTTCCTGGACTGCCGTAGTCAGTACGACGGTCGCCGGATCGCCCTCGCGGGTGATCTGCGCGGTGCCGAGATAGATCGCTTCGTACGCCAGCGTCTGGTTCGTGTCCGGATCGACGAGGGGTCCGCCTGGACGATAGACGTACCAGGTATCCTCTTTCGTCGCCCCGATGCCCCGCACGTAAGCCGTGTTGCCGGCGGCCAGCACGACTCGGTCCGCCTGGGTGGCGATGATGGTGGGCGCCTTTTCCAGCCCGTCAGGCTCGATCACCAGCGGGCGGCTCAGGAACGGCTCGATCACCGAAGCCGGGATGCTCGGAATCCCCTGCTTGTCGAGCGGCTCGACGCGCATGCGCGGGCTGAGCTTTACCGTTCCACGCTCGATGTCCCTCCCGCGCTCGATGCCGCCTATAGTGAGCTGTCCGCGCGCGCGGTCGAGCAGGATCACATACCCGGGATAGATCAGGTGCGGATTGCGAATCTGTTCCTTGTTGAGATTCCAAAGCTCCGGCCAGCGCCAAGGAGAGTCCGTATAGCGCTCGGAAATTCCCCACAGCGTATCGCCGGGAACCACGATATACCGGTCCGGGGCGTCATCCTTGAGGGTAAGAGGAGCACTGGGCGCCTGGCCGGCAACACCCCCGGAGGCGATGAATAAAACGAGCGCTGTGATAGACTTACGCAATTGCTGGACCATGGCGACCCGTCCCCTTTCACGGCATCCCGGACCGGCTTGAAAGTATTTTTGTCTAGCCCAATGTAACACAACCGCTGAATAGCTTATATGTTGCGTCAAATTCTCCATGTAATCTGTTCAATTCGCAAGTGAAATTGTCCCCAGATGGCGATTCTCAACATCCTCCGTTACCCAGATGCCCGGCTGCATAAGACGGCCGCCCCGGTCACTGTTTTCGACGACGCCCTCAAGAAGCTGGTCGCGGATATGGCCGAAACCATGTATGCCGCGCCCGGAATCGGGCTTGCCGCTACGCAGGTCGACGTGCACAAGCAGGTGATCGTGGTCGACGCTTCGGAACGGCACGATTCCCTGGTCGTGCTGGTCAATCCCGAAATCGTCGAGGCCACGGGAGTGTCCGACATCGAGGAGGGCTGTCTTTCGGTGCCGGGCATCTACGAGCTTGTCGAGCGTGCCGAGCGAGTGAAGGTGCGCGCCTACGATCGCAACGGCAACTCGTTCACGCTCGAGGCGCAAGGTCTGCTCGCCGTCTGCATCCAGCACGAAATGGATCATCTGAAGGGCAAGGTCTTCGTTGAACATCTGTCGCAGCTCAAGCAGCAGCGCATCCGCGCCAAGCTCGCTAAGCAGCTGCGCAAGACGGCCTGATCGCCTCTTCTCCCTGCGCCTAGTATTCGCGGGTACACCGGAATTCGCCGAGCGAGCGCTCGCCCGCCTGATCGAGGCGGGACATGAGATCGCCCTCGTTCTGACGCAGCCGGACCGCCGCGCGGGACGGGGCATGCGCACCGCGGCGAGCCCGGTCAAACGCCTCGCGCTTGACCGCGGTGTCGAGGTCTTGCAGCCGCCGACCCTCAAGTCAGCTGACGTGCTGCATCGGCTGCGCGATTCACGGCCTGAAGTCATCGTAGTGGCGGCCTACGGCCTTCTGCTGCCGCAGGCTGTACTCGAAGCCGCCCCTTACGGGGCGCTCAACATCCACGCGTCGCTGCTGCCGCGGTGGCGCGGCGCGGCGCCGATCCAGCGCGCGCTCCTTGCAGGAGATCGGGAAACGGGCGTCTCGATCATGCAAATGCACGCCGGGCTCGATACCGGTCCGTTGCTCGCACAGCGTCGCGTGCCCATAGGCGACGATGACGATGCCGGGACTCTGCACGACAAGTTGGCGACGCTGGGCGCCGAGGCGATGGTAGAGGTGTTGGAAGATCTCAAGGACGGGCGCTTCCGCGCGGTCCCGCAGGCCGAGGCCGGGGCGACCTACGCTCGCAAGATCGAAAAGCACGAAACCCGGATCGATTGGTCCCGGCCTGCGCGAGACCTGGAGCGCCTGGTGCGGGCATTGCGGCCTAGGCCGGCGGCGCTCGCGCGGGTGGGGGACGAGCTGCTCAAGGTCTGGCGCTCGCGAGTCGTCGAGAGGGGCGGCAGACCGGGCGAAGTGCTGGACGTAAAGGGCGGGCTGCTCGTGGCTTGCGGCGAGGACGCGTTGCGCATCGAGGAACTGCAGCGAGCCGGAGGCCGGCGGCTATCCGCGGACGAGTTCCTGCGCGGCCACGCGCTGCCCCGTGGCGCCCTGCTCACGTGACCGGCGCGTCCACGCTCGCCCGGGAATTACGCGATGCGGCGCAGATCGTCACCCGGGTCGCAGCAGGCAAGAGTCTGGCGAGCGAGCTCGACCGCATGGCCGAGGAAGGCAGCACTTCGGCGCGCGGCGCTCTAATAGACCTTACGCACGGGACTTTGCGCCGCTACGGCCGCGGCCAGGTGATCGTCGGCGAGTTGTCGCGCCACCGGCGGCCCGATCCGCCTGTCGAGGCGCTGCTCTGGTGTGCGCTGTATTGCCTCGAGTCCGGGCGGTACGCCCACTATACGGTCGTCGACCAGGCGGTGCGTGCGTGCGCGCTGCTGGAGAAGCCCGGCGCCAGGGGCTATGTGAACGCCATGCTGCGGGGATTCGTCCGCCAGCGCAAGGCGCTCGAGGCGCGCATCTCGGCGGACCCGGAAGCGCTCTACCAGCACCCGCAGTGGTGGATCGATGTGGTGCGGACTTCTTACCCGAGTCGCTGGGAGGATGTGCTGGCAGCCGGCAATTCTCACCCTCCAATGTGTCTGCGGGTGAACAGCCGCCGGACCACGACCTCCGCGTACGGCGAAGAGCTCGCCGAGCGCGGCATGGCCGCCCGCCAGGTGGCCGAGCACGCCCTGCTCCTGGAGCGGCCTGTTCCTGTCGAGCGGCTGCCCGGCTTTCCGTCGGGCAAGGTGTCGGTGCAGGACGCCGGCGCACAACGGGCAGCACAGTGTCTGGATCTGGCTCCGGGGCAGCGCGTGCTGGACGCTTGTGCCGCCCCTGGGGGCAAGGCGGCCCACATCCTCGAGCGCTGCGAGGTCGGGCTCACGGCGCTCGACGCCGATCCGGCGCGCTGCGCGCAGATGGAACGCAACCTGGATCGGCTGCAGCTGCGGGCCTCGGTCCGTGCGGCCGATTGCACGCAGCTCGCCGCATGGTGGGACGGCGCACCTTTCGACCGCGTGCTTGCCGATGTTCCGTGCTCCGCCTCGGGAGTGGCGCGACGCCACCCCGATGTGAAGTGGCTGCGGCGCGCCCGGGATGTGCCAGCATTCGCTTCGCGGCAGACCTCGATTTTGGAGGCGCTTTGGCGCGTGCTGCGTCCGGGTGGTAAATTGCTGTATGTCACCTGCTCGGTGTTCCCGCAGGAAAATGACACAGTGACCGACGCGTTCGTCGCGAGCGCGCCGGACGCCCTGCGCATTCCGCTGCCGGACGCCGGTCCGGCACAATGGCTGCCCGACGCCGTGCACGACGGGTTCTACTACGCGCTGATCGAAAAAAAAGCTTGAGGCGACGCGCATGCGCCGCATCGCCCCACTCAGCAGGCTCCTCGCGATTGTCGGCCTGCTTGCCGTCGCAGCGGCGCACGCAGAGGAGATCGAAGTGCGCGAAGTTCAGATTCGCGCGGTGGAAGAGGGCCTGGCGCTGGATGCCGACTTCCGGTTCGAGCTCACGCCGCGTCTCGCCGACGTGGTCACCAACGGCGTGCCCCTGTATTTCCGCGTCGACTTCGAGCTCACGCGGCGGCGCTGGTACTGGTTCGACGAAACCGCCGCGCGTGCCCAGCTGCAGCGGCGACTGTCCTATCATGCGCTGTCGCGGCAGTACCGGCTCTCGACCGGCCTGCTGCAGCAGTCGTTTCCGACACTCGAAGAAGCGCTCAACGTGCTCAGGCGCATACGCAACTGGCTTGTGGTGGACCGCACCGTCAGTTTTTCCGAATCGGATTACGAGGCGGCGGTCCGCATGCGCCTCGATACCACGCTCCTTCCAAAGCCGTTCCAGTTGAGCGCGCTCACCAACCGTGACCTGCACCTCGAGTCCTCGTGGAAGCGATTCACGGTGCGCTCGCCCCGGCAGTTGCCGGCGCCAGTGGAAGCACGCGAGCCTCGGAGAGCGGAGCGATGAAGCTGCTGCTCGCGATCGGAGGGACGGTCGCCGGCCTGGGTCTCATTCTTCTTGCGACCGCGAGCGGCGGTACGGCCATGTTTGCACGTCACTACCCGCTGCTGCTCGCGCTCAATGCCGCACTCGCAATGCTGCTCGCGGCATTGCTTGCCTACCAGCTCGTCACGCTCGCGCGCCGTTACCGGGCGCGCGTATTCGGCACACGCCTCACGCTTCGCCTGCTTGCTCGCTTCGCGATGCTCGCGGTTCTCCCGGGACTCATCGTTTACGCCGTCTCGGTGCAGTTCCTGGCGCGGTCGATAGAATCATGGTTCGACGTGAGAGTCGATGCCGCGCTCGAGGGAGGAATCAGTCTCGGACAGCAGGCGATCGACCAGATGATGGCCGACACGCAAGCCAAGGCACGCGCTATGGCGGTCGAGCTCGCCGAGCAGTCGCCGGCCCAGCTGGTTTCGCAGCTCGAGCGCTCGCGAGCCCAAGCCGGCGTCCAGGAAGCTGTCGTCGTCACTTCGAGCGGCCGGCTTCTGGCCGCCGCGGCGGAGGACCTGTCGAAACTCGTGCCGGAGCTGCCCAGCGCGCAAATGCTGCGCCAGGCGCGATTGAATCGCATGCACACGGTGGTGGATTCGGTGACGGGGCGCCCGTTGTCGCTGCGGGTGCTGACGCCCATCGACGCCTTGAGCCTCGCCGACGAAATCCGCGTTCTCCAGGTGCGCAGCACCGTATCGCCGAGCTTTACCCGCAGCGCCGAGGCAGTCGAGGCCGCCTACCGCGATTACCGGGAGCTGGCGATAGGACGGCAGGAACTCAAGCGCGTCTATATCGTTACCCTCACGTTCGCCTTCTTGATGGCGCTTTTCATCGCGGCGGCCGTGGCGGTGACCCAGTCCGACCGGCTGGCAGAGCCGCTCGCGACGCTCGCGCAAGCGATGCAAGCGGTCGCGCGAGGCGATTTTTCGCGCCAGGCGCCCGTCAAGTCGCGTGACGAGCTCGGCGTTCTCACCGAATCGTTCAATTCCATGACGCGCCAGCTCGGGGAGGCGCGGCGCGTGGTGGAGTTCAATCGCCTGGCCCTGGAGGGGGCGAAGGCGCGCCTGGAGAGTATTCTCGCGAACCTGTCGGCGGGGGTGCTCGTGTTCGACCACGAACTCGAGTTATCGATCTCCAATCGCGGTGCGGCTGCGATCCTGGGCGCCGAGCTCGCGGCATTCAGCGAGCGCATGCGCGCGCATTTCCTCGCGCAGGGAGACCACGACTGGCAGCTCGAGTTGCAGCTCAAGGGAACCGGCAAGACGGTCCATGCGCGCGGCGCCAAGCTGCCGCAGGCGACCGGCGGCGGCTACGTCCTGGTGTTCGACGACATCACGCAACTCATCCAGGCACAGCGGGCGACGGCATGGGCCGAGGTCGCGCGGCGCCTCGCGCACGAGATCAAGAACCCGCTCACGCCAATCCAGCTGTCCGCGGAGCGCCTGGAGATGAAGCTTCGCGAGCGGCTCGCGCGCGAGGACGCCGAGACGCTGCGACGTTCGACCGAAACGATCGTGAACCAGGTCGCCGCCCTCAAGGCGATGGTGGACGATTTCCGCGACTATGCCAGGCTTCCGGCGCCGGCGCTGGCGCGCCTCGATCTCAACGCGCTGGTAAACGAAGTGCTCGCGCTGTACGAAAATTCGCCCGTGCCGATCGACAAGCGCCTTGCCGACGCGCTGCCCCCCGTATGGGCGGATGGCGCGCAAATCCGCCAGGTCATCCATAACCTGGTGCAAAACGCCCAGGACGCGCTGGAGCATGCCGGGCCGGGGGCGGCGACGCCGGCGATCGAAGTGCGCACCGCGCTTGTGGACGACCGCGTCAGGCTGGCGGTGTCGGACAACGGCGGCGGCTTTCCGGAGGCGCTGATGGCGCGCATCTTCGAGCCCTACGTGACGACCAAGCCGCGCGGCACCGGCCTGGGTCTGGCGATCGTGAAAAAGATCATCGACGAGCATCACGGCATCGTGGCGATCGAAAACAGCCCGAGCAGCGGCGCCTCGGTGAGCGTCCTGCTGCCCCTGGCGAAGGCGGCCTAGCGAGAATGGCCCAGATCCTCGTCGTGGATGACGAAATCGGGATCCGCGAGCTCCTGTCGGAGATCCTCGCCGATGAAGGGCATCAGGTGACGCTTGCGGAAAGCGCCGGCGAGGCGCGCCGCGTGCGCGAGCGGGGCCGCCCGGATCTCGTACTGCTCGATATCTGGATGCCGGATACGGACGGCATCACGCTTTTGAAGGAATGGGCCACCAGCGGGCAGCTCACCATGCCGGTGGTGATGATGTCGGGCCACGCCACCATTGAAACCGCGGTCGAAGCGACCCGCATCGGCGCGCTAGATTTTCTGGAGAAGCCGATCGCCCTGCAACGACTGCTCGCCACGGTGAAGCGGGCGTTGCGCAATCCCGAGGTGCCGGCGAGCCCGCAGCTCGCGCTCGCCGCGCTCGGACGCTCCGCCGTGCTTGCCGACACGAAGAAGCGGCTTGCCCAGCTCGCCCAATCCGGTGTGCCGCTGATGCTGCGCGGCGAGCGCGGCATACGCCCCGAGCTCTTTGCGCGGCTCCTGGCGGCGCCGAGTGCGCCGTTCCTCGCCGGGTCCGAGCTTCTCGCCGATCCGCCATCGGAGCTCCTGGCGAGAGCCGCAGGAGGGGTCCTTTTTGTCCCGGACCTGAGCCGGCTTGCGCGTGCCGAGCAGCGCAACCTCGAGTTTCTGCTCGCGCGCGTCGACAAGCACAAGGTCCGGATCGTGTCTTTCTCGCCCCTCGATGCCCGCGCCCTCGCCGAAAAGCACGAGTTCGATCCCGAGCTGGCTGCGCGACTCGCCGAGCTGACACTGAGGCTGCCGGCGTTGCGCGATTTCGCGGAAGACGTCCCGGACCTCGCATCGCTCATGCTCGCTCAGCTGGTGGAGGCGCGTTCCTGCCCGACGCGGCGGCTCGCGATCGCCGCGCTGAACGCTCTGCGCCATCATGCCTGGCCGGGAAATCTCGCCGAGCTCGAAAGCGTGGTGAAGGATCTCGCGTTTACCGCTCTGGAGGAGGAAGTCCAGCTCGAGGACGTGGAGCGCGTGCTGGCGGCGCGCGGTGCGTCCGGAGCACTGCCGGAGGTGGCCTTCGACCGGCCCTATCGCGAGGCCCGCGAGGCGTTCGAGCGCGTGTATTTCGAGCACCTCCTGGCGCGGGAGCACGGCAGCATGTCGCGCGTCGCCGAGCGCTCCGGCCTCGAGCGGACCCACCTCTACCGCAAGCTGAAGGCGCTCGGCTTGCCGGTCGGTCGGCGCGAAGAATGAAGATCGTCATCCTGGGCGCAGGCCAGGTCGGCAGCTCGGTCGCCGAGAGCCTGGTGTCGGAGCAGAACGACATCACCGTGGTCGATATCGACCCGCAGCGCCTGCGCACGCTTCAGGACCGGCTGGACCTGCGGACCGTCAGCGGCAGCGGCGCCCATCCCTCGGTGCTGATCGAGGCGGGCATCGAGGATGCGGATCTGCTGATCGCCGTGACGCAATCGGACGAGACCAACCTGGTTGCGTGCCGCCTGGCGGCGCGCATGTTCAACGTTCCCCGGCGCGTCGCGCGGGTGCGCGCAACCGACTACCTCGCGAACGACAAGGTCCTCGGCGAGGACGGCTTCGACGTCGACCTTTCGATCTGCCCTGAGCAGATTCTCACCGACTACATCGTGAAGCTGGTCGAATTCCCCGAGGCGCTGCAAGTGCTCGATTTCGCCGGAGGCAAGGTGAGCCTGGTGGCGGTACGCTCGTTCAAGGGCGGCCCGCTGGTGGGGCGCCAGCTCAAGGAGTTGCGCGCCCACAGTCCTCGTCTGGATACCCGCATCGTGGCGATGTTCCGGGGCGACCGGTCCGTGCTGCCCGAAGGCGACACGGTGGTCGAGGCGGGCGACGAGGTGTTCTGCCTCGCGGCCTCGGGGCATATCCGGGAGGTGATGCGCGAGCTGCGCCGCATGGACCAGCCGGTAAGGCGCGTCATGATCGCCGGCGGTGGCAACATCGGGCTGCGTCTCGCCCGCGCGCTCGAGCAGAACTACTCCGTGCGGGTCATCGAGCACAACAAGCGAAGGTGCGAGATCCTCGCAGAGAAGCTCAGCAACGCGCTGGTGCTGAACGGCGATACGACCGACGAGGAGCTGCTGGGCGAGGAGGCGGTCGCGGACATGGACCTGTTCGTCGCCGTCACCAACGACGACGAGAACAACATCATGAGCTCGCTGCTCGCGCGGCGCATGGGCGCGCGCCGGGTGGTCGCGCTCATCAACCGGCGCTCGTACGTCGACCTTCTGCAGTCCGGACAGATCGATATCGCCATCTCCCCGGCCCAGGCGACCATCGGTACGCTGCTGGCGCACGTGCGACGCGGCGACGTGGTGGCGGTCCACAGCCTGCGGCGCGGCGCCGCCGAGGCGCTCGAGGCGGTGGTGCACGGCGATCGGAACTCCTGCAAGCTGACGGACCGGCGGATCGAAGAGATCGACCTGCCGCCCGGCACGACCATCGGCGCGGTGGTGCGCGCCGACGAGGTGATCATGGCCCACCACGACACCGTGATCCGTGCCGGAGATCACGTGATCGTGTTCGTGAATGACAAGAAGAATCTGCCGCGCGTGGAGAAGCTGTTCCAGGTAAGCGCCGGCTTCCTGTGAGCGGGGGGCGCGCCCGATGACGCGCATCGCCGTTGTTCTGAACCTGCTTTCGGTGGTGCTGATGTTCTTCGCGGCCACCATGCTGCTGCCGCTGGCGGTATCGCTCGCGCTGGGCGACCGGGGCGAGCTCGCGCACGCCGAAGCGATCTACTTCACCGTGCTCTCGGGCGCATTGCTCTGGATGCTGACCCGGCGCGGGCCGGCGGAGCTCCAGACGCGCGATGGCTTCCTCTTCGTCACGCTGGTCTGGACCGTTTTGCCCGCGTTCGGGACCCTGCCGCTGCTTCTCTACCTCCCGAGCATCACCTTCACCGGGGCGTACTTCGAGGCCATGTCGGGGCTCACCGCGACCGGCGCAACCGTGCTCTCCGGCCTCGATGCGCTGCCGCCCTCGCTCAACCTCTGGCGCTGTCAGCTGCAATGGCTCGGCGGCATGGGGGTCATCGTGCTGGCGGTCGCGGTGCTGCCGCTGCTGGGCGTGGGCGGCCGGCAGATCCTCAGGGCCGAGACGCCAGGTCCGATGAAGGAGCGGCAGCTCACCCCGCGCATCGCGCAGACCGCGAAAGGGCTGTGGTTCGTCTACGCGCTGCTGACCGCCCTATGCGCCGTAGCTTACGCGCTGGCCGGAATGAGCTGGATAGACGCGCTGACGCACGCATTCTCCACCGTCAGCCTCGGTGGTTTCTCGAGCCACGACCTGAGCTTCGCGCATTTCAACTCGCTCGCCATCGATCTGGTGGCGGTGTTCTTCATGCTGGCGGCCGGCATCAATTTCGGCACCCATTTCCTCGCCCTGCGGGGCGTGAGCCTGCGCCCCTACAGCGTCGACCCGGAGATGCGCGCGTTCCTCGGCATCGTCCTCGCAAGCGTGCTGCTGGTGGCGGCGTTTCTGTTTCTGCACGGCGTCTACCGGGACTTTCCGACCGCGTTGCGCTACGCCGTGTTCAACACCGTGTCGGCCGCCACCACCACGGGCTATACCACCGCAGACTACGCGGCCTGGCCGCTGTTCGCGCCGCTGTGGATGCTGATGCTGTGCACCTTCTGCACCTGCTCGCTGTCCGCAGGCGGCGGAATCAAGATGATGAGGGCGCTGCTGATGTTCCAGCAGGCGGTGCGCGAGCTGGCCCGCATGGTGCACCCGCGGGCGCTGATGCCGGTCAAGCTCGGCGGACAAGTGGTGGAGAACCAGATCATCTTCGCCGTTCTCGCCTACATGCTGGTGTACGGCGTCACCATGACCGCAGTGACCATGCTGCTCACCGCGACCGGCCTGGATTTCGTAACCGCGTTCTCCTCGGCGACCGCATGGCTCAACAACCTCGGTCCTGGTCTGGGAAACGTCGGGCCCGCGTCGACCTATGCGGTACTGAATGGTTTTCAGACCTGGATCGGCACCGCCGTCATGCTCCTCGGCCGGCTCGAGCTGATCACGGTGTTCGTGCTGTTCAGCCCGGCGTTCTGGCGAAAATGACTATCCCGGCAAACAGCAGCCAGCCGGCGATGAGCGCCATGCCGCCAACGGGCGCCAGCGCGCCGAGCGCCTTGGGCGCGCCCAGGGCGAGCGCGTAGAGGCTGCCGCAAAACAAGGCCGTGCCGGCGGCGAGCAGCCAGCCCGCGGTTCTGGTCCACACCGGGTCGAAGTGCAAGGCTGCGAGCCCCATGATGAGCACCCCCAATGCGTGCCAGAAGTGGTACTGCACCGCGGTGTTCCACAGGGCGAGCGCCTCCGGCGAGAGCCTGGCCTTGAGCGCGTGCGCGCCGAACGCGCCGAGCGCGACGGCAAGCGCGCCGAGCAGCGCCCCGGTGACGAGCAACGCCTTCAGGTCTGCTTCTTCTGCTTCTTGACGCGCTGCGGCCGCTTGTTGCCGTAGCTGCCCTTGTAGATCTTGCCGCGCCGCGTGCGTTTGTCGCCTTTGCCCATGCGTGGATTATAGCGTCGAGCGGGCAAGCGCCGCGCCCGGCTCGTACGCGAGGTAGGGCGCGAGCCACTTCTCCGCTTCCTCGACGCTCATGCCGCTGCGAAGCGCATAGTCCTCGACCTGGTCGCGACCGATCCGCCCGACCGCGAAATACTGAGCCTCCGGGTGCGACAGGTAGAAGCCGGACACCGAAGATGCCGGGAGCATCGCATACGACTCGGTGAGGCGCATGTCCGCATTGCGTCCAGCCTCGAGAAGCCGGAACAGCGGACCTTTCGCCGTGTGATCCGGGCAGGCAGGATAGCCGGGGGCAGGACGGATGCCGCGATAGGCCTCGGCGATGAGTTGCGCAGGGCCCAGGCGCTCCTCCGGCGCGTAGCCCCAGAACTCGCGCCGCACGCGCTCATGCAGCCGTTCGGCGAAGGCTTCGGCCAGGCGGTCGGCGAGCACCTTCAGCATGATCGCGCCGTAGTCATCGTGCTCGGCTTCGAGCGCGGCGACGCGCTCCTCGATCCTGCCCGCGCTGACGGCGAAGGCGCCGATCCAGTCGCGCACGCCGCTCGCCTTGGGGGCGACGAAATCGGCGAGGCAAAGATTGGCGCGGCCTTCCGGCTTGTGATTCTGCTGGCGCAGGTTGCGCCACACCATGAGCGGCTCGCCGCGGCCCTCGTCGCGGTAGATTTCGACGTCGTCGGCCCTGACTTGCGCTGCCGGGAACAGGCCGACCACGCCGTTTGCGACGATCCAGCTCTCCCGCACGATCCGCTCCAGCGTCTGCTGAGCCTCCGCGAAGAGCTTCCGCGCGGCCTCGCCGACCACCGGATCCTGCAGGATGCGGGGATAGGGACCCGACAGCTCCCATGCCTGGAAGAACGGCGTCCAATCGATGTGCTCCACGAGCTCGGCGAGCGGGTAGCCGCGCAGCACCGTCAGGCCGGGCTTCGCAGGAGCCGGCGGCAGATAGCCCGTCCAATCGGTCTTGAAGCCGCGCCGGCGCGCTTCGGCGATCGGATGCAGCGGCCCGGGGCCCTTTTTGTCCTGATGCTGGGCGCGAATCTTGTCGTAGTCCGCGCGCACCCGGGCCACGTAGTCGTCGCGCCCGTCGGACGAAAGCAGGTTCTGCACGACCGGAACGCTGCGCGAGGCGTCCGGGACGTACACCACGGGACCGGTGTAGCTGGGGGCGATCTTGACCGCGGTGTGAGCGCGCGATGTCGTCGCGCCGCCGATCAGCAGAGGCAGCTGAAGGCCCGCGCGCTCCATCTCGCGCGCGACGTGCGCCATCTCCTCGAGCGACGGCGTGATCAGCCCGGACAGGCCGATCACGTCGGCGTTCTCGCGCTGCGCGGTTTCTATGATGGTCTGGGCGGGCACCATCACGCCGAGGTTTATCACCTCGTAGTTGTTGCACTGCAGGACCACGGAAACGATGTTCTTGCCGATGTCGTGCACGTCGCCCTTGACGGTGGCGATCACGAGGCGGCCCTTGGCGCGCGCCACTTCGCCGCTCCTCGCCTTTTCAGCTTCGATGAACGGCACCAGATGCGCCACTGCCTGCTTCATTACACGCGCGGACTTCACCACCTGCGGCAGGAACATCTTGCCCGCGCCGAACAGGTCGCCGACGATGTTCATGCCGTCCATCAGCGGGCCTTCGATGACCTCGATCGGGCGCGTACATCCGAGCCGCGCCTCCTCGGTGTCGGCGACGATGTGGGTGGATATGCCGTTGACCAGCGCGTGCGCCAGGCGCTCGGCCACCGTAGCGGCGCGCCAGGACTCGTCCTTTGCGCTCTCTCTCGCGCCAGCCTTGACGGTGTTGGCGAGCTCGACCAAGCGCTCGGTGGCGTCGGCGCGCCGGTTGAAGATCACGTCTTCGACCCGCTCCTTGAGGCCGGGCTCGAGCTCCTCGTACACGCCGAGCTGCCCTGCGTTCACGATGCCCATCGACATTCCGGCGCGGACGGCGTGGTACAGGAACGCGGTGTGCATGGCTTCGCGCACCGCGTCGTTGCCGCGGAAAGAAAACGAAAGATTCGACACTCCCCCCGAGACTTTCGCATGCGGCAGGTTCGCCCGGATCCAGCGCACCGCTTCGAGGTAGTCGATGCCGTAGCGCGCATGCTCCTCGAGCCCGGTGGCGATGGCGAAGATGTTGGGATCGAACACGATGTCTTCGGGCGGGAGATCGGCGCGCTCCGTCAGCAGCGCATATGCGCGGCGGCAGACCGCGGTGCGCCGCTCGAGCGTGTCGGCCTGGCCGGCCTCATCAAAGGCCATGACCACCACTGCTGCGCCGTAGCGGCGACACAGGCGCGCCTGCCGCAGGAACTCGTCTTCGCCCTCCTTGAGCGAGATCGAATTGACGATCGGCTTTCCCTGCACGCACTTGAGGCCGGCCTCGATGACGCTCCACTTGGAGCTGTCGATCATCAGCGGCACCCTCGAGATGTCGGGCTCGGCGGCGAGCAGGCTGAGGAACGTGGCCATCGCCTTCTCGGAGTCGAGCATGGCCTCATCCATGTTGACGTCGATCACCTGGGCGCCGTTCTCGACCTGCTGGCGCGCCACGGCGAGCGCGCTGGCGTAGTCTCCGGCAAGCACGAGGCGCGCAAACGCCCGCGAGCCGGTCACGTTGGTGCGTTCGCCGACGTTGACGAACAGCGAGCTCTGGTCGACGTTGAGCGGCTCGAGGCCGGCGAGCCGCAGGGCGCGCGGCCGGGCGGGGACGCTGCGCGGCGCGACGCCCCGCACCGCCTCGGCCATCGCGGCGATGTGCTCGGGCGTAGTGCCGCAGCAGCCGCCCACCAGGTTGAGCCAGCCATTGCGCGCCCATTCGCCGATCTCCTGCGCCATCGACTCCGGGCTCGCCTCGTACTCGCCGAACGCGTTCGGCAGGCCGGCGTTCGGATGGCAGGAGACGAACGACTCGCAAAGCGACGCGAGCTCCTCGACGTACGGCCGCAGCTCGCGCGCGCCGAGCGCGCAATTGAGCCCGACGGCGAGCGGCCCGGCGTGCCGGATCGAGTTGTAGAAGGCCTCCGCAGTCTGGCCCGACAGCGTGCGTCCGGACGCGTCGGTGATCGTGCCGGAGATGATCAGCGGCATGCGCAGCCCGCGCTTGTCGAACGCGCCCTCGATCGCAAACAGCGCCGCTTTCGCATTCAGGGTGTCGAACACGGTCTCGACAAGCAGCAGATCCACGCCGCCTTCCAGCAGCCCGTCGACGGCTTCGCCGTAGGCGGCGACCAGCTCGTCGAAGCCGATAGCGCGAAACCCCGGGTCGTTGACGTCGGGCGAGATCGACGCGGTCTTGTTGGTGGGCCCGAGCACGCCGGCGACGAAGCGCGGGCGCGCCGGGGTCTCCGGCTGCCACTCCTGCACCGCTTCCTTTGCGAGGCGCGCGGCGGTCCGGTTCAGCTCGTGCGCCAGCGCCTGCATGCCGTAGTCGGCGAGCGCCACCGCCGTGGAGTTGAAGGTGTTGGTTTCGATGATGTCCGCGCCGGCCTGGAGGTACTGCGAGTGGATCTCGCGCACCAGCCGCGGCTGGGTCAGCGACAGCAAATCGTTGTTGCCGCGCAAGTCGCGGCTCCAGTCGCGAAAGCGCGCGCCGCGGTAGTCCTCCTCGGCCAGCCGGGCGCGCTGGATCATCGTGCCCATGGCGCCGTCGAGGAGCAGGATCCTCTTGTCGAGCAGCGCTTGAAGGCTTGGGTTGTCAGCCACGTGGTGCAGATCCGCAAAAATGAAAAAGCCCGTTCAGCTTGCGCAGAAACGGGCCTCTACGACACGTCTCTTTAGCGGAATTTGTATCGCGCCCGCAAGCTGAACATCAAATCGGCGCGCTGGTGGGAGTCTGCCCACCGGTGCCGGCAGTGTCAACCGCTTATAATCGTCCGCATGGGTCATCTGCCGCCGCAGGAGGCGTTCGAGTTCCTGAAGCAGAATGCGGACGCGCTGCTCGTCGACTGCCGCAGCGAGATGGAGTATCTGTTCGTCGGCCATCCGGTGGGCGCGCTGCACGTGCCGTGGAACGACGGACCGGACTGGGCCGTGAATCCGCATTTCGTCGGCCAGGTCAAGAAGCTCGCCGGCACCCAGCACGCCACGCGGCCGATCGTGCTCATCTGCCGCTCGGGCAACCGCTCGCGGGAGGCCGGGGAGGAGCTCGAGCGCGCCGGGTTCAGCCGCGTCTACAACGTGCAGCACGGCTTCGAGGGCGAGCTCGACGAGCGCCACCACCGCAACGCGCGCGCCGGGTGGCGCTTCGATGGCCTGCCCTGGGAGCAGTGCTAGCGATGAGCGAGGCCGAGTTCCGCTCGGTCGTCGGCGTGTTTCCCTGCCAGGTCCACTGGGGCGATTGCGACCCGGCCGGCATCATTTTCTATCCGACCTACTTCCGCTGGATGGACGCCGCGGCCTGGAGCTTCATGGAGTCGGCGGGCTACGGCGCCAAGCGCATGCGTGCCGAGCACAGGGCGATGCCGCTGGTGTCGGCGGAATGCCGTTTCCTCGCTCCCGCCGAGCATGGCGACCGCTGCGAAGTGCGCTCGCGCATCGCGCGCTTCGGCGGAAAGTCGTTCGTCGTCGCGCACCAGATCGTGCGCAGCGACGGCACGCCGCTCGCGGAGGGCGCAGAGACGCGGGTATGGGGCCGCTACGCCGACGGCCCCGGCACGCCGATGAGGGGCGAGGCCATCCCCGAGGCGGTCAAGGCGCTGTTCCGGGCAAGGTAGGGGTCATGCGCACGCAGGTCGGAATCGTCGGCGCCGGACCGGCGGGGCTGCTGCTCGCGCACCTCCTGCGGTTGCAGGGGGTGGAATCGGTGGTGATCGAGAGCCGCAGCCGCCAGGACATCGAAGCAACGATCCGCGCCGGCGTGCTCGAGCAGGGCACGGTGGATGTCCTCTCCGAGAGCGGCGTGGGCGAGCGCATGCGACGCGAGGGCTTCGTGCACGAAGGCATTTACCTTCGCTTCGCGGGACGCACGCATCGCATCGACTTCCCCGCGCTCACCGGCGGGCGCTCGATCATGGTCTACGCGCAGCACGAGGTCATCAAGGACCTGGTGCAGGCGCGGCTCGCGTCCGGCGGCGAGATCCTGTTCGAAGTGAAGAACGTCAGCCTCGAGGACATCGACGGCGATGCGCCACGGATCCGCTTCCGGGACAGGTCGGACAAGGTTCACGAGCTCGCCTGCGACTTCATCGCCGGCTGCGACGGCTTCCATGGCGTGTCGCGTCCCTCGATCCCGTCGCGCAGGCGAGCCGAGTACAGCCGGGTCTATCCCTTCGGCTGGCTCGGCATCCTGGTGGAGGCGCCGCCCGCGACGGACGAGCTCATCTACGCCCACCATGAGCGCGGCTTCGCCCTGGTCAGCACGCGCTCGCCGCAGATCCAGCGTCTTTACCTGCAGTGCGATCCTGGCGACGACATCAGGAACTGGCCCGACGAGCGTGTCTGGGAGGAATTGCACGCGCGGCTCGCGAGCGCGGACGGCTGGAGGCTTACCGAAGGGCGCATCTTTCAGAAGGGGGTGGTCGCCATGCGCAGCTTCGTCGTCGAGCCGATGCAATACGGTCGACTGTTTCTCGCGGGCGACGCCGCGCACATCGTGCCGCCCACCGGCGCCAAAGGGCTGAACCTCGCGGTCGCGGACGTGAGAGTGCTGGCACGGGCGCTCGCCGGCTACTACCGGAGCAGCAGCGCCGAGATGCTGGCGCGCTATTCGGAAACCGCGCTGCGCCGCGTGTGGCGCGCGGAGCATTTCTCGTGGTGGATGACCTCGATGCTGCACCGCTACCACGACGACACGCCGTTCCATCACCGCCTGCAGCTCGCCGAGCTCGAGTACGTCGTCGCCTCGCGCGCCGCCGCCGCCAGCCTCGCGGAGAACTACGTCGGGCTGCCCCTGGACTGAGCCGCGCGCCAGTCCGAGAGCGCGCGATCGATCATGGCAAGAGCGGCGCCGTAGCCGCTCTCCGGCTCGAACAGCGCCGCAAGCTCCGCCGCGTCGAGCGCCACCTCGGGATCGGCGCTCGCCACTTCGAGCAGGCTCCTGCCTTCGCGAACGGCCTGCTCGCACAGCCTTTCCGTGAGCGCATGCGCGGCCGGCTTGCCCACGGCGCGCGAGAGCCGTACCGACAAGGCCTCGGAGTACACGAGGCCGTGCGTGCGCTCGAGGTTCGCACGCATCGCCGCCGCATCCACCAGCAGGCCTTCGAGCACCTCGGCCATCGCGCCGAGGGCGCTGGAGGCGGCAAGGAGCAGCGCGCGCAAGGTGAGCCACTGCGACTGCCACTGGCCGAGGCCGCGCTCGTGCTCCGGGGCGAGCTGCGCAAGCAGCGTGGCGGCGAGCCCCGGCGCGCGCTGCGCCGCCTCGAGCGCGAGCAGGCTGCCCGCCGGGTTGCGCTTGTGCGGCATGCTCGAGGAGCCGCCGCGGCCTGCGCCGGCAGGCTCGGAGACCTCTCCCACCTCGGGCTGCATCAGCAGCGAGACGTCGCGAGCGATCTTTCCCGCTGTTCCCGCGAGGATCGCCGCCTCGACACCGAGGCGGGCGAAGCGGTCGCGTGCGCTGTGCCAGGTGATGGACGGCTTCGTCAGCGCAAGCTCGTCGGCGAGCGCGCTGGCGACGGCGTCCCCGCGATCTGCGAACGCCGACAGCGTGCCGCCGGCGCCGCCGAGCTGCAGCACGCGGGCCTCGCTCGCCGCTGCCCGGAAGCCGGTGTACGAGCGGGTGATGAGCGACAGCCACACCGCCGCCTTCCAGCCGAACGGCACCGGCAGTGCCGGTTGCAGCAGGGTACGCGCGACTGTGGGTGTGCGCGCATGGCGTTGCGCGAGTTGCGCGGCCGCATCTCCGGTGCGCCGCGAAAGTTCTTCGATCCGTCGCGCGGCGTTCCCGGCGCACAGCACCACGGCCGTGTCGATCACGTCCTGGCTGGTAGCGCCGAAGTGGACGTAGCGTGCCGCCTGCGGCGACAGAGCGGCGACCTCCCCGGTAAGGCGCTGCACAAAGGGGATGGCGAGCGTGCCGGCGCGGCGCGCAGCGCGGGCCAGCGCCGCGGGGTCGAAGCGGGCGCTCTTGCAGACCTGCACGATGACATCGGCCTCCGCTGCCGGCACTACGCCGGCGCGCGCGCTCGCGCGCGCAAGCGCACCCTCGAAGCGCGCCATCGCGGCAAGCAGGCTTTCGTCGCTCAGCGCCTCGGCGCAGCGCTCGTCGGCGAAGATGAGCTCGAGGCTCAGAGGCGGCTCAGAAGTCGAAGAACACCGTTTCGTTCTTGCCCTGCAGCTCCACATTCCACTCCAGCACGCCGTCGCCTTTGCGCTTCGCCACCAGCGTGGCGCGCCGCTCGGCAGGCACCAGGCTCAGCACCGGGTCGCCGGCATTCGCCGGCTCGTCCGGGAAATACATCCGCGTGACGAGTTGCTTGAGCAGGCCGCGCATGAAGATCGTCACCACGAGGTGCGGCGCCTGCGGCTTGCCGTCGAGCCCGGGAACCGGCCCGGGCTTGATGGTGCGGAAGCGGAATGCCCCGGCGTCGTCCGTGAGCGAGCGGCCATAGCCTCGAAAGCCGGGCTCGAGCGGCCTCGCCTGGGTATCCTCCGGGCTGGCGTACTTGCCGTGGCTGTTCGCCTGCCAGATCTCGACCGCGGCGTCGTTCACCGGCTTGCCGTCACCGTCGATCACTTTTCCCTCGATCCTGAGGCGCTCGCCGGCGGCGCCCTGCGGCGCGAGGTCCTCGATCACCATCCATTCCAGGCCGATGCGAAGGTACGGCCCGATCGTCTGCGAGGTGCTGGCTCGAAGGCTCATCGGCGGTTCTCCATCGGGGTCGCCTCGCGCCCGCGCAGCACGATGTCGAAGCGGTAGCCGAGCGCGTACTCGGGCATCGTCGTCTCCCAGTCGAACGAGCAGATCAGGCGGTTGCGCGCTTTCTCGTCGGCCACGCAGGTGAACATCGGGTCGTAATCGAGCAGCGGGTCGCCCGGGAAATACATCTGCGTGATAAGGCGCGATACGACCGCCGGGCCGAACAGCGAGAAGTGGATGTGCGCCGGGCGCCAGGCGTTGTAGTGGTTGCGCCAGGGATATTCTCCCGGCCGGATACTCATGAAGCGGTAGCGGCCTTCGGCGTCGGTGAGAGCGCGGCCGGCGCCGGTAAAGTTGGGATCGATCGGGGCATCGTGCTGGTCGACGCGGTGGTTGTAGCGGCCGGCGGCGTTCGCTTGCCAGATCTCGAGCAGGATCCCGGGAACTGGCTTGCCGTTCTCATCCAGCACGCGGCCATGCACCACGATGCGCTCGCCCTGCGGCTCGCCCTTGTGCTGGCGCGTGAGGTCGCTGTCGGTGGGCTTGACGTCGTCGTAGCCGAACACCGGGGCGGTGACTTCCGAGAGCGTGTGCGGCAGTACCACGAGCGGTTGCGTCGGCGCGCGCCTCACGCTCGAGGCGTATTTCGGAAACAGGTAGTCGGGCTGGGTGTTCCAGTACGGCCGCCGGTAAGGGGCGATGCTCTTCATGGAATGCTCCGCGTCGTCAGGCTTCACAGGGCAGCGACGATCTTGACTTTGAGCTCGCCGACGGCATCGATGCCCGCGAGCAGCTCGTCGCCCGGCTTCACCGGCCCCACCCCGGCCGGCGTACCCGAAAAGATGAGGTCGCCCGGCTCCAGCGTGTAGTACTCGGAAAGGTAGGCGATCTGCTCGGGCACCGACCAGATCATGTCCGAAAGATCGGCGCGCTGGCGTTGCTTGCCGTTCACGGTGAGCCAGATCGCACCCCGCGACGGATGCCCGATCTTGGCTGCCGGCGCCAGGGCGCTGCATGGCGCGGATTCGTCGAAATCCTTGCCGAAGTCCCACGGGCGGCCGTGGTCCTTGCCCCACTGCTGCAGGTCCCGGCGCGTCATGTCGAGTCCCACCGCGTAGCCGAAGATGTAGTCGTTGGCCTTCTTCGCGTCAATGCGCCGCCCGCCCTTCGCGATCGCCACCACCATCTCGGTTTCGTAATGGTAGTTGGAGGTCTTGGCCGGGTAATGCACCTCCCCGCCGCCTGGCACCAGCGTGTGGGCGCTCTTCAGGAAGAAGAACGGCTGCTCGCGTCCATCGCCGCCCATCTCCCTCTGGTGCTCGGCGTAGTTGCGCCCGACGCAAAACACGCGGCGCACCGGAAAGGCGTCGGGGCTGCCCGCGACCGGAAGCGCCGGCGGGGTCCAGAGGGGAATTGCATAGGCCATGCGCATTACCTCAAAAGGCGAAATTCTAGTCCCTGCGCCCGAGCTCGCGCTCCAGCATTTCGCGCAGCCTGTAACGCTGCACCTTGCCGGTGGCGGTGCGCGGCAGCTCGGGAACGGCGCGTACCCATTTCGGGCGCTTGTGGCGCGGCAATGATCGCTCGCAGGCTGCGGCCGCGGCTTTGCGCGCCGCCTCGGTATCGGCGCGCGCGGTGACGAACAGCGCCAGGCGCTCGAGGCCGTCGTCATCGACCACCGGCACGCAGGCCGCCTCGGACACCGCGGGCTCGAGGGCCGCCACTTCCTCGAGCTCGCCGGGCTGCACCCACTGGCCGGCGATCTTCATCAGCTCGTCCGAGCGACCCTGGTGGACGAAGAATCCGCCGGCATCGCGCACGAACATGTCGCGGCTGCAGAACCAGCCGTCGCGAAACTGCTCGCGCGTCTGCTCCGGCAGGTTGGCGTAGGCGGCTGCCTGCGCCGGATGGCGCACCCAAAGAACGCCCGGCTCTCCCTCAGGCGGCTCCCTGTTCTGCGCGTCGCGCAAGCGCACTTCGACGCCCTCCAAGGGCTTGCCGGTACGCACGCCGTTCGATGTGCCCGGCGGCGTGAGCATGCAGGCGCACAGCGTCTCCGACATCCCGTAGAGATTGAGCAGCTCGCCGCCGACCGCGAGGTGCCACTGCTCTACCAGCTGGCTCGACATCCGCTCGCCGCCGGCAACGCAACGTCGCAAGGTGCGAAACGGCGCCAGCCGCTCGCGCGGCTCGGCGAGCAGGCGCCGGTACACGGTCGGCACGCTGAACAGGGCGACGGGCCGGTGGCGTGCGACGAGTCCGATCACGGCCTCGGTATCCGGCCAGTCCGGGCAGACCACCGCCGTCATGCCCATGGCAAGCGGCGCGAGCAGTCCGTGCTCGAGGCCGTAGGCGAAGAAGAATCGCGAGGTCGTGAAAACGCGCTCGCCTTCGCCCAGTCCCAGCGCGCGAAATGCCTTGGCGAGGCAGGCGAATCCCTTGTGCGAGTGAACGATGCCCTTCGGCCGGCCGGTCGTGCCCGAGGAGTAAAGCGCGAGCGCCGGCGTGTCGGGCCCAGCCTCGAATGGCGCCGCCTCCGCTGCAAGCTGGACGCGCTCGCGCCACGAGGGCGCGCCGGCAGCTCCCCCGCCCGCGATGACGACGCGCCCGTCGCGCGCGAGCTCCGCGGTGAGATCGGGGCGTGCGGCGGCGAACAGGTCCTCGACGATCGCCAGCCGCGCCGCGCTGTCGTCCAGGATGTGCCGGTATTCGGCTTCCGAGAGCTTGTTATTGAGCGCGACGGCGACTGCGCCGCAGAGCACCGTGCCGAGCCAGGCGGCGGCAAACTCCGACGTATCGCGCATCAGAAGCAGCACCCGATCGCCGGGCCGCACGCCGAGCGCGCACAGCGCGCCCGCCGAGCGGCGCACCTGCGCGGCAAGCTCGGCGTAGGTCGGCGCGTCGTCGCCGCACAGCAACGCGGTGCGCGTCCCGTAGCGCTCGAGCGCTGCGCTGCCCAGCAGCAGGTCGGTGCCGTTCATCGGTCAGAAGATCGGCACTTCGGGCAGCGTGATGCCCAGCGGCTCGACCGTGCTTTTCGCGCGCGCCAGGTAGTCGGCCCGCATCTCCTCGTTGGTGCGCAGCTTGAGCCCGTACTTGCGGAAGATATCGTTGTTCCGGGAGCGGTTCGAGCCGAAGAACCTGGGCACCTCGGGATAGAAGCCGTTCACGGCCTTCTGCACCTTGGCGCGGCCCTCGTTCGATTCGACCAGGTCGACGCAGAAGTCGAGCCCGAACTGGGCGTGGAACTTTTCCTCCGGCATGGTGGTGCGCGCGATGTTGCGCAGCGGCACGAAGGAGCAGTGCAGCAGGTCCTCGACCTGCAGGATCTCGGCGAGATCGCCGAGCATCTTGATCACGCAGAACTGCTCCCAGCCCTCCAGCGGAAGCTCGAAGATGTTGAGCGGACGCTTGTGCTTCGCGTCCATCTCCTCGGGCCGGACGCCGATCTGGTCGGCGAGCTCCTTGAAGCGCACGTGATGGTGGTATTCCTCCATCGCGACGCGGCAGGTCAGCCACTTCGCGTACGGCGTGGGCGCAAGCCGGATCGCCGGCTCGTCGAACACCTGCGCGCCGTAGAGCTCGTTGAGCGCGTGGCTGCGCACGATCTTGCGCACCGCGTCGCGGTACTCCTCCGGCTGCTGGTTGAAGTCCTCGACGGTCTTGACGCTGGGATAGGCTGACATGCGGATTTCCTCAGAGAACGGGGTCGCCGGAGAAGGCCTCGAGGTCGGTCACGAGCTCGGCGAAATATGGCTCCAGCGCCCTCGCCGCCTGCGAGAAGGCCTCGAGCTCGAAGCCCCCCTGCGGCTGCAGCAGCCGCTGCGCGGGGCGCGGCTGCGAGAACACGAACACCTCGCGCCCGCGCGCGCCGAACAGCTGCCCGTTGATGTGCGCCGCCGCGTCGCTCGCGAGGTAGCTCACCAGGCGCGCGACGTAGCGCGCAGGTACTTTCAGCGCTTTTTCCTTGTAGGCCGCCTGTGCGTCGTTTGCCGGCCGGATGCTCTCGGTGACGCGCGTGGCGGCGAAGGGCGCCACCGCGTTGCAGCGGATGCCCGAGCGGGCGAGATCGTGTGCGACGATGCGCGTCAGGCCGATGAGACCGGCCTTTGCGGCGCCGTACGCGGCCTGTCCGAAGTTGCCGTAGATCCCGGCGGTGGAAACCATGTTCACGATGGCGCCCGGCGCGCGGCCTGCCTTCGCCTGGTCGCGCATCACCGGGGTGGCCGCGGCGAGCAGGCGCTGCGCGCCGGTGAGATTGGTGCGCAGCACGGCGTCCCAGGCCTGCGGATCGGACTTGAAGATGAACGCGTCGCGAATGATGGCCGCGTTGTTCACCACGATGTCGACCGCGCCGAAGCGCTCCTGCGCGAGCGCCACCGCAGCGCGCGCCACTTCCGTGTCCGCGACGTCGCCGCACAGCGCGGCTGTACGGTCCATGCGCGCAGCGGCTTCCTCGGCGAGCCTGGGCTGCAAGGGCTCGCCGGAGATCGACACGCCGGCATCGAGAATCACCACGGATGCGCCCTGCCCGATCAGGTCCTCGACGATCGCAAGGCCGATTCCCTGCGCGCCTCCGCTGACGATCGCGACGCGGCTCTCGAGGCGCATGGCTCAGCTCTGGTCGTAGAAAGCGTCGGCGTGGACCTGGCGCGCGGCCATGCCGCGCGCCGCGAGCAGCGCGCTTGTCGCCTCGACCATGACGGGCGGGCCGGCAAGGTAAGCCATCAGCTCGTCAGTATCACCGAGATCCTCGGCGAGCGCCTCGTGCACCAGGCCGTGGCGCCGGCCGCTCGCCCCGACCTCCCCGGAGAGCACGACGTGATAGGCGAAGTTCGGGTGGCTCGCGGCAAGCTGCCTGAGCAGCGCCTCGTGGTACAGGTCGCGCTCGCTGCGCACGCCGAAGTACAGCGTCACCGGCGCGCGGTAGCCGCGGCCGAGCAGCGTGCGCAGGATCGACTCCATCGGCGCAAGCCCGCTGCCCCCGGCGGCGAGCAGCACCGGCCCGGCGTGCGCATCGCGCAGGTACGAGATGCCGAGCGGGCCCGATGCCTTCACCTTGTCGCCGGGCTTCAAGCGCGCGGCGACATGGCCGCTGGTGCGGCCGCCGGGCAGATGGCGGATATGGAAGGCGAGCTGCGCCTCCGCGGGCGTGCTTGCCATCGAGTAATGCCGCGACAGGCCCGGCGCGAACTCGAGCTCGGCGTACTGCCCGGCCGAGAAGTCGAACGGCCCGCCGGCCTCGATCGCCAGGCGCAGGCCCTTGATGTCGTGCGTCAGGTCCTCGAGCGCGAGCACGCGGCAGCGCATGACGCGCGAGGGGTGCATCACGAGCTCTTCGGCGTCGATGCGCCGCACGACCGTGTCGTCCCATACCTGGGTGCGGCAGGCGAGAATGATGCCTTTCGCGCGTTCCTCGGCCCCGAGGGCGTGCTCGGAATGCTCGAGCTCGAGCACCTCGCCGGAGATCAGCTCGCACTTGCAGGTGCCGCAGTTACCCGCCTGGCAGGAGAACGGGAAGGCGACGCCGGCGCGCAGCAGCGAGGCGAGGATGGTATCGCCCGCCTCGACGGGGACCGGCCGATCGTGGCCTTCGAGAGTGATTTGCATGGGCCGCCGCGGGAGACTACGATGGTATCAAATCGTTTGGGCTCCAAACAAATGGACTCCGCCGGCGCCGGCCTGAAGCCCGGCCTGCTTCCCGGGCTGCTCGGTTACCGCCTGCGCCTCGCGCAGCAGGCGGTGTTCCGCGACTTCGCGTCCAGCGTCCCGGAGCTCTCGCCGGGGCGCGCCGGAATCCTGCTCCTGATCGATGCCAATCCGGGCGTCAATCAGAGCCGGCTCGCCCAGGCGGTGGGCCTCGATCGCTCCACCCTGGTCGGGGTGCTCGATGTGCTCGAGGAGCGCGCCCTGATCGAGCGCCGGCGCGGCGTCGACCGGCGCACCAACGGGCTCTGGCTGACGCGCGCCGGCCGCATCCTCGTCTCGCGGCTCAAGCGGCGCATCGAGCAGCACGAGGGCCGCGTGGCGGCGCGCCTCACGGCCGCCGAGCGCACGCAGCTCCTAGCGCTGCTGGAGAAGCTCGCCGGCTAGAAAAAAGGGCGCCGCGCGGCGCCCTTTTGTCCGGTGCAGGCAGGGGTCAGGCGTTGTAGGCGGCTTCGCCGTGCTCCGCGATGTCCAGCCCCTCGCTCTCGCTTTCCTCGGGCACGCGCAAGCCGATCACCAGGTCGATCAGCTTGAGCAGAACGAAGCTCACGATCCCGGTGTAGGCAAGCGTGAAGGCCACGCCGATGACCTGGTTGGTGAACTGCGCGCCCATGGTCTCTACGCCGGCGGCGAAGCCGGTGCCGCCGAGCGCCGGCGAGGCGAGAATGCCGATTCCGAGCGCGCCGACGATGCCGCCCACGCCATGAACGCCGAAGACATCCAGGGCGTCGTCGTAGCCGACCACGCGCTTCAGGTGCGCACACGCCCAGAAGCACAGCACGCCGGCCACGAGGCCGAGCACGATTGCGCCCATCGGACCCGCGTTGCCGCAGGCCGGCGTGATCGCCACCAGGCCGGCGATTGCCCCGGAGGCGGCGCCGAGCAGGCTCGGCTTGCCCTTGGTGAACCACTCCGCGAAGATCCAGCCGAGCACCGCCGCCGAGGTCGCGAGCTGCGTGTTCATCATCGCCAGGCCGGCGCTGCCGTTGGCCGCGACGGCGCTGCCGGCGTTGAATCCGAACCAGCCGGCCCAGAGCAGTGCGGCGCCCGTCAGCGTGAAGGTGAGGTTGTGCGGCGGCATCGCGATCTTGCCGTAGCCGCGGCGCTTGCCCAGAACGACGGCGGCCACCAGGCCGGCGATCCCGGCGTTGATGTGCACCACGGTTCCGCCGGCGAAGTCGATCGTGCCCATGGCGCCGATCCAGCCGCCGCCCCAGACCATGTGTGCGAGCGGTGCGTAGCACAGCAGCAGCCACAGCCCGAGGAACCACAGCACCGCCGAGAACTTCATGCGCTCGGCGAACGCGCCGACGATGAGGGCCGGCGTGATGGCGGCGAAAGTGAGCTGGAACGTGGCGAACACGAGCTCGGGAATGGTGCCCTGCAGGGTGTCCGGCGTGATGCCCGACAGCAGCGCCTTGCCGAAGCCGCCGATGAAGCTGCTGCCCTCGGAGAATGCAAGGCTGTAGCCGAGCACCGCCCACAGGATCGACACCATCGAGAGCGTGACGAACACCTGCATCAGCACCGAAAGCGCGTTCTTGGCGCGCACCATGCCGCCGTAGAACAGCGCCAGGCCGGGAATGATCATGATGATCACCAGCACGGTGGAGATCAGCATCCAGGCGGTGTCGCCCGAGTCGAGCTTGGCCGGCTCGGCCGCCGTGGCCACGCCGCACGCGGCCAGCAGCGCGAGAACTGCGAGAACCTTTCTCATCGTCTTCTCCTAGAGCGCCGCCGCATCGGTCTCGCCGGTGCGGATGCGGATGACTTTTTCGAGATCGAACACGAAGATCTTGCCGTCGCCGATCTTGCCGGTGTTGGCCGAGCGCTCGATCGCCTCGATCGCCTGCTCGAGCAGCTCGGTCTTGATCGCGGCCTCGACCTTCACCTTGGGCAG